>JAJUGE010000001.1 GCA_029268305.1 Alphaproteobacteria bacterium
AGGCGGGCTATCGGGAGTCGGACCCCGGCCGGGCAGAGCCGCCGCGCGAAGGGCCATTCTTCCGCTTTCTCACGCGGATTGAGAATGTCGTGATGGCGGCCTTCCTGCTCGCGGCGCTCGCCATCGGCGGGGCGCAGATCGTGCTCCGCTACGTCTTCAACACCGGCTTCGTCTGGTCGGAGGGCGCCGTCGTCGTGCTGACGATCTGGGGATCCTTGTTCGGCGCGAGCCAGGCGATCACGCGCGGCCTGCATGTGCGGATCGAGTTCATTGCCGACAACCTGCCGGAGCCGTGGCGCAGAGCCGCCGACGTGCTCGCGAACGTGATCTCGGCGGCCTATGTCGGGGTGCTGTGCTGGTGCGGCGTGCTCTACGTCCAGTTCCTGAACAGGATCAACGCCATCTCGATCGATCTCGAACTGCCGGAGTGGCTGATCTACCTGATCGTGCCGATCAGCATGGCGCTCTTTCTCGCCCGCTATCTCAGAGAGATCCTGATGGCATGGAAGGGCAGGGCGGGTCGCGCAGACACCGTCCTCTACGACTGAGCGGCGGTCGCAGAGGATGAGCATCGCCCTCCTGTTTGTCGCCTTCTTCGTGCTCATCCTCATCGGCGTACCGATCGCTGTCGCCCTCGGCGCCTCGGTGCTGCTGTCGGCCATGCTGTTCTCGCCGATGCCGCTCACGATCCTGGGGCAGAAGGTTTACGCGCACCTCGATCATTTCCCGCTCATGGCGGTTCCGTTCTTCTTTCTCGCCGCGGCGTTCATGGAGCGCGGCGACATCGTCCGGCGGCTGGTGGACCTCGCGACCAGGCTGGTGGGTCATTTCCCCGGCGGTCTCGGCATGACTGCGATCCTGGCCTGCATGTTCTTCGCCGCGATATCGGGGTCGAGCGCCGCCACGGTGGCCGCCGTCGGAGGCATCATGTTTCCCGCCCTGGTGAAAGCCGGTTACACCCCTCACTACGCGATCGGCGCCGTCTCCACTGCGGGGGCGATCGGCATCCTGATCCCGCCGAGCATTCCGCTGATCCTCTACGGCTTCATCACCGAAACGTCGATTCCGAAGCTCTTTATGGCCGGAATCGTGCCGGGCCTCGTCTACGGCCTGTTGATGATGATCCTCGCCAACCGGCTCGCGATCCGACAGCGCTACTCGCCGATGCCTGCCGCGACATGGGCCGAACGCGGTCGTTCGCTGCGGGATGCGGGACCGGCCCTCGGCCTGCCGCTTCTGCTGATCGTCGGCATCTACGGGTTTCCGGCGTTCGAAGCCTTCGGCATGCAGTTCGCGGGCGGCGCCATCTTCACACCCACCGAGGCCGCGATCGCCTGCAGCGTCTTCGCGCTCGCCGTGGGGATCTTCGTCTACCGTCGGCTGAGCCTGTACGGGGTGGTCGAGACGGTCGTGGCGACGACGCCGCGCATCGGCATGATCTTCTGGATCATCGTCAATGCGGTGCTGTTCGGGTTCTATCTCGCGCAGCAAGGGGTGCCGGATACGGTCGCACGTTGGCTGGTCGAGATGAACATGCCGCCGTGGCTGTTCCTCCTCCTCGTCAACCTCGTGCTGGTGGTCGTCGGGCTGTTCATGGACGGCATACCGGTGATCCTGATGTTCATGCCGGTGCTGTTCCCCGCCGCGCAGGCGATGGGTGTCGATCCGATCCATTTCGGCGTGATCGTGGTGGTCAACATCGAGCTTGGTCTCGTGACGCCGCCCGTCGGGGTCAACCTCTATGTCGGCAGCACGATCTCCAACATGCCAATCCACGAAGTTTTCCGGGCTTGCTTGCCCTGGATCGCGGTCGACGTGATCATGCTGCTGCTGGTGACGTACGTGCCGTTTCTCTCGACGTTCCTGCCCGGATTGATGGGCTGAGCGTCGCAATCAATCCTGGGAGGAAGCGCAATGTTCTCGAAGTTGTCTCGACTGGCGGCGGCAGCGGCCGTCGCCACCGTACTCGCGGCAGGCCCCGCCGTGGCGCAGACGAAGATGATCGTCAACAACGATACCGGCTCGGTGTCGCTGAAAGGCCAGACCTGGGAGCATTTCAAGCAACTGGTCGAGGAGCGGCTGGGCGACGAGGTGACGGTCGAGCTCCATCATGGCGGCGCGCTGTACAGCCAGAAGACCATGCTGCAGGCCGTGCAGCTCGGCGCGATTCACGCGATCGCTCCCGTCGTCGGGGTATTCACCGGGACATTCCCGAAGCTGGCGGTGCTCACGCTGCCCTTCCTGCTGACCACGCCGACGGCGATCGAGGCGGCGATGAACGACGAGGCGATCTCGGCCGAGCTCTTCGACGATCTGCGCGAACAGGGAGTAGAGCCGGTGGCGGTGTGGCTCAACGGGCCGCGCAACGTCGGCCGCAAGGGGCAGCCGGTGCTCACACCCGCCGACATGAAGGGTGTGAAGATCCGCGTGCCCGGTGGCTCGAACTATGTCGAGGCGTTCCGCGCCGTCGGCGCTAATGTCATCACCATGGATTGGGGCGAGGTGCCGACCGCGCTGCAGCAGGGGGTGATCGACGCAGTCGAGCCGACCCCGAACGCCTGGCTCTCCAGCCGGCTCTTCGAGATCGCGGACCATATCACCGACACTGGCTACATCTACGATTTCTACATCGTCGGGTTGAACAAGGCGTGGTGGGACGGGCTCTCTCCGAACGTCCGCGAAGAGCTTCAGACGATCATGGACGAGACGACGAAGTGGAATTGGGAGAACACCGACCGCGTAAACGCCGAGGCCGAGGAGAAGATGATGGCCGAAGGGGCCACGATCCACAAGCTGACCGACGAGCAGCGCAGCCAGTGGAAGGAAGCGATGCGGCCGGTGTGGGACAAGCTGGGTCGATCCTTGATCGGCGACGAGGTTATGGAGCGTTTGATCGAGATCGGTGAGCAGAACGGCTGACGCCCGACTGCCGGATTTCGCCCGCAGGCCGTTCGGGAAATCGGATGCCGCGTCGCTCCCTGCGGCATCTTTCATGCCGATAGCTCACTCGCCGGAAGCCTCCTGCGCCTGTTGGGTGAGTTCCCGCAAGCTCCGGCGCTGGCGGCCATCCGCATCGAAGTTCGCGGGGTCGAGCCAGGTCTCGAAGGCGATCTTGATCGCCGGCCATTCCGCGTCGAGGATCGAAAACCAGGCGGTATCCCGATTGCGGCCCTTGTAGACGACCGCCTGGCGGAACAGGCCTTCGTAGCGGAAGCCGTAACGCTCGGCCGCAGCTCGAGAGGCCGCGTTCAGGGAGTCGCATTTCCACTCGTAGCGGCGATAACCGAGCTCATCGAACACGCGGCGCATCATCAGGTACATCGCTTCCGTCGCCGCCGGCGTGCGCTGAAGCCGAGGTGAGAAGTTGATGTTGCCTACCTCTATGACGCCGTTGTTCGGATCGATGCGCATGAAGGTGGCGACGCCTACCGCCCGGCCGCTCACATTGTCGATGATCGCGAAGAAGAGCGGATCGTCGGAGCTCGCCACTTTTTCGACCCAGGCGCGATAGCTTTCGGCCGACGGAAACGGCCCGATCGCGAGATATGTCCAGTTGCGCCCCTCGCGATCGTCGGAGTTCGCGTCGTAGAGCTCGTCGGCATGGCGGGCGGGGTCGAGCGGCTCGAGCCGGCAATATCGGCCCTGCATCGGCATCCGCGGCGGCCGTGGCCTCGCCGACCAGTCCGGCACCGGGAATCCGATTGGCTGGCCAAGCCCGTTCGTGGTCGGCTCTCTCATGTCACTGTCATCTCGCTGGCGTTCATGCCGGTGGGAAACCGTAGAGCCGCGCAGGGTTGGCGGCCAGAATATCGCTGAAGATGGATTCGTCGCCGATCATGTCGGCATAGAGGTCGATTTGTGCACCATCGTCTATCGGCAGGAACTCCAAGGGCGGGGCCGACTTGTCGGCTCCGTGCGGATGCGGGCCGGTGTGCGGCCAGTCGGTGCCCCAGACGAGACGGTGCGGCGCCGCGTCGACCATGGCCGAAAGCATCGGCCGGACGTCGGCATAAGTGGGTTCCGCCTGCGAGACGCGATGAAGGCCGCTGATCTTGACCCAGCATCGATCGCCTTCGAGAGCTCGCAGCAATTCCCGAAAGCCCGGATGCGCGAGGCCGGCGCTGGCAGGTACATTGCCCATGTGATCGATGACGAGATCCGTCGGGAGATGCTGCGCGAAGGCGAGCACGTCCGCCAGCCGATCGGGCGGTGCGAAGACCTGCACGTGCCAACCGAAGCCGGCGATGCGGCGGGCGAGCTCGGCGGTTGCCGTCGCGATGCCGCTGCCGCTGCCCTGAATGGAGGCGAGATTGATGCGGATGCCGCGCACGCCCTTCTCGTGCATTCGCTCCAGCTCCGCGTCTGGCGTGGCATCGTCTATGACGGCGATGCCTCGGCAACGGCCCTGCACCTCGTCCATTGCGTCGAGCATCCGGCTGTTGTCGGTGCCGTAGGCGCTCGGCTGCACGAAGACCATTCGCGCAATGCCGAGCGTGTCGCAGAGAGCGAGGTATGTCTGGAGCGCGGCGTCGGGTGGGGTGTAGCTCCGGTTCGGGCTATAGGGGTAACGTTCCGCTGGTCCGAAGACGTGGAAGTGGCAGTCCGTCGCTCCCCGGGGCATGGCGAAGCGCGGACGCGTCATCGGCTCTGCCGCTTTCGGCGGAAGATCGGCCGCGGTCATTTGCGAATCCTCATGTATGGGAGAACATCGGGCGGCCGGGCACGGTCAGTTTGGCGCGCAGGATCGTGCCGCTCCGCGATTCGGTGATGTAGAGCTCGGTTCGGTCGGGACCGCCGTAGGCGACGTTCGTGGTGTAGAGGCCGTTGCACGACCTGATCCGATAGATCGGGTCGCCGAGGCGGTCGAAGAGCCAGACGACGCCATATCCCGCATGGGCCACTGCGAGATTCTCCTCCTCGTCCATGGCGAGCCCGTCCGGCCCGGCGAGGCCGCCCGACATCTGGATGAAAACGCCGGTCTTGGCGACCGCGCCATCCGGGAAGAGACGCACCCGCCAGATCGCGTTGGCGCGCGTCACAGCGAGCAGAATCGCGTTCTCCTTCGGCGTGAGCACGAGGCCGTTGGGGCTCGGCACATTGTCGAGCAGAACGTCCAGCTGGCCGCTCTCGCGCAACCGGTACAGGCGGCCGCGCGGCTCCTGCATTCCGCTCTGGCCCTGGTCGGTGAAATAGAGGTCGCCGTTGCTGGCGAAGACGAGGTCGTTGCAGCCGATGAAGCGTTCCATCCGCGGGCGATCGAGAAGCGCTTCGACCCTTCCGCTCGCGGGGTCGAGGGTCATGATCCCGTTCTTGTGATCGGCGATGTAGATACGGCCGTCGCGGTGGATCTTCAGTCCGTTCGGCTCTCCGTCATACTCGGCGACGGTCGTGAACTCGCCTGTCGGCGAGACGCGGAAGATGCGCCCGAAGGGAATGTCGACGCACCACAGATTGCCGTCGCGATCGAATGCGGGCCCTTCGAGAAAGCAATCGACGTTCTCCCCCGGATGCTGCATGCGGGCCCAGAAGGACTCTTCCGGCTTGCGGCGAAGCGAATCGGGCAGGCGCGCGAAAACCTCGGTCTCGATGATTTCGGGTGGGGCGGTGAACATGCCTGCTTCCCTCGCACCGGCAGGATCGTCACGATAAGCCGCGGCGGAAAATCATCAAGCGCGAACGCAAATCCATTGTATCGTGCTCGCCCGCGGCAGAACGGGGTCGAACAGGAGGGACGCATGCTGAAGATCTGGGGGAGATCGTCATCCAGCAACGTGGCCAAGGTATGCTGGGCCTGCGGCGAGATGGGACTTGCCTTCGAGCGCTATGACGTAGGGGGCGATTTCGGCGGCAACGATACTCCCGAATATCTCGCGATGAACCCGAACGGTCGGGTGCCCACAATCGACGACGACGGCTTCGTCCTCTGGGAGTCGAATGCGATCGTGCGCTACCTCGCGCGCAAGCACGACCAGGGCGGCCTCTGTCCCTCCGACCCCCGAGCGTATGCGGATGCCGATCGCTGGATGGACTGGCAGCAGACGACGCTCGGTCCCGCCTTCAGCCCGTTCTTCAGACAGATGGTCATGACCCCGCCGGCAGAGCGCCGGCAGTCGGTCATGGATGCTTCCGTGAAGGAGACGGCACAGGTGCTCGGCATTCTCGAGCGGCACCTGCAGACGCGCGATTACATGCTCGGCGATCGCCTCACCATGGCCGACATCCCGTTGTGCGCCGTGATCTATCGCTGGTTCGAAATGGACATCGACCGGCCGGCGCTGCCGGCAGTCGAGGCGTACTATCGGCGGCTTGCGGCCCGGAAGCCGTTCCAGGACTACGTAACGCTGATGCGCAAATAGGCGGCAACGGGGAGGGACCGTCCGATGATAGATCTCTATTACTGGCCGACATCCAACGGCAAGAAGATCAGTATCATGCTGGAGGAATGTGGCCTGCCCTATAAGGTGATCCCCGTAAACATCGGCGCGGGCGAGCAGTTCGAGGAGCACTTTCTGGAGATCAGCCCGAACAACCGCATCCCGGCGATCGTCGACCACGACCCCCCGGGCGGTGGTGGGCCGATCTCCATCTTCGAATCCGGTGCGATCTTGCAGTACCTGGCCGAGAAGACCGGCAAATTCTGGCCGCAGGACCTCCGTGGGAAATACGAGGTCACGCAGTGGCTCATGTGGCAGATGGGCGGCCTCGGCCCGATGGCCGGACAGGCCAATCATTTCCGTAACTCGATGCCTGGGCAGAGCGACTACGCGGTCAAGCGCTATACGGACGAATGCAATCGGCTCTATGGCGTGATGAACAGGCGTCTCGCCGATCGACAGTTTCTCGCCGGCGATTTCTCGATCGCGGACATCGCTTGTTACGGCTGGGTCCAGGGCCATGAGCGGCAGGGACAGACTCTCGAAGAGTTTCCGAACGTTCGGCGGTGGTTCGAGGACATGGGCGCTCGCCCGGGTGTGGCGCGCGGGGCCGCTGTCGGAAAGGATCTCCGCAAGTCACCCGACCAGGAGACGCCGGAGGAACGGGAATTGCGGATCAAGACGATGTACGGCCAGCGCGCGCGCTGATCGAAAGACCGGCGCGGAAGGCAACCGACAGAGGCAATTGACTGCAGAACGGGCGCCGGAGGCCGAGGGAGCGCCGCTCTCGAGGGCTCTGTGCTGGACACCGCACCTGGGCTCCTGCTACCTGCACCACCACAAAAAAGTGCAACAGAGGCGAGCATGACGGGGAGAGAGGAGAGCGCGGCGACGACGCCGGGCGGGTACGAGAGCGAGGGCTTCGGCGGCGGCGATCCCGACCGGATCCGCGGCGCGGCCTACTGGGTGCTGCTCGTGCTCGGCACGATCGGCAATCTCGTGGCGATCAACCAGATCTTCAATCTGCAGGCGTTCGGCCTGCTGTTCATCGACACGGCGTACTTCTACGCGCTCATGGCGATCTTCCTGTCGCTGGTGTTCGTGATTTATCCGGCGCACAAGGGCGCGGCGCACCATGTGCCCTGGTACGACTGGCTGCTGGCGGCGCTGACGCTCGGGACCGGCTTCTATCTGGCGTGGAACGGCGGCCGAATCGTGCAGGAGGGGTGGGACATCATCGCCCCGCCGACGGCGACGGTGATCGCTGGCATCGTCTGCGCGCTCGCCCTGGAAGGGGTGCGGCGCTGCGGCGGCACGCCGCTGTTCATCATCTGCGCCTTCTTCTTCGCCTACCCGCTGTTCGCGGAATCGATGCCGTCGTTCCTCTGGGGGCCGCAGAGCCCGATCGAGGAAGTGGTGCGGATGCATGCGCTCGGCACCGAGAGCATGATCGGCGTGCCGATGCGGGTGGTGGCGAGCCTGCTGCTCGGCTTCCTGATCTTCGGCTCGGCGCTGGTGGTGACCGGCGGCGGCGAGTTCTTCATGGCGTTCGCGACGGCGCTGATGGGGCGCTCGCGCGGCGGGCCGGCCAAGGTGGCGATCCTCTCCAGCGGCTTCTTCGGCTCGCTTTCAGGCAGTGTCATCTCGAACGTGGTGACCACCGGGCAGCTCACGATCCCGACGATGAAGCGGACCGGCTATCCGGCGGTCTACGCCGCCTCGGTCGAGGCGTGCGCCTCGACCGGCGGCGCGCTGATGCCGCCGGTGATGGGGGCGGTCGCCTTCATCATGGCCGAGTTCCTGAACATCCCCTACGCCACGGTGATGATCGCCGCCCTGGTGCCGGCGATCCTGTACTATCTGGCGCTGCTGCTGCAGGTCGACAATTTCGCGGCGCGGCACAACCTGCAGGGCCAGCCGGCGTCGGAGATCCCGAACCTCTGGGAGGTGCTGAAGGACGGCTGGTACTACCTCTTCAGCCTCGTCGTGCTCGTCTACATGCTGCTGTTCATGGGGATCGAGGCGTTCGCGCCCTACTACGCCACGGCGATCCTCGTCCTGACGGCGATGCTGCGGCGGAAGAACCGCTTCGGGCTGCGCGATGCGGCGGCGCTGATCGTCGACGCGACCAAGACGATCGCCAACATCGTCGGCATTCTGGTCGGCATCGGCCTGATCGTCGGGGCGCTCTCCTACACCGGGGTCGGCGGCGCGTTCAGCCGCGAGCTGCTGCAGTTCGCCGGCGGCAACATCTACCTGCTGCTGTTCTTCGGCGCGATCACCAGCTTCATCCTCGGCATGGGGATGACGGTCAGCGCCTGCTACATCTTCCTGGCGATCGTGCTCGGACCGGCGCTGATCCGCGGCGGGCTCGACCCGATCGCGAGCCACCTGTTCATCCTGTACTGGGGCATGCTGTCCTACATCACGCCGCCGGTGGCGCTGGCGGCGGTGGCGGCGGCGGCGATCGCCAAGTGCAATCCCTTCACCACCGGCTTCCAGTCGATGCGGATGGGCACGATCAACTTCATCCTGCCTTTCCTGTTCGTGCTGAACCCGACGCTGATCCTGATCGGCGAGCCGCTGCCGATCCTTCACAACGTCACGACGGCGGCGCTTGCCGTGTGGCTGATGGCGTCGGCGTTCGAGGGCTGGCTCTACGGCATCGGCCGGATCGGCTGGGAGAGCCGCGTGCCGCTCCTCGTCGGCGCCTTCATCTTGCTGGTGCCCGGTACCTATTCAGATGCCGCCGGCGTGCTGATCCTGGCGGTTGTGTACGGCTTGGGTTACCTCAGGCGCAGAAGGACGGTGGCGGCGGAATAGGCAGGCAGGCAGGCCGTCCGTCTGCGGGTCTCCTTTCGCCGCCTCAGCGGCGGTAGGGATTCTCCAGCTCGTCCACCATCCGCCGCAGAACCTCGCGTACCTGCGCTTCGTCGCAACCCATCAGCAGGGCATCCTCGAAGGCGTCCTGGCACATCTCGCCAAGCTCTTCGAGGTTCTCGTTAAGGACCTTGATCTTCTCTTGACAGGAGACCGGCTGGCCGTCGGGCTGCCGCCATGTTTCCGGTGCGACGCGATCGCTGCGGGTCATCGGGGCACCACTTTCACTGCCGATTGTCGAGCCATTCACGGAGGTCCGACTCGTAACCGGGTCGCGACCGCCAATCGGGACCGTATCGGCGGCGCTGTTCTCTGCGCCACGCGAGGAAGTTCGGGTCGAGACGATCGAAGCGATCATCCTCCCAGATCCGATAATCCTGATCGCGCCCCGGAATGTACGGCTGGGATTCGTGCATCCAGCTCGGATAGTGATCGATGCCCGGACGGTCCAGCGGCTGGGTCGGCTGGGCACTGGCCGGGCTCTGCAATACGGCGGCCGCGCCTGCGGTGCTGACGAACAACGCGCCGAGGACGAGGGTTCTCAGGCGACGAGGCGATTTCGCGAACATGTGATAGATCTCCGATGGTCTGCTTACAAAATCGCGCCCCTGCCTGCCTGGATCAAGGCTTCACCCGAGAGCCGCGCGGAAGGGTGACGGCCATCCGATCCCGAGGAGGCAAGGCGTCACCCATTCCTCACGGTCGGGGCCACGTCATGGATGCGCCAATACAGCAGAAGGGCGCCGCCGGACAGGAGCGCCATGACCGCGAACGCCACCTGATAGCCAATTTGCGGTGCGATGGCCTGGGAGTCGTGCGGGAACGAGTCGATGATCGCGCCTGCCAGTAATTGCATGACCGCGACGATCCCCATCACCCCCATGGTTATGAGCGTCATGCCGCGGCCGATCAGCCGCTCGGGGACCATGGCGCGGATATGTGCATGTACCAGGGCCGGATAGCCGCAGCCGAACGAGATCGCTCCGAAGAGCAGCGCTGCCAGCCATGCCGGAGGTTTGTCGAGCGTCGCCAGCACTCCCAGGGCGGCGATCACCAGGATGGTGCCTCCGGCGACCACCCCGCGAACCGAACCGAACCGGGCCGACATCTGTCCCAGCACGAAATGGCTGACGACGCCAACGCTCGCCATGAAGAGCAGAACGTTGCCTCGGCTGATCTCATCGAGTCCCTGAACGTCGTGGAGATACGGCCCACCCCAGATGCCGGAGATGACCGGCGCGGCGGACATTCCCACGCCGGTGCAGACAAGACGCGGCATCCCCGGAATCCTGGCGATCCGTGCCATGCCGGCGATCGATTCGAACAGGCTCTCCGTCGGCGCCGGCGAAGCCACGGCAGCCGGATGTGGCGGGTCGCGAAGAACGGTCCAGACCAGCAACAATGCGGCGCCTGCCATGCCGGCCATGAGGAGGGCCGCCCCGCGCCATCCCAGCAATGCGGTCGCGCCGGCGAGCGGAGTCGCTGCGAGCAGCGTTCCGGTCATCGCAATGCTGTTGAAGAGCCCGCCGTGAAACGCGAACCGCTCCCGTGGAATCCTGCGGGCGAGAATGTAGAACGTACCGGTGAAGCACCCGGCGCATCCGGCGCCCATGAGGATCCGCGACAGGAGCAGGGCCGATTGAGAGGTTGCCGCCGCGAACAGAAGTGCGCCGGCTGTCGTCAGGACCATCAGGCTGCCGAGCGTGGGCCTGGCGCCGTATCGATCGAGCAGAACGCCGGTTGGAATCTGCATGAGCGCATAAGCGAAAAAAAAGGCACTCGCGACACCGCCCAGCACCACCGGCTCGATTGCGAGGCTGACCGCTATCTCCGGCCCGATGACGCCCAGTGAATTCCGAAGGAAAACATTGAGAATGCCGAGGAAGTAGAGGGTCAGGAACGCGGAAGAGACGTACGAGCCCAGACCGGCCGAACCTCTCATCAGCCTGTCGTTCCGATCGCTCGGAACTGAACGGGCCGGAAGGTGGAGATAAGCATCATGCGGCTGGTCTGATTCCGAGCGGGACGATGCCGCAACTCAAGCGCGCCCACATCGGCGCAATCATGGCAGTCCCCAGTCTCTGCGGCACCTCGCATATCTGGATGGTAATCGAGATGAGCGGGAACTCAATCGTCGCGAGCGCGGCCTGCGGACACTCTTCTTCGCTCGCTACCGCCCAACCGGAAAGGCCCGGGATCATGGATCCCGGGCCCCATTGACCAACGCTGCTGCCGCTAGAGCTACTCGCGGCTGCCGAAAATCTGCAGAAGGAACATGAACAGCGCGACGAAGGAGATGTAGAGCTGCAGCGCGCCCATCACCGACTTTTTCGTCCGCACGCCCGCTTCCTCGTGCTCGACGTACATCTCCTTGATCTGCTGCGTGTCGTAAGCGGTCAGGCCAGCGAAGACGAGCACGCCGAGCACCGAGATGGCGAACTGGAGCGCCGCGCTTCCGAGGAACCAGTTCACGATCGTCGCCAGCAGGATGCCGAACACGCCCATGATCAGGAAGGAGCCGAAGCCCGACAGATCACGCTTGGTCGTATAGCCGTAGAGGCTGAGCCCTGCGAAGGCGCCGGCGCTGATGAAGAACACGCGCGCGATGCTTTCGCCGGTAAAGGCGAGGAAAATTGTGGCGAACGACAGTCCATAGGCGGTGCACAGACCCCAGAACAGTGCCTGGAGCGTGGTCGGACTGAAGCGATTGATGCCGAAGCTCATCGCGAACACGAACGCGAGCGGCGACAGCATCACGACCCACATCAGCGGGGTGCCGAAGATCACCTGCATGAGAGCGGGAGACGACGAGACCAGAAACGCTACGATCCCGGTCAGTAGAACGCCCGACGCCATGTAGTTGTACACGCCGAGCATGTACTGCCGCAGGCCGACATCGACCTCCGCCCGATCGATCGTCCGCGTCGCCGTGAAAACCCGTCTGTCCTGTAGCGCCATCTGTGACCCCTGTCCGAGCGATTTTCTTCGATCCTGATATTGCCTTGCGCCACGCGCAAATCAATAGCGGATGTGCCTGCCCACAAATTGCCCTAATCGGGAAAGTGGCTATGTCTCAACGGCTTCCGATTCGCCCGCTGGCAGATCGGAGCCATCGTCTGGGCGTTTGCGACGGATGATGATGTCGCCGTGCTCATTGATCTCCGGCAGTTCGTACTGCGGAATCGCCTGCAGCAGGCCTTGGAGCGTTGTAATCAGTTGGTCGACCAGCTTATCGAGCATCGCTTCCGGCCTGCTCTCCGGCTCCGCCGGCAGCTTCAGCGCGTCCGCGGCAAGGGCGCCGCCTGCCGTGCCGAGCGAGAGCGCGGCGGCCAAGGCGAGGGCTCGGACGATACTCATGATGATTGAGGTGGTGCCCGCCGCGCGACGAACAAGTGGCCTTTACGGGTTACGGAGGAGGGGCGCAGCCTTCTGTCCCAGAGCGCGCCAGACGCCGACAAAGCCGAAGACGACAGTGATGGCGACACAAGCGAGAGTGGTCGAGACGAGCGGGCCCGGGACGAAGCTCCAGTCCAGTTCCATTACTCTCGTCACGACCACGAACGCCACGACACCGCCGATGACGGCGCCGATCGCCGCAGTGACGGCGCCGAGGATCGCGAACTCCATCAGGTAGGCCTGCAGCACGTCTATTCGTTTGGCGCCGAGCACCTTGAGCACCACTGAATCGTAGATCCGTCGACGTTGTCCGGCCGCCACTGCTCCGGCCAGTACCAGAGCGCCGGCTACGAGGCTGATACTGCCCGTGGCACGAACCGCCGTGCCGATCTGGTCGAGAATGCCCTTCGCTGCTTCGAGGGCATCCTTGACGCGGATCGCCGAAACATTCGGGAAACGATCGGTGAGGGCTCGAACCAGCGGCGCTTCGGCGGCTGGTTCGGTGCGGGTGGTGGCGATAAACGTCTGCGGTGCTCCCTCAAGCGCGCCTGGTGCGAAGATGACGGCGAACTGCATCTGCAGATCGCCCCACTCGATCTCGCGGAGGTTCCGGATTTCCGCCTCGATTTCGCGCCCGAGCACATTGAAGGTGAGTGTGTCGCCGACGCCGACGCCGAACCCGCGCGCCAGGCCGCTGTCGAACGAGATGATCGGCGGCCCGCTATAGTCGGCCTGCCACCAGGTTCCGGCTACGATCCGGGAGCCGTCGGGCGGCTCGGCCGCATAGGTCAGTCCGCGCTCGTTTCGGACCGCCCATTGTGCCTCGGGAGCGATTTCGCGCTCTTCTACCGGGACGCCGTCGATCGCGACGATGCGCGCCCTCAGGTGCGGCATCATCTCAGGACTGTCTGCGCCGTCGACGGAGGCGACGATCCTGCGGAACTCCTCCACCTGTTGCGGCTGGATGTCTATGAAGAAGAAGGTGGGGGCCTGCTCCGGGATCCTATCGTCGATCTGGCGTCCGAGGTTCGCTTCGATCAATGCGACCGCGACGAGCACTGTCACCCCGAAACCGAGCGAGAGCACGACGCTCGGCGTAGGGCTGCCCGGGCGGCCGAGATTGGCGAGCGCCAGTCGGAGCCTCGGATTCCGAACGTGCGGCAGTCTGGCCGTCACCTCCATGATCAGCCGGGCCGCGCCGCTGAAAAGAGCGAGGGAGCCGGCCGCGCCGGCAACGAACCAGGCGGCGAAGACACGGTCCTCGGCGGTGAGGATCGCTGTCGCCGCCAACGCCGCAGCGGCGAGCGCCGTCGCCACTAGGTACCCCGGCTTCGGCCATGCCCGTGCGGGTGCGATCAGGTCCCGGAACAGGGCCGCCGCGGAGATCTGCTGCGTCCGCGCCAGAGGCCAGAGCGAGAACGTCACTGCCGTGAGCAGTCCGAAGAGCCCTGCCGACAGGAGCGAAAATGGATAGAGGCGGGGTTCGATGGTAACGGGGAAGAACCGCGGTATGAGGTCGGCCAACGCAAAGGGGACGGCAGCTCCGAAAGCCAGCCCCAGGACGATGCCGAGCAGGGCCAGTATCATGATCTGCGTCATGTACGTAGCGAATACCGTCGAGGCCGGGGCGCCGAGGCACTTCAGCGTCGCGATAGTGCCGCGCTTCGCGCCGAGATGGCTGCGGACGGCATTCGCCACGCCTATGCCGCCGATCAGCAGGGCGGTCAGACCGACGAGCGTCAAAAAGAGCGTGAGCCGTTCCACGGTGCGGCGCAACCCGGGCGCCGCCTCGGTGTACGGCCTCACGCGCCACCCCTCGTCGGGGTACTCGGCCGCCAGCGCCTCGCTCAGGCTCTGCGCATCGGCCGGAGGGTCAGTGGCAATGCCGTAAAGGTACCGCACGAGACTGCCCGGCTGGATCAGGCCGGTGTCGGCGACAGCTTCACGCGCGATCATGAGGCGGGGTCCGAAGTCGAAGAGCCCGACACCGCGGTCGGGCTCCATCCGGATCACGCCCCGAACCTCGAACTCGGTATCGCCGACGGCAACGCGCTCGCCTTGTGCGAGGTCCAGGACGTGGAGCAGGCTCTCCTCGACGACGGCCCCCCAGACGCCACCCTGGAGCGCGAGTGCATCGGCGAGCGGCGCCTCCGGGTCCAGCTGCACTTCGCCGTAGAGGGGGTAGACATCGTCGACTGCCTTGAGTTCGACGAGCCCGCGATTGTCTCCGGCGCGGGCCATCGCGCGCATCTCCAGCGTTTCGGCGACCCGCCCTGCGGCGCGGAAGCGGGCGAGCTGCTCGGGCGTCGCTTCCCGATAAGTGGCCCGTACAACCACATCCCCGCCAGCCAGCCGGCGCGCATCGCGAGAGAGGCTGTCCTGGATGGCACTGGAAAGCGATCCGACGCCGGCAATGGCGGCGACGCCGAGGGCGAGGCAGGCAAGGAAGACCCGAAAGCCCTGCAACCCGCTGCGCAACTCACGGCGCGCGAAGGTGAGCGGGAGCGCCAGGCGGCGGATCATGGTCACGCGCCGGCCACGCGAGCTTCCACCCTTCGATCTTCGGCAGTGCGCCCGTCCGCAATCCCCACGATCCTGTCGCAGCGCTCGGCGAGGGCCGGATCATGCGTGATCAGGAGCAGCGTCGCACCACGTTGGGCGGAAAGATCGAACAGGACTTCTATGACCCTGGATCCGGTCGCTCCGTCGAGATTGCCGGTCGGCTCGTCGGCCAGCAGCAGGGCCGGCTCGGCTGCGAAAGCGCGGGCGACGGCCACCCTCTGCTGCTCTCCGCCGGAAAGCTGCCCCGGATAATGGTCCAGCCTGTGTCCGAGCCCGACCAACTCGAGGTCTTCACGGGCGCGGTCGAAGGCGTCGCGACGGCCGGCGAGCTCGAGAGGGATGGCGACGTTCTCGATCGCGGTCATCGTCGGAACCAGGTGAAAGGATTGGAAGACGATGCCCACATGATCGCGGCGGAAGACGGCGAGCTCGTCCTCGCTCATGGTGCCGAGATCGTGCCCTGCCACCTCGACCCGGCCGCTGGTCGCCCGCTCCAGACCCGCCAGCACCATCATCATCGTCGACTTGCCGGAGCCGGATGGTCCCACGACCGCCACTGTCTCTCCTCGCCGCATCGTGAGATTGACGCCGCGCAGGATGTTGACCTCTCCCGCCTGGCTATCCAACTTCAGGTGGACATCGGCCAACGTAACCAACGGCCGATCCTTTTCGCCGGCGGCGTGGAGACTTGACCTGCTGGAGGCGTTCTCGAACATCGACGCTCCGTGCGAGACTCTGCGCGATCGACAACGACGATCCTGGAAGGTGACGTCGGCGGCTTCCGGCGTCGGAAAGACAACGAACCGGATATGGCCTGATGTCCCGTGTTTTCAACTTTGGCTTGGCGCTGGCGATCACGCTCATCGTACTTCAACCCGCCCGCGCGGCGGAGCAAGTTCGACTGCTGATTCTCGGCGACAGCCTGACCGCCGGCTACGGTCTGCCGAGCGAGGAGTCGTTTCCGGCTCGCTTGCAGGAAGCCTTGGCGGGGGAAGGCATCGACGTCGAGGTCATCAACGCAGGGGTCTCCGGGGACACCACCGCCGGCGGCCTCGCGCGGCTGGATTGGGCGCTGGCGGACCGGCCTACCCATGTGCTCGTCGCCCTCGGGGCTAATGACGGGCTTCGCGGCCTCGATCCCGCTGTGACCGAGAGCAATCTCGAACAGATCATCCAGCGCCTCCAGGAGGCCGGGGTGAAGGTCATGCTCGCCGGCATGTACGCACCGCCCAATCTCGGGCGGGAGTATGGCGAGGCTTTCAATGGCATGTATCCGAAGCTCGCTGAGCGCTACGACGTGCCGCTGTATCCCTTCTTCCTCGAAGATGTCGCTAGGGTGCCGGAACTCAATCAGGCGGACGGGATCCATCCGAACGCGCGAGGCGTCGACGTCATGGTGGAGAAAATCGTCCCCTCGGTGCGCGCCTTCATCGAAGGTGACAAGGGAGAATCCCATGGCTGACGCGACCGGGCGCGCCGGCGCACCCGTCCGCTTCCAGGCCGGTCACTCGACTGGCAGGGAATGGGACCGGATCGCGCAGGGCTGCCTCGACAGCATGGGGCCAGTCGATCCGGCGGCGAACCTCGGCTTTTTGTACGTATCCGACCCGCTCGCCGGGCACATGTTGAGCCTGCTCGCCTACATGCGCGACAAGACCGGCATCCAGCATTGGGTCGGGACGGTGGGGGTCGGGGTGCTCGGCGGCGGCCGCGAATATTTCGACGAGGCGGCGATGGTCGTGATGACCGCCAGCCTCCCGCGCGGGTCGTTCCAGATCGTTCCCGGAATCACCGACGAGGGCGCCGCTTTGGCCCCCTCCGTTACTCGCTGGCTTCGCGAGCACCGCACCCGTCTCGGGCTCGTCCATGCCGACCCGCGCAATCCGGAGCTGCCGCAGCTGCTCGGCGATCTCGGGGAGCGGACCGGCGCATTCCTGGTCGGCGGACTGACTTCGTCCAGAGGCCGTATGCGGCAGCTCGCCGACAATCTGGTCGAGGGCGGTGTCTCCGGGCTGCTCGTCTCCGACGAGGTCCGCGTCGCTACCGGCCTGACGCAGGGGTGCATGCCGATCGGTCCGGTGCGATCCGTGACGAAGACCCATCGCAACGTCGTGCTGACGATCGACGGCCGGTCGGCCCTCGAGGTTCTGCGGGAGGATATGGGCGATCTGCTTCTCAGGAATTCGCGGGCACTCGACTCGTTGCATGTCGCCTTGCCGGTTCCCGGTTCGGATTCGCGGGACTATCTGGTGCGGAACATCATCGGCCTCGACACCGAGACCGGCGCAGTGGCGGTCGGCGATCTGCTCGATCCGGGCGACCGCCTGATGTTCTGCCGCCGCGACCGCGAGAGTGCCGAGGCCGACCTGCGCCGAATGCTTCAGGACATGCGGGACCGCGTCGGCGGTCCGGTACGTGGCGGCATCTATGTATCCTGTCTGGCACGCGGGCCAAACCTGTTCGGTCCGGGGTCCCGAGAGCTACGGATCGTGACCGAAGAGCTCGGCAACTTTCCGCTCGTCGGATTCTTCGCGAACGGCGAGATCTCGCACAATCGTCTCTACGGCTATACCGGCGTCCTTACCCTGTTCTACTGAACGCGACCGCACCGTGTGCGGCGAGGCTGATTTCCCATGAAAGCTATGCGTCTGTTCGTTGCTATCGAACTGCCTGAAGACATACGCGCGGCGCTCGCATCCCTCGGCGGGGGGGTTCCGGGAGCGCGGTGGGTGCCGGAGGAGAACATGCACCTCACTCTCCGCTTCCTCGGCGAAGTGGATGGCAGCACCGGCGACGACATCGCCGAAAGCCTGTCCGAAGTCCGCGGCGACCCGTTCGAGCTTCGATGTGAAGGCATCGGCCATTTCGAAACGGCGCGCCAGCCGAGGACCATCTGGGCGGGAGTCGCCGCAGGTCCGGAGTTGCGGGAGCTTCAGGGTCGGGTCGAGAAAGCGGTCCAACGGGCGGGGCTGCCGGCGGAGACGCGGAAGTTCATGCCGCACGTGACGCTGGCGCGTCTGAAAGCAGCGCCCGCTGATCGCGTGCAAAGCTTCATCGCGCACCACAATCTGTTTCGCAGCCGCGCGTTCGAGGTGAACGGCTTCACCCTGTTCTCCAGCTTCCTTTCCAAGAGCAATCCGATCTATCGCGCCGAGGCTGAGTTCGACATTCGCGGCAACGGTGGCGGAACGTCGGACGAGGAAAGCGAGGTTTACGATCCCTGGTCATCCCAAGAATCGGGCGCAGATGAGCGCTCCTGAGGCGGCCGTTATCGATCCGGATAGATCGCTCGACCGCGTCCTCGGCGAGGCGCGTGCGTGCGCTCGTTGCGCAGCGGCATTGCCGCTCGGTCCTCGGCCGACCCTACGCGGGAGCACCACCGCTCGCATCCTCATCGTCGGCCAGGCGCCCGGCACGCGTGTCCACGAGACCGGCGTGCCGTTCAACGACCCGAGCGGGGACCGGCTACGCCTGTGGTTGGGAATCGACCGGGATGTGTTCTACGACGAGAGCCGGATCGCGATTGTGCCCGCAGGCCTCTGCTATCCCGGAAGGAACGCCAGGGGCGGCGATCTGCCGCCGCGAAAGGAGTGCGCCCCGCTGTGGCACCCGCGCATCCGCCCGTTGCTGACCGGAGTAGAGCTCACGGTGGCGGTCGGGCTCTACGCGCACGCGATCTATCTCGGACCGCGCCGGCACCGCACCCTGACCGAGACGGTCCGTCACTGGCGGGATTACCTGCCGGAGATTCTGCCGACGCCGCATCCGAGTTGGCGCGTCAATATGTGGCTGAAGCGGAACCCGTGGTTCGAAGCTGAAGTGGTCCCGGAGCTGCAGCGACGAGTAGCGACGCTGCTCGATCGCTGACCCGGTCAGTCGCTCCCCTCGATCGCTTCCATGTCCTCGTCGCTGAAGCCGAAATGGTGCCCGACCTCGTGGATCAGGACATGGCGCACGATATGCTCCAGATCCTCGCCGGTCTCGCACCAGTAGTCGAGGATCGGGCGGCGGTAGAGGAAGATCATGTCCACATCCTCAGGCGTCGCCGCCACGCTTTTCCGGTCGAGAGAGACGCCGCGATAGAGGCCGAGCAGGTCAAAGGGCGATTCGAGACCCATCTCCCTCTCGGTCTCCTCGTCGGGAAAGTCCTCGACGCGGATGACCACATCCTTGACGTGTCGGCGCAACTCCGCCGGGATGGAGCCGAATGCCCTGTCGGCGATGAGCTCGATATCCTCGATCTGCGGGGCGCGGCCGATGCCGCCGGGAGAGCGCTTGTTCGACATGGCAGCGGACTATCTCGTGTGGATGGATGCGGCCGGCAAGTCGGTGCGGACAACAGCGGAAAGGTGACGAGATGGCAAGGCCCGCGAAACTCGATCAGACCGACCTCGCAACCGCTATGGGCGAACTGAAGGGTTGGGATGCGGCCGCAGACGGCAATGCGCTGAAGAAGTCGTACAAGTTCGCGGACTTCAACCAGGCCTTCGGCTTCATGAGCCGGGTGGCCCTGATGGCGGAGCGGATGGACCATCATCCGGAGTGGTCGAACGTCTACAACCGGGTCGATGTCACGCTCAGCACCCACGATGCAGGCGGGGTGACCGAACTCGATATCCGCATGGCGAAGTTCATGGACGAGGCCGCCGGGACATAGCGCCCGGCGGCCTCCCTGAGTTGGTCAGGCGGTGGCGGCGCTCAGGTTGCGGACCCCGAAGAACTCGAGCTCGGCGAGCACACCCACGGCGAGTGCCTGCCCACCGACGAGGACATGGCCGAGCGCGTTCGGGGAAAGACCGGCCCCGACCAGCAGCCAGATGCTCGCGACCACCCATGCGCCGTTCCCGACGACGATCAGCCAGACCGCCGGCTCCGAAATCTGGTCACGAGTGGCAACGAAGCCGATGAAGCCCGCGATCGGCAGGAGTGCCACCCCCGCGACGAGCAGGAGCGAGTGGGGCAGGGCGGTCCACCCAGCGATCGTGCCGGACGCCGCCGCGAGCACAGCACCCATCAGAGCACAGGCAGCGGCGTCGACGAGGAGGACGCGGCGCAGGAAAGCCGGAGAGCGAAAGATCGACATCGGAAGCTCCTTCTCTGCAGTTCGCCGGCGGGACGCCGGCCGATGAACGCAGGGTCGGTTCTCTCGCGCGCTGCGTCGATTACCCCGGAGGTAATTGGTGAGCGGACCGTAGCTCGGTACTCTTCGCGACATGAGCATGCAGATGCAGCCCGTCGGACGCCTCCTTCGCGAATGGCGCCATCGCCGCCGCCTGAGCCAGCTCGATCTGGCGCTGGAGGCGGAGATCTCTCAACGGCACCTCAGTTTCGTAGAATCCGGCCGGTCGACGCCGAGCCGCGAGATGCTGCTTCGCCTGGCGGAGCGGCTCGACATCCCGCTTCGCGAGCGGAACGTTCTGCTCACGGCGGCGGGATTCGCGCCGACCTACCGCGAGCGCCCGTTGGATGATCCGGATCTCGTGGCGGCGCGCGAGGCGGTCGACGTGGTCATCCGGGGGCATGAACCTTATCCGGCCCTGGCCGTGGACCGTCACTGGCATCTCGTCAGCGCGAACGCGGCGGTGATGCGCTTACTGGTCGGCGTTCCGGAGCGGATGTTGCAGCCGCCGGTCAATGTACTGCGCCTGAGCCTGCATCCTGATGGGCTGGCGCCGCGCATCCTGAACTTCCGCGAGTGGCGCGAGCACGTGGTCGTCCGCCTGTCGCGCCAGATCGACGTCTCGGGGGATGGCGCTCTGCTCGCTCTCCTGGAAGAGCTGAAGGGCTATCCAGTGCCGGACCGATTCCATCCGCCGCAGAGGCGAGGTGACGTGGGAGGCGCGGTCGTCCCGTTCCAGCTCACGCTCGAAGGCGCACAGCTCTCCTTCTTCACGACGACGACCGTGTTCGGCACGCCCGTCGACGTGACGCTGTCGGAGCTCGCCATCGAATCGTTCTTTCCGGCCGACGCAGAGACGGCCGACGCGATGCGGCACATGGCGGGGCAGAGCCGCTGATCGAAGCCGGCTGCGGAACGGAAGAGCGGCTGGCGGTAACGGAGATGGAGGAAGCGGGTGACGGAACAGAGCATCGTCGATTACGAGGTCCGAGACCGGGTGGCGGAGATCACCATGCGCCGCGAGCCGGTAAACGCGATCAACATGCAGCTGACGCGCGAGATCAACGCCGCCTACCGCCGTGCGAAGGACGACCCGGAGGTGAGGGCGATCATCCTCACCAGTGGCTGCGAGAAGGCGTTCAGCGCCGGCATGGACCTCGCCATGATCCGGGGCGGCAGCGGCATGGATCTCCGCCGCTTCCTCGAAGAGCTCTATTTCACGATGCACGACCTGCAGTACCGGATGGGCAAGCCGACGATCGCTGCCGTGAACGGGCCCGCCAGGGCGGCCGGTGTGACGCTAGCGGTCTCGTGCGACGTCATCGTCGCTGCCGAGGATGCCGACATGTCCTACCCGGAGATCAATGTCGGCGTGATTCCGGCGATGCACTTCGTCCACCTGCCCCGACAGATCGGCCGGCACAAGGCCTTCGAGCTGTTGTTCGGTGGTGATCCGATCTCCTTCAGGGAAGCCGCAGCGCGAGGGCTGGTCAACGCGGCCGTCCCCCGCGCCCAGGTTCTGGCCGAAGCGCGTCGGATCGCGCGCTCGTTCGCGTCCAAATCGCCGGTGGTGATGAAGCTCGCTCGCGACAGTTTCATGCGTGCGAACGACTTCGAGTATCGCCGCAACATCGAAAACGTCGTCGAGACGATCTGCAACATCATCGAGACCGAAGATGCGCAGGAGGGCCTCGACGCCTTCAACGAGAAGCGGCCGCCCAACTGGTGATCCGAGCCTCGACAGCGCGCGAGCCACGGCGGAGGCAGGGTACGGGCGATCGCGGCGTCATCCATTCTCTTCTCGCTCTCCGCGAGGCCGAGGTTTCGGCGAGGGGCGGGTGAGCAGAAAGGTCGCGACCGCTCCCGCCACCACGAGCTGGACGACGATCACCTTCGCAGAGGCGCCCACGGCCGCCGCGGCCACGATCGCGGCGGCCAGCGCCGCCATCGCCAACGCCTTCGCTCTAACGGAGATCGCCCCTTGCTCCTGCCAATCTACGATCGCTGGCCCGAAGCGCGGGTGCGCCAGGAGCCAGGTATGAAGCCGGTCGGACCCGCGGCTGAAGCAGAATGCGGCAAGGATGAGGAACGGTGTGGTCGGCAGCAGCGGCAAAGCGATCCCCACGATGCCGAAGCCGAGGGCAATGATGCCCGCGATGCGCCACATCACGGGCCTCATGCCGCTACTCTACTCGGTCTGGACCACGTCGCCGAACGAGCCTTCCTGCTAGTCGTCAGCGGCCAGCTGTTCGCGATAGCGCTTCCAGTTCTGGACGTACCGCCTCGCGCCGCCGGTGTATCTGGCGGCTTCTTCCGGGGTCAGCGTCTTCACTACCTTGCCCGGCGAGCCCAGAACCATTGAATAGTCGGGAATCTCTTTGCCCTCGGTGATCAACGCGTTCGAGCCGATGACGCATCCTTTGCCGATCTTCGCCCCGTTCATGATGACGCTACCGATTCCGATCAGGCTGTTGTCGCCGATCGTGCAGCCGTGCAGCATCACCATGTGGCCGATGGTGACGTTCTTGCCGATCAGGAGAGGGTGCCCCGGGTCGGTGTGGCAGACGGAATTGTCCTGAATGTTCGACCCCTCGCCCACGGTGATCAGCTCGTTGTCGCCGCGAAGCACCGCATTCCACCACACGCTTGCGTCGGTCTCGAGGTGCACCTTTCCGATCAGCACGGCGGTCGGTGCAATCCAGTAATCGTCGCTCGCCGTGGTGACGCGGCTTTCTCCGAGCGCATACTTCATCGGGCTTCCTCTCTGGTGTGCAATCGTAGGGGTCAGCGCGGGGCCATGCGGATGGCGCCGTCGAGACGGATCGTCTCGCCGTTCAGATAATCGTTCCGGATGATCTCCATGGCGAGCGAGGCGTACTCCCGGTCTCGGCCGGTCCGCTTCGGGAACGGTACCTGCCTGCCCAGCATGTCCAGGGTTTCCTGTGGCAGCCCCATCAGTAGCGGTGTGTGGATGATGCCCGGTGCGATGGTGCATACGCGGATGCCCCAGCTCGCGAGGTCGCGCGCCGCGGGAAGTGTCATGCCGATCACGCCGCCCTTGGCCGAGGCGTAGGAGATCTGACCGATCTGGCCTTCGTAGCCGGCGACGGAAGCCGTGTTCACGATGACGCCGCGCTGGCCGTCTGCATCCAGGGGATCCAGCTTCGACATATCGGCTGCCGCCAGGCTCAGGGTATTGAACGTCCCGATCAGACACACCTCCACGATTCGGCGGAAATGATCGAGCTCCATCGGCTGATTCTGGCGGTCGACGATACGCTTGGACCCGCCGATGCCGGCGCAATTGATGCAGATCCGGGCGGGACCATGCGCTTCGCGGGCGGTGGCGAAGGCAGCCCTGGCACTGTCGGCGCTGGTAACTTCGCATTCCACCGCGAGAGCCCCGATCTCAGCCGCAGCCTTCCGTGCGAGCTCCAGGTTCCGGTCGAACAGCGCTACCTTGACCCCGGCTTCGGCAAGTGCTGCCGCCGTTGCCCGGCCGAGACCGGAGGCGCCCCCGGTTACGACCGCCGCCTCTCCCTCGATCCGCATCGTTTTCCTCCACTGTCTTTCGATTCCGAGGACTTCATAGCAAAGCCCGGCGTCTCAGGCATCAGTCCGGCGGGGCAGCTTGTGCATCAGTGCCGGCAGCACAATCAGTGTCGCCACCAATGTCCAGACGATCGCGATCGTGAGCAGGAGGCCCATGCTCATCATGCCCCTATGACCGGAGATCGCGAGGCTCCCGAACGAGGCCACGGTCGTCAGCGCGCTGAAGAGCACGGCGCGAGGCGTACTGGAGTTCATCAGGTCTCCGCTGCCCGCCATCTGGCGCCGGCGCACGACAAGCTGGATGCCGCTGCTGACGCCAAGTCCCAGCAGCAGGGGCAAAGCGATCACGTTCGCGAAGTTCAGCGACAGGCCGAGCGCCACGGTCGTAGCGCCGGACAGGATGGCAGCGAGAGCCAGCGGCGCGAGAACCATAAGAACCTCGGAGGGGCGCCGCAGTGCGACCGCCAGTATCAGGGCGATCGCGGCCAGCGCGATCAGGCTCGCCTCGACGAACGCCTTAATCACTGCAGCACCGGCTTCTGAGACGACGATCGGGACGCCGGTGGCGGTCGGTGCGGTCGCCAGCACCGCACCGGCGAACGCCTCCATTTCGGCATTGTTCAGGAGTGGGCGGGCCGGCGAGGCCTCGACGCGAATGCGGCCGTCCTCGGCTACCCAGAATTGGGTGAGATCCGGAGGCAGGTCCTGGAGCCCGACCGGCTCCGCCAGCAGTGCATTGCGCAGTCCCCCGACAGCGGCGGGTATGTTGCCCGCCAGGCTGCGGTTCAGCCGGGCGAGGAGATCGACGTCCGCCTCCGCTTCGCCGATATCGGTCAAGGCCGCGGCTAGGCGCTCTGCCGCCGCCGCCGTTTCCCCGCTTGCTCGCGATGCCAGTGACGCGGCATTGGTGCGCAAGCTGCGCAGAGCTTCCCGCAGCTGCTCCGGCGCAAGCTCCACCTTTCCCGGCTCCGTCTGCACGACCGGGCCAAGAAAGAGAGACATGTCCTCGATGATCCGGAGCTTCTCTTCCTGGTCGTCCGGCACGAAGCTCTCGACGGTGAGCACCCGCCCGACCTCCGGCAGCACCTCGAGCCGCTCCTTTAGGACGCGAGCCTCATCCAAGTCCTCTGCCAGCACTTCGGCGGTGTACACCCCGCTGTCGGGATCGGCCGCCAGCTCCAGGAACGTGGAGACCGACGGCATCGTCGGATCCGTCAGGTTGATCGGATTGAAGTCGAAGCGAAGAAGCGGCAGAAGCGCCACGCCGGCGAGGCCGACGGCGAGCGCCAGGCCGAGCACAGTGCCGCTTCGTCGTTGGAGGATGCTCTGGCGGGTGTTTTTCGAGATCTGCGGCTTTGCATCCGCTTCGCCCGGCGAGAAGGGAAGCAGAGTCAGAATCGCCGGCAGCAGTGTCAGGCTCAGACCCAGCGCGATGAACATGCCTGAGCCGGCGATCAGGCCGAGCTCTGCGAGGCCCAGATAGTCCGTCGGCAGGAACGAGTAGAAGCCGGCCGCCGCCGAAACGGCGCTTAGGAAGAGAGCGACGCCCACCGCCGCTGCCGCGATGCGGATCGCCCGGCGCCGGTCGCCGTGCCGGATCGCCTCCTCGCGATATCGGAGGCACAGGTGAATGCCGAAGTCGATGCCCAGCCCGACGAACAGCACGGCGAAGGCGACCGAGATCAGGTTCAACCTTCCGACCGCGAGGGTCGCGAACCCTGCAGTCCAGATCAGGCCGATTACGAGCGTGCCCACGGCTGCCAGAACCAGAACCCACGAACGGAGGCCGATGATGAGAAGGAGCGATACCAGTGTCAGCGAAAGCACGGCGGCGAGCCGTCCGCCGAGCTCGACACTTTCCAGTTCCTCGTGATCGAGCGCGGCGGGGCCGGTCAGGCGGAGGCGCGTTCCTCCGGCATGGCCGATGCCAACCTCCCGTGCCAACCGGTGGATTTCGTCGATGGCCGGTTCGGCAGGCTTGAGGGCATCTTCATCGAATTCCGGTTGGATAAGCACCACTCGACGGTACTGACCAGATTCCGTCGGAGCTTCCGGCGAGAAGAGCGCTTGCCAGGAGAAGGAGCGCGGTCGCCCTTCACCGACCGATCGGACCGTAGCGGCCATCCTGTTGAGGAGGCTGGCGAGTTCGTCGCTTGCTGCCGCCTGCGGATTGGCGTTGATCGTCTCGAGAAGGGAATCGAGCCCACGGAGATTCGGCTCCTGCGCCATCTCGGCGAGAAGGGGCTGTGCCGCCGCCAACCGGTCACCGAGCTCGGCGAGCTCCGTCGCGTCGAGGAACAGCAATCCTTGGCGCTCGAAATACGGTCCCGACCCGGGGCGTGCGATTCTCTCGAGACGGGTGGCGCTTTCCTGCAATCGGTCCTGCAGACGGCCGGCCGCGGCCTCCGCGGCCTCGGGTGTCTCCGCTTCGATTACGGCGACGATCGGGTCGACGAAGTTCGGAAAGGCTGCCCGGAGAGCCATGTCGTTGCGACGGAACTGCACATCCCGCGAAATCATGTCCAGCGTGCTGGTGCTGATGACGAGATGCTGCGCTGTGTAGTAGGCCGCGACGCCCGTGACTGCTATGGCCACGAGGATGATCAGAATTGCCATCCGCTGGACCACGGCGGCCAGACGATAAAGGGTGCCGTTCACTCCCGGCGGTGCCGACTCAGGCAAGATCGCATCCCCACTGTCTCGGTCGGGGCCAGGCATTCGCGTCATTGAAACGTGCTCGTCGCGGCCAACATTCAGCCGGAGCGGACACTAGCCGCCGCTGCACGGTTCTCCAACGGGGTTCGGCGCTTGGCAGCTCGATTCCATCTCCTGGTTCTCTCGGTTCTGATCCTACTCGCTCCGCTGCCTGTTTCGGCTCAGGGCGCGCCCGAACAGCAGATCTCGCGCCTCAACGACCGCTTGCTCGAAGCGATGCAAAGGGCCGAAGAGCTCGGTTTCGAGGGACGATATGAACTGCTGGCAGCGCCGCTGACCGAGACCTTCGATTTCGAGGAGATGGCGCGAGCTTCGGCTGGCAGTCACTGGTCGAAGTTCGACTCGGACGAGCGGGAGCGCTATGTCGACGCCTTCACCCGCATGAGCATCTCCACCTTCGCCAGCCGCTTCGACGGTTATTCGGGGGAGACTTTCGAACTGGTCGGCGAGAAGCCCGGAACGCGCGGGACGAAGATGGTGGAGACCAGGATCGCCGCGCCCGGCGAGGAGCCGGTGGCGATCAACTACGTCTTCCGGGAGACGGAACAGGGTCCCCGCGTCGTCGACGTCTATCTCGATGCGACCTACAGCGAGATCGCGGTCAAGCGCTCGGAATACACCTCGCTCCTCCGTCAGGTCGGCGTCGACGGCCTCGTAGCCGCGCTCGATCGCAAGATTGCGCAAATGAAGACCGGCGGCGGGGGATAGGGCTCACTGCGGACAGATTCTGCGCTAGGCTTTCGCGGCAATCAGGGGAGATCCGCCATGCCGACCGCGAGGGGCCGCCATTTCCTGCAGATTCCCGGCCCGACGAACGTTCCGGACCGCATCCTGCGGGCGATCGACCGTGCGACGATCGATCATCGCGGCCCGGAATTCGGCGCGATGGCTCGGGAGATTTTCGCTGAGATCGGCCAGATATTCGGCACCTCCGGGGCGGTGGTGATCTACCCGTCCTCCGGAACCGGCGCCTGGGAGGCTGCGCTCGTCAACACGTGCGAACCGGGCGATCGCGTGCTCATGGCAGAGACCGGCTGGTTCGCGACGCTCTGGTGCGAGGTGGCAAGGCGTCTCGGGCTGAACCCGGAGCTTCTGCCGGGAGACTGGCGGCACGGCGTCGACCCGGCGGAAATCGAGGCACACCTGGCCGCGGATCGCAGCCATTCGATTCGGGCCGTCTGCGTCGTCCACAACGAGACGTCGACAGGCGTTGCAAGCCGCGTCGCAGAGGTGCGGAAGGCGATCGATCGGGCAGGCCACCCGGCGCTGCTGATGGTGGATACGATCTCGTCGCTCGCCTCGATCGACTACCGGCACGACGAATGGGGCGTCGACGTAACCGTGGCTGGCTCACAGAAGGGACTCATGCTGCCGCCCGGGCTCGGGTTCAATGCCGTCGGAGAGAAGGCGCTGAGGCGGAGCGAGACAAGCCGGTTCCCGCGGTCCTATTGGGACTGGCGCGCGATGATCGCCGCGAATGCCGGGGGGTACTTTCCCTATACCCCCGCCACAAACTTGCTCTATGGCCTCCGCGAGGCGATCCGGATGCTGCTCGAAGAAGGCATGGAGGAGGTATTCGCGCGCCACGATCGCCTCGCGGAGGCGACCCGGCGTGCGGTGCGCGCCTGGGGACTGGAGATCGTCTGCGCCGAACCGCGGGAGTATTCGAACTCGCTCACGGCCGTGATGCTGCCGGAGGGGCATGACGCGGATGCTTTTCGCAAGGTGACGCTCGAACGGTTCAACACCTCGCTCGGAAACGGCCTCGGGAAGTTGCAGGGTCGGGCGTTCCGGATCGGCCATCTCGGCGACTTCAACGAGCCGATGCTCGCCGGTACGTTGGCGTCCGTGGAGATGGGGCTGGCCGCGGCCGGCGTTCCGCACCGAAAGGGAGGCGTGGACGCCGCGCTCGACTATCTCGCCGGCAATACGCGATCGCCCGGATGATGCTGCGTGCCGATGCCGAAAGCGCATTCGGCCGGGTGACGACCTGACGGAGTTGGCCAGGATGAGGTTTGGCACGAAATCCAGAGATTGCTGCGGATGAGCGCGTACGGACTTCGTATCGAAGACTACGGGCTGATCGGCAACACGTTCACGGCGGCGCTAGTCGGGCGAAACGGCTCCATCGACTGGCTTTGCCTGCCGCATTTCGACTCCGGCGCCTGCTTCGCTTCTCTCCTCGGCACCCCTGACAATGGTCGCTGGCTGCTCGCGCCCGCTTGCGAAGCGAAGCGGGTGACGCGTCGGTATCGGCCCGGCACGATGGTGCTGGAGACCGAATTCGAGACCGAGGAAGGCACGGCCTCGCTCATCGATTTCATGCCGATTCCGGAGAGCGAGGAGCGGGTCGATCTTATCCGCCTCGTCGTCGGCAAGGAAGGGTCGGTGCCAATGCGGCTCGATCTCGCCTTCCGCTTCGACTACGGGCACATCAAGCCTTGGGTGCGGCGCATCCGAGGCGGGCTATCCGCCATCGCCGGACCGGATGCCGTCGAACTGCGGACTCCGGTCGAGATGCATGGCGAGGATTTCCGCACCGTCGGCGGATTCACGGTGCATGCCGGCGAGACGGTGCCGTTCTCGCTGGTATGGCATCGCTCGCACTGGCCGGCCCCGCCGCCGCTGGATTGCGTCGATGCCTTGCGCGAGACCGAGCGTTGGTGGCGCGGGTGGTGCGGAGAGCACACCTATGAAGGGCCGTGGCAGGAAGCGGTGGAGCGTTCGCTCCTCACCTTGAAGGCGCTGACGTTCAGCCCGACCGGCGGGATCGTCGCCGCCCCGACGACATCGCTTCCGGAGAAAATCGGCGGGGTCCGGAACTGGGATTACCGCTATTGCTGGTTGCGCGACGCGACGCTGACGCTGTACTCGCTGCTCATCTCCGGACACAAGCAGGAAGCGCGCGACTGGCGCGAGTGGCTCCTCCGCGCAGTGGCCGGCGAGCCCTCGCAGCTCAACATCATGTACGGCATCGCCGGCGAGCGCCGGCTCGACGAAGTTGAGCTTCCCTGGCTGTCCGGCTACGAGAATAGCCGCCCGGTGCGCATCGGTAACGGCGCATATGCCCAGTTTCAGCTCGATGTCTACGGCGAAGTCCTGGATGCGTTCTACGCGGCCCGACGATTCGGCATCGAGCCCATGGATGACGCCTGGCAGGTGCAGAAGGTCCTGCTCGACTTCGTCGAGTCCAATTGGGACAAGCCGGACGAAGGCATCTGGGAGGTGAGGGGACCCCGCCGTCATTTCACCCATTCCAAGGTGATGGCCTGGGTCGCCATGGACCGTGCGATCAAGACGGTCGAGAGGTTCGGCGGCAACGGCGCCGTCGATCGCTGGCGGTTGTTGCGCGACCGCATTCATGCCGATGTGTGCGAAAAGGGCGTCGATCCCGAGCGCGGCGTGTTCGTGCAGTATTACGGATCGAAGGAGCTGGACGCGGCACTCCTCCTGATTCCGCTGGTCGGCTTCCTGCCCGCGGACGATCCTCGGGTCGTGGCGACGATCGAGTCGATCGAGAGGGAGCTGACGGTCGACGGGCTCGTTCGTCGGTACAGCAACAGGAACGACGTGGACGGACTTCCGGGCGAGGAAGGCGCCTTCCTCGTCTGCACCTTCTGGCTGGCAGACGCGCTGGCCATGATCGGCCGCCGCGCCGAAGCTGTCGCGATATTCGAGCATTTGCTGGAGTTGCGGAACGACCTCGGCCTGCTGGCGGAGGAATACGATCCACGGGCGAACCGGCAGCTCGGCAACTTCCCACAGGCGTTCTCCCATATCGGCCTCATCAATACGGCTCACAATCTTCGGCCGCAGAAGGAAGCGGGACCCGCAGAGCGCCACGAGAGCGGCGTGCCGGACCGGGCGGCGCGCGAGCACGTCAGCCGTGGCGAGGACTGAGCCTCAGTTCGAGGGCGCCATGCCCTGGACGATGAGCAGGATGCCGCCGACCACGACAGCGCCGTCCAGGATCCACGCATGCATGCGCACCGGCATCCGCTCCATCAGCCATTTGGCGGTGTAGGCCCCGGGTAATGCGACCAGTGCCAGCACCGCCGCCATGATCCATGAAGCCAGCGGCAGGGCCCCGGTCGTCTGGAAGACCGTCGCCTTTACGACGCCCAGCATGAGCGAAACCGCGGCATCGGTGGCGATGACGGCCATGCCCTCGAGCCCGGCGGCAAGCAGGATCGAGATCAGCACGACACCCGCGCCGGAGGTGCCGCCGACCAGCAGTCCGTAGCCCGCGCCGGCGACCGCCAGACCCCGGTTCCGAAGGTTACCGCGAGCGCGGACGAGCGCACGGCGCAATGGAACCAGAACGATGAGCAGACCGCCCAGCAGCAGCGTGATCATAGGCCCGGAAAGCCGGGTATAGGCATAGGCGCCGACGATGCAGGTCGGTAGGGCGCACGCCAGCACCAGCGCCGCCTTCCGTGTGTCTATCTTGCCGCGCAAGGCGAGCAGTCGGCTGGCGTTGGTGGCGAGCGAAGAGACGCTGAGAATCGGTATGACGGCTTCCGGCCCCACCAGCGGCACCAGCACCGGCAGCATCAACAGCCCCGTGCCGTAACCGGCGACGCCGCCGACCACCGAGGTCAGGAACGCCGCCGCGGCGACCATCGCATATTGGGCGAGGCTCACGTCCGCGAGAACCATCAGATCGCAGTCCCTTCACTCCGCTCAGGCCGCGATCGCGGCGCCTTCTTTCAGTTGCCGTGCGAGAGCCGCGCAAACGGCGAGGCTCGCTACCGAGAAAGCGGTCATGACCAGAAAGGCGCCTCCGGCGAGTGCGTCGTACAGCCAGCCGCTGGCCATCATCGCCAGGCCTACGACCAGACCCATGCCGATCGAGGCGTAAAGACCCTGGGCGGTGGCGGAAAGCTCCGGCGGGATTACCTGCTGTATGAAGCTCATGGCGCCGAGGTGGGTTGCGCCGAAGGTCAGCCCGTGCAGCGCCTGAAGGGGAAGCAACAGCCAGAGATCGGTCGTGAGCCCGGTACCGATCCACCGCGCCACGCCCGCTCCCGCGCCGAGCGTGAGCAGGCCTGCCGTCCCCATCAGCGGAACGACCCGCTTCGAGAACGCGAACAGGACGACTTCGGCGACAACTCCGACCGCCCAGAGCACGCCGATCAGCCCGTCGCTGATGCCGCCCGTGCGCCAATGAATGGTCGCGAAGCCGTTGAGGACCGCATGGCTCGCCATGCTCAGGGACGCCGCCGCGATGAAGAGCAGGAAGAGCCGGTTGCGGAGCAGGAGAAAGAGCGGGCGCCGGCCTCTGCCGATGCGCGCCGGGCGGACGTCGGGAAGCCCGACGACCGAGAGGAACGTCAGGCCGAGCAGGCCGACGATCATCCAGAGAATGAGCGATTCCGAACGCCCTTCGAGGACCGCGCCGGCCCCGAACGAAGTCGCGATGAAGGCGATCGACCCCCACAGTCTCATCCGCCCGTAGTCGAGCCCGCGTTCACGCGCCGTCAGGAGCGCGATGTTGTCGCCGAGTGGCATGAGCGGTGCGTGCACGGCCGTATAGAGAAGGGCGACGAATAAGATCGACCAGAAGCTCCAGGTGAGGGAGAGGCAAGCCGCGATCCCGGTCGCGAGCGCCGCCAGCACCAGCATCATCCGCCTGCGCTCACCAAGACGATCAGCTAGCTGTGTCGCGAAAGGATTGGAGATCACCCTGATCCACATCATGCAGGAGAGCAGGATGCCGATCTCCGCCGGCTCGAGTCCCCGCGACTTCAGCCAAACCGGCATGAACGGCATGTAGACGCCGACCATCCCGAACATCGCTGTGTAGTACAGCGAGATCCGGAGCGCGGGCATGGAAACGGGGAAATGGGGCGGCGAGTCCGGTGGCTGCATGGCGAGGCATTACTCGCACGTCGCGATGGGCATGGAAATGGCGTTGCCGGTCGTGTATCCACGCCTGCAGGTTCGGGGCTGAGAGGAGAGGCTATGCAACCCTGGCAGGACGACATCTACGACGCGCTGACGGAGGCCGGCGTCCGCCAGATCGCCTTCGTCCCCGATGCCGGACACAAGCGGCTGATCGAGCGCTGCCTCGAGGATCCGAAGATGCGCGCGATCTCGCTCACCACCGAGGAGGAGGGAATCGCGCTGCTCGGCGGCGCGTGGCTCGGCGGCGACAAGGGAGCGCTGCTCATGCAGTCGAGCGGCGTCGGCAACTGCATCAACATGCTCTCCCTCACCAAAACCTGCCAGTTCCCGCTGGTGATGCTGGTGACGATGCGGGGCGAATGGGGCGAGTTCAACACGTGGCAGGTGCCGATGGGCCGCACCACGCAGGAGCATCTCGAGCTCTGCGGCGTCGCCTGTTACCGCTGTGACGAGCCGGAGCCGGTGGCCGACACGGTCCGCACGGCGATGCGATTTGCCTATTACACCAATTCCGCGGTCGCGATCCTGCTCGGCCAGCGGCTGATCGGCGCCAAGATCTTCGAAGAGGGGGAGGCGGCACGATGACGGCGTCGGAAAAGCTGAACCGCCGGGAGGTGGTGAAGAGTCTGCTCAGCAATCGTGGCGAGACTCTGGTGGTGAGCGGTCTCGGCCAACCTGCGTACGACGCATTCGCGGCCGGGGACGACCCCCGCAATTTCTATCTCTGGGGCGCGATGGGCGGTGCCGCGTCGATGGGCCTCGGCCTCGCGGTGGCGCAGCCGGAACGGCGGGTGGTCGTGCTCACCGGCGATGGGGAGCTGTTGATGGGGCTCGGCAGCCTTGCAGCCGTGGGTGCTGAAAAGGCAGGCAATCTGGCGATCGTTGTGCTCGACAACGAACGCTACGGGGAGACTGGTCAGCAGAAGACCCACACCGGGCGCGGCACCGACCTTGCAGCGGTGGCCATGGCGGTTGGCTTCCGGACGGCGCTGACCGTAGCCGATGAAGCCGATCTGCCGGAGGCGATCCGGATTGCCCGCGAGGGGGAAGGGCCGGTAATGGTGGTGATCAAGGTCTCCGAGGCGCCTGCCGGGATGGCGCTCCCGCCGAAGGATGGTGCCTACCTCAAGATGCGGTTTCGGGAAGCCGTCCTCGGTGACAGGACGCCGGGCTGACACGCCGACCCATGATCTGGCCGAGGTGGCGTATGCCGCCTCACCATTGATCGTGCCGCGGCTATCGGAGACTATCGCGCCGTTCATTTCCTCGCTCGGAGGCCGGAGCTCATGTCAGTCGAAATTCCCTTCAACAAGGCGTTCGATGCCGAGCCGGGCCGCGTCTACGAGCTGTCGCCGCTTCTGAGGCGGATGACGGCGAACAATCCGAGCATGTTCACCTTCAAGGGGACCAACACCTACATCATCGGGCGCGGCCGCGTCGCGATCGTCGATCCCGGGCCGGAGTCGCCGGACCATGCCAAGGCGATCCTCGATGCGGTCTCGGGCGAGACGGTGACGCACATCCTCGTCACACACACCCATAACGACCATTCGCCGGGAGTGCCGGCCATCAAAGCGGCGACCGGCGCGCCGACCTACGCCTTCGGACCGCACGGCGCCGGCGTAAAGGGAGACTGGCCATTCGCTTCGCCCGAGGGGGGCGATACCTCCTTCGTGCCCGACGTGCGGGTCGGAGACGGCCAGATCGTCGAGGGCGATGGATGGTCGGTCGAGGCGCTGCATACGCCGGGGCACATCAGCAATCACCTGTGTTTTTCGTTGCGCGAGGAGAACGTTCTTCTCTCCGGTGATCATGTCATGGGCTGGTCCACCTCGGTGGTCTCGCCGCCCGATGGGGACATGTCCGACTACATGGCAAGTCTGGAGAAGCTTCTGGGCCGGCCGGAGACGACCTACTGGCCCGGACATGGCGGGCCAGTGATCGACCCGCAGCCGTTCGTTCGCGCCTTCATTGCCCATAGGCGCGAGCGGGAAGAGCAGATCGCCGCCTGTCTGGCCGACGGGCCCCGCACCATCCCGGAGATGGTGCGGGTGATGTACGCTGATGTGCCGGAAGCCCTGCACCGTGCCGCGGCGCGGTCGGTCCTCGCCCATCTGGTGCACATGGTCGACCGCGGCGACGTCCGTTCCGATGCCGGCAGGGCTAGTCCGGATGCGGTCTATTCACTGCCTGCCTGATCCGGGGACCGTTCCATGACCGCCATGGTGATTTACGGCCACGGCGGACCAGAGCAATTTCGGCGCATAGAAGAGAGCATCGAGGCGCCGGAGCCCGGCCTGGTGCGGGTCAGGCACACCGCCATCGGCTGCGGCTATCTCGACGTCGATCAGCGGCGCGGTCGCTTCGGGCCTCATCCGCTGCCGTTGGTGCTCGGTCACGAAGGTGTCGGGATCGTAGAGGCGGCCGGCGACGGCGTGGAAAGCTTCGAGCCGGGACAGCGGGTCTTCTACGTCGATGTCCGCGGCGCCTATCGGGAGCGACGGCTGGTGCCTGCGGATCGCCTGTTGGCGCTGCCCGCCGACCTGGATGACGAGGTCGTCGCGGCGGTGGCGCGCCGCGGCATGATGGCGGACATTCTGGCGCATCGGGTTTGTCGTCTCAGCGAGCGCACCGCAGTACTGGTCCATGCAGCAGCGGGCGGGGTAGGTCAACTCGTCTGCCAACTCGCTCGGCATTTCGGCGCCACCGTGATCGGCGTAGTGGGGAGCGACTCCAAAGTCGAAGCTGCCCAGGCGGCGGGATGTGCGCATGTCATCGTTGGCGCACACGAGGATTTCGTCGAGCGGGTGCGGGAGATCACCGGTGGGCATGGGGTCGCTGTCGTCTTCGATTCCGTCGGCAGGGATACTTTTCTGCGCTCCCTCGACTGTCTGCGGCGCGGCGGTACGGCGATCAGCTTCGGCACCACCTCTGGCGAGGTGCAGCTGTTCCCGCTTTCGCGGCTGGAGGCCAGATCTCTGGCCGTGGCGCGGCCGTCGCTCGCTTCGTGGATTTCCACGCGGGCCGAGCTCGAGATTGCTGCCGGACGCTTGTTCGAGATGCTGCGAAGCGGGCGGATTCGTGTGGATATCCGCCACCGGTACGCGCTCGGGGACGTCGCGATGGCGCATCGCGACCTCGAGAACCGCAGGACGATCGGCCCGCTCGTGCTGGTGCCATAGGGCGAGCTGCGGCCGAACTGCCAATGGAGTTGACGCATGGTCGCTGATGTGACGGTTCGCCCCTCTCGCGACGAAGACATGTCGGCGGTGACCGACATCTACGCGACGTCGGTGCGGGAGGAGACGGCCTCGTTCGAACTGGCGCCGCCGGACGAGGCCGAGATGCGGCGCCGTCGTGATGCTCTGTTGTCGGCGGGCTATCCACACCTGGTGGCGGAGATTGACGGACGCATCGCCGGCTACGCCTATGCTTCCGCCTACCGGCCGAGGCCGGCTTATTCGAACACTGTCGAGAACTCCGTCTATGTCGCTCGCTGGGCGCAGCGCAAAGGGGTGGCGAGGCGCCTGATGGAGGAGCTGATCCGCGCCTGTTCCGCGACGGGACGTCGGCAGATGATCGCGATCATTGGGGGATCTAGACACAAGGCATCGATCGAGCTGCACCGGTCGCTGGGGTTCGAGATGGTGGGCGTGCTCAAGAACGTCGGATGGAAGCACGAGCAATGGCTGGATACGGTGCTGATGCAGCTGCCGCTGGGGCCGGGTGCGAGTCGTCCGCCGGGTGCTGATGGGGAGGAGAACGAGGCGTGAAAGCGCGCGTGAAATGGGTTCAGGACGTGATGTTCGTCGGAGAGAGCGGCAGCGGCCACGGCGTGGTGATGGACGGCGCGCCGGATTTCGGCGGCCGCAATCTCGGGCCGCGCCCGATGGAGATGCTGCTGCTCGGACTGGGCGGCTGCACGGCCTTCGACGTCATGCACATCCTCCGCCGTGGACGCGAGCCCGTAGAAGATTGCGTGGTCGAGATCGACGCGGTTCGGGCCGAGACCGATCCCAAGGTGTTCACCCGGATTCATCTTCGCTACGTCCTCACCGGCAAAGGTCTTTCCCGGGCGAAGGCTGAGCGGGCGGTCGGTTTGTCTGCCGAGAAATACTGCTCCGCCACCGTGATGCTCGGCGCGGTGGCCGAAATGACGCATGAGGTCGAAGTTCGTGATTCCTGAGTGCCGATGGAACCCGAAAGCCGTCCAGAGCTTTAATGCTCCGGCAAGACGGAGAATTTCGGGGCGGAGACCATTGGCATGCACAGCATCATTTATCTCGTCGGGCTCGTAGTCGTCGTTCTCTTCATCCTTTCGCTTCTGGGCCTCGCCTGATCCGGAGTCGACCGCGGCCGGCTCACAAGCCTCATCCAGCGGGGGCAACAGGAGGATCTCACATGGCGGAACCATCGGAGTCACGTTCCCTTCCGCAGCTCCTTTCCGACCTTTCGCACGATGTCACCACACTCGTCCGCCAGGAGGCGGAGCTCGCGCGCGCGGAGATCTCCGAAAAGCTCCACCAGCTCGGCAAGGGCGCCGGCGAAGTTATCGCCGGCGCGATCTGTCTGCTCGCAGCGCTGCTTGTACTGCTTCAAGCCGTCGTCGTGGCTCTGGCGAACTGGATCGGCCCCGGATGGGCTTCGCTCGTCGTCGGTTTGGTGGTGGCGATCATCGGCGCCATTCTGGTGAAGATGGGTACGAGCAACATGAGTGATCTGGAACCGGAGCGCACGACCCGGCAGGTCCGCAAGGACGCCAACCTGGCGAGGGAGCATTTGCGATGACGCGATCTGCAGAGGAAATCGAACGGGAGGTCGAGCGGACCCGCAGCCATATGGACCGCACCGTGGACGAATTGAGCGAACGGATGTCGCCTGGACAGCTGCTCGACGAAGTGGTCCGCGGAATGCGCGGGAGCGGGCGGTTTTCCGATATGAGCCGACAGATCAGGGAGCAGCCGTTACCGCTGGCGCTGTTCGGCGTCGGATTGGTCTGGGTCGGTGCCGGCCTCGTCTGGCTGGCCGTCAACTCGGAGAAGAGACGCCGGGAAGAGATCCCATACCGTGAGTACCGAGACTACACCGGCACGCTGAACCAGCCCGGAGAGGATCGCTATTCCGAGGCGACGCCGGCACGGGAGGATAGTGGTCTTCCCTGAGACCGGGGAGGGCGCGGGTGCAAGACATCGCCGCCCTCCCGAATCGTCCTCAGTCGACGGCGATCGGTTGTGCCATCGAGCCGGTCGCGCCCACAATCGGCGTAGGACTGTACATATACAGGAAGGTATAGACGCCGTCCTCGGCCAGCCCATCCAGGTTCATGTTCTCCTGATTAACGATGCCGTGACGTGTGAGGAGGAACGCGTCCACGCAGAACACGCATCCCTCGTCCGGGTTCGGCACAGCTTCCGTTGGCCAGGTGTCAGCACCGACCACGCCGGCTTGGACTTCCTCAGCTAGCCAGCGGGCAACCTCCATGCCGATACCGGGAGCGCCGGATCCGAACCGCTCATTGTCCTGGCCCCAGAGATCGCCCCACCGGGTGCGGAAGAACACCCCGTCGCCGCCTTCGAACTGGAAGTCGGCCATACCTTGTTTCTCCAGCGCCGCCCGCACATCGGCCATCGTGATCTCGTAGCCACGGTCGAGCATCTCCCCCTTCTCGCCGGCGACATCGATCAGGACTCCGCGTGTGACGATCGGATGCAGCTTCTCGATACCGAGCTTCTTCATTCCAGTCTCGGACACGATCTCATGCTCGGTGAAGCCGTTGTAGAACCGCATCTCCGATTGATCGGTCTCGTCGCCTACCTGGACGCCGATATGGCCGAAGCCGTCGAACTGCGTCCCCACCTGGCCGACATTGGTTGCGAGGAATTCCTGGTGTGACAGCAGCTTGTTCATGCCGAAGGGACCACGTCGGTGCGGGATCCAGAGCGCGAATTTGCGCGAGCCGAACAGCGGCATGTCCGCCGAATAGGGGCGGCCGAGCTTGTATGTCTTACCCTGGTCGGCTTCAGAGAGCCCGCGCTTCACGACTTCAGGTCGGGTGAACCAATTGGTTGACCCTGCCTCGTCGCCTTCGCCCCACATCGGATGCGGCCACCATACGGAGCCGAGCGGCGTTTCCATCGTGTCGCCATCGACCCACGGCTTGTCCCCGCATTCCTTCCAGTTCTCGGGCGAGCACTGCGCAATCGCTTCGGACTGGGTGGCGGCCATGAGGCCGATGGCTCCAGCGGCGCAGAGCCAGATGCGCAACGTCATGCCGTTTCCTCCTGCGTGATTCCTGGTTGGAGGAAGATGGTCGCGCTCGATGCTGCTCCGCCCAACCCGCCGAAAAGGGGGGAGGACGTGCCGTTCAGATTCCGGGCTTGCCGAGGAAGTCGCGCACGATCGAAACGAACCTGTCGAACTGGTCGTGGTGCACCCAGTGTCCGGCGCCCTCGACGTTCTCGACGCGAACGTTCTTGAAATAGCTGGCGCGACCGTCGGTAGCCGGATCGCTGGCCCAGCTCTCGGTGCCGCGGAAGAGGAGTGTCGGGCAGGTGATCGCCTGCCACAGCTCTCGAATGTTTTCGATGTCCATCCCGAAGGCGCGGTTCGCGCGGACGTAGTTGTCGAACTTCCAGCTGTAGGTGCCGTCTTCGTTCTGATTGACGCCATGCACCGTGAGATGGCGGGCTTGTTCGGGTGAGAGGTGGGGGTTCTCACTCTGCATCCGCTGGTACGCATCTTCGAGCGTGGGGTAGCGGCGCGGAACGCGGCCGGAGAGCTTCCGGATCTCGGTAATCCAGCGGTCGAGCTTCTCGCCGGTGGTCCGCTTCGGCCGCTCGGCCAGCCGCTTGGGCGAAAGGCCGAGTCCTTCGATCGCGACCAGCTTCGTCACTGTTTCCGGGTAGATGCCGCTGTAGCAGAGGCTGATAGCGCCGCCGAGGGAGTGGCCGATGATGGTGATCGGTTTGAGGTTGGTCTGATGGATGAGCTGGGCGATGTCGTAGACAAAGTCGGTCAGCCGGTAGACACCGCCGATGAGCCACTGCGAATCCCCGTGACCGCGAAGATCCGGGGCGATGACGTGATAGTCGTTGCGGAACTCCTGCGCCACCCAGTCCCAGTTGCGGCAATGATCCCGACCGCCGTGAATCAGGAGCATCGGCGGGGCGTCCTCGTTGCCCCAGTCGACGTAGTGCAGGCGGAGGCGCTGCGAAAAATAGCTGTGGGAGGTTGGGCCGGGCATGCGGGTCGGCACGGGAGTGCGTCCTTCAGATGGAAAAAACCGGCCGCAGTTTAGCCGACCCCCGCCCTCGCCGGAAACGCCAGTGAGCGGCAAGCTGTTGCAGGAAGAACGTTCACAATCTCGGATTCCGGCGAGTGACTTCTTTCACCTCCAGCGCAAATGGCGGTAGGATATTTCTCAGGCAGGTAATTGGCCCAGCCATCGGGGAGGTGATCATGTTCGACAAGGAGCAGTTCATCGCCGAGTGCCGCGCGGCGCGCGCCGCCGATCCGTCCCACAAGGCCGTGCGCGAAGTCGTCGCCCGCGCCGTGTCCGATCCTGCATCCGTCCTGAGGGGTCTCGGAGAGCCGAAGCGCGCCGGCGTGGAAAAGCTCTATCACGACCGCGACCTCACGATCCTCAACCTGGTGTGGGGCCCTCACATGACGATCATGCCCCATGACCACCGCATGTGGGCGGTTATCGGCATCTACACCGGGCGCGAGGACAACATCTTCTGGCGCCGGTGCGAGGGAGAGGGCGGCCGGATCGAGGCGGCGGGCGCCAAAGACCTTGGTGCGGGGCAGGTGGCGCCGCTCGGCCGCGACGTCATCCATTCCGTCACGAACCCCTTGCCACGCCTGACGGGGGCGCTGCACGTTTATGGCGGCGACTTCTTCGGCGAGCCGAGGAGCGAATGGGATCCGGAAGCCTTGCGGGAGGAAGCCTACAGCGTCGAGCGTGCGCTCAAGCTCTTCGAGGATTCAAATCGATGGCTGCACGCCGCGGAGTGACCTCGCGCGGGAAAATCAGTCAGAGCCAGGTGCTGTAAAGCCGCAGACGCCGCGGTGAATCAGCAGGTGGTCGGCCAGCACCGCCGCCATCATTGCCTCGCCGACCGGGACGGCTCGGATGCCGACGCAGGGGTCGTGCCGGCCCTTGGTCATCACGTCCACCTCTTCGCCGGTCCTGGTGACGCTTCGGCGCGGTATCAAAATCGAACTCGTCGGCTTGACGGCGAACCGTGCGACAATCTCCTGGCCCGAGCTGATGCCGCCGAGAATGCCGCCCGCATGGTTCGAGAGGAAGCGCACGCCGGTGTTTGCGCGTCGCATCTCGTCGTGCGCGTCCTCGCCGCGCATGGCGGCTGCGGCGAAGCCGTCTCCGATCTCCACGCCCTTGACGGCGTTGATGCTCATCAGTGCGCTGGCGAGGTCCGCATCGAGCTTGGCGTAGATCGGATCGCCGAGCCCTGCCGGAATTCCGGATGCCACCACCTCGATTACCGCCCCGACGGATGATCCCGCCTTGCGGATGCCGTCGAGATAATCCGCCCATTCAGCGGCGGAGACGGCATCGGGACAGAAGAAGGGGTTGCGGTCGACTTCCGCCCAGTCCCAACGACTGCGATCGACGGTGCGGTCGCCCATTTGCACCAGCGCGCCGCGGACCTGCGCGCTCGGACCCAGAAGATGCTCCAAAATCTTTCGTGCGAGACCCCCGGCAGCGACGCGCATCGCTGTCTCGCGTGCCGAGGAACGACCGCCGCCCCGATAATCCCGATGCCCGTACTTGGCCTGATAGGTATAATCGGCGTGGCCGGGGCGAAACCGCTCGCTGATCTCGCTGTAGTCCTTGGAGCGCTGGTCGACGTTTTCGATCATCAGCGACACCGGAGTACCGGTGGAACGGCCTTCGAACACGCCCGACAGTATCCTGACCTTGTCCGGCTCGCGACGCTGCGTGGTAAAGCGGGACTGACCGGGCCGCCGGCGATCAAGCCAACGTTGAAGATCCGCCTCGTCGACGGCGAGGCCGGGGGGAACGCCATCGACCACGCAGCCGATCGCGGGGCCGTGGCTCTCGCCCCAGGTCGTGAACCGGAACAGCCGGCCGAAGCTGTTGCCAGCCATATCTCGTCCCCGCCGCTACTTCTCTTCGAAGTCCGCCAGCAATGCGGCCGTATCCTTCGCGCGGTGCGGATTCATCATTCCGACGACGTGATAGCCGCTGTCGACGTGAAGGACTTCGCCGGTAACGCCGCGCCCGAGCTCGCTGAGCAGGTAGAGTGCGGAGCCGCCGACCTCCTCGATCGTGACGTTGCGCTGCAGGGGAGCATTGAACTCGTTCCAGCGCAGAATGTAGCGGAAGTCGCCGATACCGGAAGCGGCCAGCGTGCGCACCGGCCCAGCCGAGATCGCATTGACGCGGATGCCGTCGGGCCCGAAGTCGGCGGCGAGATAGCGCACGCTCGCCTCGAGCGCCGCCTTGGCGACGCCCATGACATTATAGTGCGGCATTACGCGCTCGGCGCCGTAATAGGTGAGGGTGAGAAGGCTCCCGCCCTCGGACATCAGCTCCGCGGCACGGCGGCTGACATCCGTGAACGAATAGCAGGAGATGTCCATCGTCCGCAGAAAGTTCTCGCGGGTGGTGTCGGCATACCGGCCCTTGAGCTGATCCTTGTCGGAGAACGCGATCGCGTGAACCAGGAAGTCCAGGCTTCCCCATTGCTTTTCGACCGCCTCGAACACGGCGTCGAGGCTGGCGGCGTCAGTCACGTCGCAGGGGAGCACGAAGTCGGAGCCGAGCGATTGTGCCAGCGGCGTAATGCGCTTCTTCAGCGCTTCACCTTGATAGGTGAGAGCCAGCTCCGCCCCGTGGTCCGCGAGGGATCGCGCGATCCCCCAGGCGAGGGAGCGCTCGTTCGCCACTCCCATGACGAGGCCCTTCTTGCCGGCCATCAACGCTTGAGGTTCTGTCATCGGGGCTCCCGCGACTTTGGCTCCAGGACGGGCGCGCATCCTACACGAAAGCCTTTTGCCGGCAAGGCGCGAGGGTTTTCTCTGGTTTCGCCGTGCTTTTCTCCGTCTGGCTGGCGCGATACCGTCATATCGACGCGGAAAATCAGGGGGAAGTTCGGATGGATCCGGCCGCAACGCATCCCGAAGCAGCAGTCGATGCGATCCGGAGGAAGCTGGGGCCGGCTGGTTGGATCGACGATACGTCCGAGATGGCCGCTTACGTAATCGACTGGTCGCGTCGGTTCGGAGGCGAAGCTGTCGGCATCGCGCGTCCGAGTTCGACCGAAGAGGTTGCGGCAGTGGTGCGAGCGGCTGCAACCGCGGGCTTCGGTATTGTGCCGCAGGGCGGCAATACCGGGCTTTGCGGCGGCTCGGTTCCGATAGCGGGTTCCGGGAAGCCCGTTCTCATCCTCTCGTTGCAGCGCATGAACCGGGTGCGGGCGATCGATCCGGTCGACTACACAGTGACGGCAGAGGCCGGCTGTGTGCTCGAGACCCTGCAGAAGTTCGCGGCCGAGCATGGCCGGTACTTCCCGCTGAGCCTGGCCGCTGAGGGGAGCTGCACGATCGGCGGAAATCTCTCCACGAATGCGGGCGGAACGAACGTCCTCAAATACGGCAATGCGCGCGAGCTCGCGTTGGGCCTCGAGGTGGTGTTGCCGGACGGTGAGATCTGGGACGGGCTGCGAAGCCTGCGCAAGGACAATCGCGGCTATGACCTGAAAGACCTGTTCATCGGTGCGGAGGGAACGCTCGGCGTGATCACGGCCGCCGTGCTGCGGCTCTTCCCGCTGCCGCGGGCGATCGCCGCGGCGCTCGTGGCGGTGAAGTCGCCGGAAGCGGCCCTCCTGCTGCTCGATCGGGCACGCGCAGCCAGCCGTGATTCTGTCGAGACTTTCGAACTGCTCCCCCGCGAGACCCTCGAACTGGTGCTCCGACACATACCCGGGATCCAGGAGCCGATGCCTGAGATCTCTCCGTTCTATGTGCTGCTGGAACTCGTTTCGACCGCTGACGGCGACGGTGAGACGGGGGAGCTCCTGGAGGGGCTGCTGGCATCCGCATTCGAGGAGGGTATTGCCACCGACGCCGTAGTGGCGAAGAGCGAGGCGCAGCGCAACGCTCTCTGGCGTATCCGCGAGAGCATCCCCGAAGCGGGCAGGGTGGAAGGCCCGTCGATCACCCACGACGTCTCGGTGCCCGTTTCGAAGGTGCCGGAGTTCTACCGCGCCGCCCTTTCGGCGATCGGAAAGGCGGCGCCGGGCGCGCGTGCATTCGGCTTCGGGCATCTCGGCGACGGCAATCTGCACTTCAGCATTCGACCGGCGCCGGGCGAAGACCCGCAAATCCTGATCGAGAGGGAAGCCGAGGTGAGCGCCCCCCTGTTCGAGCTGCTGGAGCGGATGAATGGATCCTTCAGCGCCGAGCACGGAATCGGGCAGCGCAAGGTCGGCCAGCTGGTCCGCTCCAAGAGCGCAGTCGAGATGCGGCTTATGCGCAGCATCAAGGATGCTTTAGATCCGCTTGGGATCATGAACCCGGGCAAAGTGCTGTGAAGGCGCCGGATCAGCCCGCGGAGGATCGGCCAGCCGCGCCGTCTATCGGGGGGTGGGGCGCTGCCGATGCTGTGACCGAGGCCGATGACGGGGGCCTGTTGCTGTCCGACGTCCGGCGCAGATTGCGTGACCACGTATCGGCGGACCGAGAACTGAGCACTCTCCGGGAGATCGTCGACGAGCGCGCACGATCGCGCGTTCTGATCGAGATGGCGGAACACCTGTCGCCGGTACAGCTGCACAGGGCCTTCGCCATCGCTCGGGAGATTTCGGACGAAGAGGCGCGCCGGGATGCTTTGGCGGCGATCGCCATCCGGATCGTGCCCGGATCCGAGGCGGGTTTATCCAGGCGGATTGCCGCGCTGGCGGTGCAGTGGGCCCGGGGACAATGGTCGGATCGCCTGCTGATGCTGGTCAGCTTCGCGCTCGTCGCGGTCGCCTTCGCCGGCCTCGCTTGGATCTGCTGGTTCTGGTGGCTGCCGGTGGTCTGGGAGTGGGGCTTCGGTCGTCTCACATGGGCGAGCCTCGTTGCGCCGTTCGCCATGATCTATCTCGTCATCATCCCCTTCGCCGCGGTCTGGCTTGCGCCCGCGATCACCAACTTCTGGGCGGAGTTCGGCGCGCTTCGGCAGGATGTCGAATCCGCCCGGGTGTCGCAGCAGGACATCGAGCAGGAGTTGAGGGAGGACGACCCGCAAGGGCTCGTTCTGATGTTGAGCTATAGCCGTGCCGTGCTCAGCGAATATTACGCGATCGCGATGAGCCAGGCGCAACGCAGTTTCCGCTATTGCCTGATTGCGATGTGGCTCGGGTTCGCCGTGCTCATCACCGGCGTCCTCGACAGCTTCCTGCCGATGCGAGGCCTGCTCCCCGGCTACCTCCCGCCAGGAACGGACGGTGTGGCCGCACTCGGCGCGGGTGGTGACGACAGGAACACCTTGGTGCTTTTGACAGGAGCCGTCATCGAGTTCATCGCGGCCGCTTTCCTGTGGGTCTACCGGTTCTCGATCCAGCAGCAGACCTACTACTATCGGCGGCAGCTCAGCCTGCACAACGCCCTGCTCGCCCACCGCCTCGCGACCACAATGGAGGCGAAGGACGACAGCACGAAGATGATCGTCGAGCGGCTCCTGCAAGACATGGAGGGACCCTCGAGCGAGTTGCACGGCAGTCGCGGCATCATGGGATTGCTCAAAAGGTAGTGGCTCGTCCGGCGTGGGATCGCGGCGTCAGATGCGGCCGCGATGGCCGCGCAGCTTCATCGTCAGGTGCTCGAGCGCCGAGAGTGTCTCGTCACTGACATGGTGCTCGATGCCTTCGGCGTCGATCTCGGCGTTCTCGTCGCTGACGCCGATCGCCTTCAGGAAGTCGAGCACGATCTGGTGCCGGTGGCGCGACATCTCGGCCAGCTCGGTGCCGGCTTCCGTCAGGAAGATCGAGCGATAGGGGCGGGTCGTGACCAGGCCTTCCCGCTGCAGCCGGGCCACCGTCTTGTTGACGGTCGCGTGCGTCACCCCGAAGCGCTCCGCGAGATCGACGATCCGGGCCTCGCCGTGCTCCGCGATGAGATCGGCGATCAGCTCGCAATAATCCTCCGCGAGCTCGGACTGTCGCGCCCGCCTGATCTGATCGAAGCTCGCTGCCTGCCGCTCCGCTGTGCCTAGCCGTCCGCCGCCGGTCATCTCACGCTCCACTGACACACCGGGAGAATGGGGGATCGCGAGCCGATTGACAATGATGCCGCTCGACACAAATGTAGCCGAGGCTACAATTAGGCCGTGCCTTCGGAATGCGAACGGTCAGGTCGATGTTCGGCGCGATGCGATTTCTCCGGATCGGTGGCCGCCGTCTTCTGGCGGCAGTCCTGGTCGTGGCGGTGCTCGGCTTGGCCGGCGGCGCCGTATCCGCCGCGGAGCAGCGATTCCGCGCGCTTTCGACGATCGGAATGCTGGGGGATCTGGTTGCGCGTATCGTCGGGGATGCGGCGACTGCCGAGACGCTGCTGGGACCGGGGGTCGACCCGCACCTCTACAAGCTCACCCGTGCCGACGTGCGCCGGCTGATGGCCGCGGACATCGTTTTCTACAACGGGCTCTTCCTCGAAGGGAAAATGGCCGACGCCATGGAACGTGCCGCGAGCGCCGGCCGGCCCGTACTGGCCGCTGCCGAGACGTTGCCGAAGAGCTACCTCCTCGCTCCGGCGGAATTCGCAGGTGCATACGATCCGCATGTCTGGATGGACGTGTCGGGATGGGCCCAGGTAGCGGAGGCGGTCCGCGGGAGCCTTTCCGAGTTTGCGCCAGAGCGCGCGTCCCTGTTCGAAGAGAACGCCCGGCGGCTTCAAAGCGAACTGGAACGCCTCGACACCTATGCCCGAACGGTCCTTTCGACGGTGCCGGAGGACAAGCGCGTGCTGGTCACGGCACACGATGCATTCAACTATTTCGGCCGCGCCTACGGCTTCGAGGTTGTCGGCATCCAGGGCATCAGCACGGAGTCGGAAGCCGGATTGCGCCGGATTCAGGAAATCGTCGACCTGCTGGTCGAGCGGCAGATCCCCGCCGTCTTCGTCGAGACCACGGTATCGGACCGCAATGTGCGGGCGCTGATCGAAGGCGCGGCCGCGCGCGGCCACGAGGTCGTCATCGGCGGCTCGCTCTATTCCGACGCGATGGGTGAACCCGGCACCTATGAAGGCACTTACGTCGGGATGATCGACCACAACGTGACTACCATTGCCCGCGCGCTCGGGGGCGAAGTGCCGGAGAGAGGCATGAATGGCGAACTCGCAGTCGCTCGCAACTGAAGAGATCCAGGTTCCGGCCTTGGCTGCGCTGCCGGCTCTGTCGGTGCGGGACCTCACCGTCGCCTACGATCGGCAGCCGGTACTCTGGAGCGTCGATTATGTCTCGCCGTCTTCCGGACTGACCGCGATCGTCGGCCCCAACGGCGCCGGCAAATCGACGTTCATCAAGGCCTGCCTGGATCTCGTGCCGCGGCTTTCTGGGGAAGTGCGCTTCTTCGGGGAGCCGCTGCGCAAGCGCCGGCGGCAGGTCGGCTATGTTCCGCAGCGAAGCAGCGTCGACTGGCAATTTCCCGTTACCGTGCTCGAAGTCGTGGCGATGGGGCGATACGGGTTCATCGGCTGGTGCCTGCCGGTCAGCCGCCGCCACCGAAATGCTGCGATGGAGTGCCTGGAGAAGGTCGGCATGGCCGACTTGGCCGGACGGCAGATCGGACAGCTTTCCGGGGGACAGCAACAGCGGGTGTTCCTCGCGCGTGCGCTCGCGCAGGAAGCGCAGATCTACTTCATGGACGAGCCTTTCGCCGGGGTGGATGCGGCGACCGAGCGGGCCGTGATCGATGTCCTTAAATCGCTGGACGACGAGGGCAAGACCGTGATCTGCGTGCACCACGACCTGCAGACGGTCGCCGACTACTTCAGCTCGGTGCTGATGCTGAACCTGACGAAGATCGCCGATGGTCCGGTGGCGACCACACTGACTCAGGAGAACATCGCCAGGACGTATCGCGGACGCGTGCACGACCTCAACCTCCGGGCCTGACCCGATGGATGGGGCGCTGTCCGTCGCGCTGGAGGTGCTGACGTTCCGGGCGGGATACAACGCATCGGTGGTAACGCTCGGTGCGACTTGCCTGGGCGTCGCCGCGGGAGTGGTCGGCACGTTCACCTTTCTGCGCCGACGCGCCCTGATCAGCGACGCCATGAGCCATGCGACGCTTCCGGGCGTCGTGCTCGCGTTCCTGTTGGGGATCGCTTTTGGCCTGGAACAGCGCAACCTGCCGCTTCTGCTCGCGGGTGCGGCGGTTACCGGAGGCCTCGGTGTTTTCCTCGTCCAACTCATCACGCGCTCCAGCCGGATCACGGAGGATGCCGCTATCGGCATCGTTCTCAGCGTGTTCTACGGGCTGGGGGTGGTGCTGCTGACCTATGTTCAGTCGCTTTCGGTGGGAGGTCAGGCGGGTCTCGAATCGTTCATCCTCGGCCAGACCGCGGCCATGCGACGCGACGAAGCTATCGCCCTGGCGATTCTGGCGTTAGCCGCGATCGTTTCCACGGTGCTTCTGTTCAAGGAGTTCCGGCTGGTGTGCTTCGACGCCGAGTTCGCGCGGGGCCTCGGCTGGCCGGTCTTCCGGATCGACCTGCTGATGGCCGGTCTCTCGGTCTTCGTCACGGTTATAGGCCTGCAGACGGTCGGCCTGATCCTGATTGTGGCCCTGCTCATTCTGCCGCCGGTCGCTGCCCGTTTCTGGTCGGACGACCTTCGGACGATCGTCATCCTCAGCGGCTGCATCGGAGGAGCGAGTGCCTGGATAGGCGCAGCTCTCTCGGCCGCCTTCGCCGACCTGCCGACCGGCGGCATTATCGTGCTCGTCGCGGGCGTCCTCTTCGTCGTCAGTCTGCTTCTGGCGCCTCGACGGGGCGCGGTGGCGAACGGCTGGCGCCGGATGAGTCTCGCATTCAGGCTGCGTCGCGACCGGGCCCTCGCAGAGCTTCTCGCTGCCGAGCGTGAAGCAGGCCCCATCACGATCGGTCAACAAGCGCGGCTCTGGCTGATCCTGAGCGGCTACCTCCGCAACGGCCGTCTGACGCCGCTAGGTCGGCAGCGGGCCATGGCCGCGGATCGGAATTTTCGCCTTTGGGAGGAGGTTCTGAGGAGCGACCGGGCGATGGTGCCGCCCGAGGCGGCTTTCGGGATCGATCCCGTCGAGCGGCTTCTGTCCACGGAGCAGCTTCGGAGCCTCGAGCGGGGGCTGCTGCGCCCGGCGGGACCGGAGCACGCATCGTGACCTGGATGGAGTTCATGCAGGTCGACTTTCCCGCCCTCGCCACGGCGATCCTGGCGGCGCTGATCTGCGGGGTTCTCGGGAATTTCCTCGTCCTGCGACGCCAGAGCCTGATGGGAGACGCGATCTCCCATGCCGTGCTCCCCGGCATCGTGGTCGGCTTCATCGTCGCCGGATCGCGATCGACGCTGCCGATGATGGGGGGTGCGGTTGGGGCGGCCGTCCTCGCCGGCGTTCTGATCGAGCTCGTACGCCGGTTCGGCCAGATCGAGCCCGGCGCCGCCATGGGGGTGGTGTTCACGGTGATGTTCGCCCTCGGCGTGGTCCTGCTGGAGCAGGCGGCGGCGCATAGCGTCGATCTGGACGCCGACTGCGTCCTCTATGGACAACTCGAGGACATTCTCTGGTTCGAGGCCAGCGGCTGGTGGTCGCTGTTCGACCGGGAGGCGCTTTCCGGTCTGCCGAGGGAGCTGACGACCCTGGCAGTGCTCGCCCTGGTCACGTTCGCGCTCCTCGGGCTGTTCTACAAGGAGATCAAGATCACCACGTTCGATGCCGGGCTGGCGAGTGCTCTCGGAATTCCGGCGCAGGCTTTCCACTATGGGCTGATCCTGTTCGTCTCGCTCGCGGCGATCGCTTCGTTCGAAGCGGTCGGCTCCATTCTGGTTATCGCGATGCTGATCTGCCCGGCGGCGACTGCCCGGTTGATCACCGACCGGTACGGAGCCCAGCTCATGCTGAGCGGCCTCTTCGGTGTCGGGAGCGCCGTCTTCGGCTATGTAGCAGCGGGGTTCGTCCCGGGGTGGTTCGGCGCCGATTGGGCGTTGAGCTCTTCGGGGATGATGGCGGTCGTGTCCGGCGTCTTCTTCGGCATCGCTCTCGTCGCCGGGCCGAGATACGGTGTGCTGGCGACACGTGTGTTCCGAGCTGCACCCGTGCCGCGGCCCGAGACGATCTGAAGGAAATCCGGCCATGGCCGGTTACCGTTTCTCGATTGCGGTTCTGACGAAGAACCGGACGAACCCGGCATATGTCGGCGCCAGGATCGGTGCCGACCGCATCGCGGCGGCTGCGGGCGGGGAGGCGCGGCACTACGTGCCGAGCGAGCCAGACGACGTGGCCGAGCAGATCGCGCTGGTCGGGCAAGCGGTCCGGGATGGCGCCGACGCCATCGTCATCGCGCCGGCGCATCCAACCGCGCTCGTACCGCCTCTGAACGAGGCGTACCGGGCAGGTCTTCCGATCGTGACGCTCGTCAGCCGCATCGATTGGCACCAGGCGGTGTGCCATGTCGGGTCCGATGATGCCGCCCTTGCCGCCGCAATCACCCATCACCTGTGCGGCCATCTCGGGGGCGTGGGCCGACTCGCCTATATCGGTGGGCACCCCGATTCGAGCACGAGCCATGATCGGGAGAGAGGGTTCCGCCAGGCACTGCTGGACTGGCCGAAGATCCGATGTGTCGCCGAAGCCGGCGGGCTCTACCAACGAGAACCCGCCCGCCGCGCGATGGCGGAGATCATCGCCGAAGGGCATGCTGTGGATGGCGTCGTCGCAGCCAATGATTTTATGGCTGCGGGTGTTCTCGACGCGCTCGATGGAGCCAGGCAAAGGCTGCCCGTAGTGGGAGTGAACGCCGTTCCCGAAGCGGTGAAAGCGATCCGGCACGGCCGACTGCTGGCGAGTGCCGCCTTTGATGCGATGGCGATGGCCTGCATCGCTACGGAGGCAGCGATCCGCGCGCTTCGCGGCGAAGCCGTGCCGCGGGAGATCGAGCTGCCGGTGGAAATCGTCGACGCCACCAATGCCGCGCGATGGGACAAGCCGTACGAGGAGCGGGACGTTCCGGAGTGGGAGGACGTTGCGGGAATGTAGCGATAGGCGGCGGCTGCGGTCCGTTGGCATCGGATGGGATCATCCGTTCGCTGCCATCGTTAACCGAGCAAGCGACATCCGCCGAAACGAGCGTGGCGCGCGAGACACTCCGAGGAGGTTAGCGCAATGCTGTACGTCGACATTCCTACGGCTGCCGACATCGCGGCTCTCACCGAACACCGGGGAGACTCGAGCGTCTCGATCTACCTGCGCACGACACCGGTCACACCGGATACGCAGGCAGACCGCATCGAGCTCAAGAACCTGGCACGGCGTGCTGCCGCGCAACTTCAGGAGGGTGGAGCGGACAAGCGGGAAATAGCGGCGGTCATCGAACAGCTCGATGACCTGATCGACGACAGCGAGTTCTGGCGCTTCCAGGCGCGCAGCCTCGCGATCTTTGTCACACCGGAGAATCTGCGGACCTTCCGATTGGCGAATGCGCTGGAGCCGCTCGTGGTCACCTCCGATCGGTTCCATATCAATCCGTTGCTCCGCAGCGTCAGCTTCCCGCATTCCTGTTATGTACTGGCGCTGGCCCAGCGGTCGGTCCGGGTGATCGAGGTGTCCCCGGATCTCCCGGTCGGCGAGGTGAAGGTCGAGGGCATGCCCGAAGATGCTGGCAGAGCCGTGCGCGGAACGGGCGAGGTCGACTATTGGCCGAGCGGCCGCATCCAGGCGGCCGAGGGGCAGAAAGTGCTCCTGCGACAGTTCGCGCGCCAGGTGGATAAGGCGTTGCGTCCGCTTCTGACCGGCAGCGGCATCCCGCTGGTGCTGGCCGCCGCCGAGCCGCTGGCTTCGATCTACCGGTCGGTGAACAGCTACTCTCACCTGGCGGATGAAACGATCACGGGGAGCCCGGAAGGGATGTCCGATGCCAAGCTCGCGGAACGGGCTCGGGCGGTCCTAGATGGAATTTACCGTGACGAGCTTGAGGCTTGGCGGGCCAACTTCGAGAACCGCGCCAATCAAGGTCGCGCAACGACTGACATTGCGCAGGCGGCGCGCGCCGCGACGGCCGGCGCGATCGAGACAATGTTGGCGGACATCGACCACATCATCCCGGGCCGGATCGACGATAACGGCGCTGTCACGTTCGCAGACAAGATAGGTCCGTCGGCTTACAGCTTGATTGATGAAATCGCGCGTCGGGTGATTACCACGGGGGGCCGCGTCATTGCCGTGCGGAAGTCCGATATCCCCCGGGGCGAGCCGCTCGCAGCCATTCTGCGATATCCGATCTGAACGAGTGCCGACCCTGGTTTCCGGCGGGGCAACTCCGTCCCCGCCCAATGGGACGGCCCGCCGGCGGCCTGCGCAGTTCCCTCACGCTGCAAGCGCTTATCCGGAGTGGCTCATCTCTGCAGGCGCCCGAGGCGGGTGCAAAGCCGGTGTCGGCGGTGAGTCCTCCCAGTCATCGGATTCCGTGACCCATTCGCTGGGAGCCGGGGCGCCGCCCTCGTTCTCCCATCGCTCGATGCTTTTCCAGAATTGGCGGTCGAGCTCTTTGAAGGTCGACACACTTCTCCTCCTTCGCTGGTGGCAATCCGAAAGCCGCCACAGGCGATGCCTCGCCGGCTAGTTCGGCTGCGTCGCGCCAAAAAAAAAAGCGCCTGCGCGGCGACGGTGAAGCGCCCCCGGACGGGCGGGATACCGGCCACGGCCCGAGGTTCGCTGGGCTGTCTGATGTCTTTGCGCGGTGGTGAGTTTTTTCTAGAACTTCTTCCACCTCATCTTCTATATAGAGGAGGTGTCGTCGCAATCAAGGTATGCGTTCGGCGAAGTGCGATCTTCAGGGCTGAAGAAAAGGGATGCTTGTCAGTTTGGGTGACAGGTTGAAAAACCTTTTGACGATTGTCCGGACAACGGAAGTCGTATTTCCGCGTCCGAAGCCGTTCACCCGGCTTCGCGCGATCATTGTCAGCAGGTTTCGCTGAAGGGGGAGCGAGGGAAGCGCACGCTCGGACGAGCGTGGCCTCCCCGCGCGTCAGGCGTTAGTGGTCGTGACGAACTTCGAGATCATGTAGGAATCGAGGCCTTCGACCCCGCCTTCCTTTCCGTAGCCGCTCTCTTTCACGCCGCCGAACGGCGTCTCCGGCAAGGAGATGGCGAGGTGGTTCACGCCGACCATTCCACTCTCCAGCGCATCGGCGATCTCGGCCGCACGCTGGTTCGACTTGGTGAAGGCGTAGGCGGCGAGGCCGTAGGGCAACCCGTTCGCCTTCTTCACCATCTCATCGACGGTGGTCCAGCGCTGCATCGGAGCGACGGGGCCGAACGGCTCCTCGTTCATGATGCGGGCGTCGTCGGGCACGTCGCCGAGAACGGTCGGCTGATAGAAGAAGCCCTGGTTGCCGATCCGCTCGCCGCCGGCCAAGAGCTTCGCGCCCTTGTCGACCGCATCGCCGATGAACTCGTCCATCGCCGACATGCGGCGGTCGTTCGCAAGCGAGCCCATCCTGTTCGCCTCGTCCAGGCCGTTGCCGACCGGCAGTGCCTTCGCCAGCTCGCTGAAGGTGCTGACGAACTTGTCGTAGACGGCATCGTGCACGAAGAAGCGAGTCGGCGAGATGCAGACCTGGCCGGCGTTCCGGTACTTCCCGGCCACGGTGATCTGCGCAACCTTCTCCACGTCCACATCGTCGAAGACGATCACCGGCGAATGCCCGCCGAGTTCCATTGTCGCCGGCTTCATCCCCTGCGCCGCGAGTTGCGCCAGGTGCTTGCCGACCGGAATCGAGCCAGTGAAAGACACCTTCCGGATGATCGGCGAGGGGATCAGATACTCGGAGATTTTCGCCGGCACGCCGAACACCAGATTGCACACGCCCGCCGGCAGACCGGCATCGGCGAGGGCGCGAACCATCGCCACGCAGGTGCCCGGCGTCTCCTCCGACGCCTTGATGATGATCGAGCAGCCGGCGCCGAGAGCGCCGCCGATCTTCCTCGCCGGTGTGACTCCGGGGAAGTTCCAGGGGGTGAAGGCCGCCACCGGGCCGATCGGCTCGCGCACGACGATCTGGCGCACGTCTCCCGAGCGTGGCGGAATGACCCGGCCGTAGGTGCGCTGGCCTTCCTGGCCGTACCAATCGATGATGTCGGCACTCGTCGCCACCTCGGCCCGGGATTCGCCGATGGTCTTGCCTTCCTCGAGGGTGAGGGTGCGGGCGATCGATTCCAGTCGTTCGCGCATCAGGTCGGCGGCCTTGCGCATGATCTTGCCGCGCTCGGCCGGCGACGTTCTGCGCCAGACCTCGAAACCCTTCGCTGCTGCCTGCAGCGCCCGGTCTAGGTCGGCGGTGCCGGCGTGGGGAAGTCGAGCGAGCGCCTCCTCCGTTGCGGGGTTGATCACCTCTCCGTACTCGCCGTCGCTCCCATCGCACCACACGCCGTCGATGTACATCTGGAGTGTTTCGTATCCGCTCATGTCTCTCTCCTCGTTTCGGCGGGACGCCCGCTCGGTCAGAGGTCCAGCCACGGGATCAGGGGCGGGGAGGGCGTGACCCGAATGGGATAGCCGCGGCGCTCCGCCAGCACTCTCTCCAACAGATCGCGGTCGAGCTTCCGCCCCTTGCCGGCGGCTTCCTGCTCGATTTCGTTCATGAATGCCGGTGCCGCAACCGGTTCGATCTCCCGGTCTTCCTCTATGTCGTCGGCCTGGGCCAGGGTCGGGTGCGCCTCGACGTAGAGATCGTCTCCGATCCATGCCCATTTCAGTGGCTGGTCGACCACCGCGACCGGAGTGCCCTTCGCAACCGCCTCGTAGAGGAGCGGAATGTGCTCCGGATATAGGCGGATGCAGCCGTGGCTCACCCGTCTTCCCACGCCCAACGGCTCGTTCGTGCCGTGGATGAGATAGGCGGGCCAGCCGAGATAGATGGCGTGGCTGCCGAGCGGGTTCTCGGGACCGGGAGGGACGGCCTTCGGCAGGTCCGGCTGTTCGCGACGAATGGAAGCCGGAGGATACCACGTCGGCTTTTCTTTCTTCCGGACCACCGTGGTTGTCCCCTTCGGCGTATCCCATCCGTCGCGGCCTACTCCGATCGGATAGCTCGTCGCTTTGCCGCGGTCGTCGAAATGGTAAAGTCGCATTTCGGGCAGGTTGATGACGATGCCCTCGCGTGGTGCATCCGGAAGGAGGTGGGCCGTCGGCACCACCAGCTCCTTGCCTCCTCCGGGCAACCACACGTCGACCGTCGGGTTGGCAGTTCGCAATTCGACGAAGCCGACTTTCAGTTTGTGTGCGACATCCGGAAGAGTGTCCTCTTCTGCGGTGCGATAGGTGCTCATCTCTCCGATGAGGCCGGCACTATCCGACGAAGGAAGGGTGGGTTGCCCGCCGAACCAACCGTCGGAAATCGAGCCGGCCGCCTGACAGCCGGTCAGCGCGGCGAGAGCCGCAGCGAGGATCACCAAGCGTCTCATGCGTCCCGAGCGTAGCGGCTTACAGGCGGATCGCAACCGCCGTGTCAGCCGTAGAACAAGTTCGGGACCGCCAGCGTCAGCGGCGGGAAGTAGGTGACGAGCATCAGGACCACGACCTGGACGAGCAGCATCGGCCAGAGCGCACGAGCGACGGCCTCGATGCCGAGCCCGGAGATCGCCGATCCGACGAACAGCGAGTATCCGAAGGGCGGCGTCGCCATGCCGATGGCAAAATTGATCACGACGATCGCACCGAAATGGATCGGGTCGATCCCGATCTGCGCGGCAATATGCGTCAGAACGCCGCCGAGGATGATCATGGCCGCGACGTTGTCCATGATCGCGCCGATCAGGAGCAACAGCAGATTCAGCATCAAGAGGATGACGATCGGATCGTCGGAGACGCTTAGCAGAGCCTCCGCGATCGTGCCCGGAAGTCGCTCGAGCGCCACCAGCCAGCCGAAAGCCGAAGCGGTGGCGACGATGAACACCACCATCGTCGACGTGCGCATAGCGGCGAGGAAAATTGCCGGCAGCGATCCGAACGAAAGCTCGCGGTGCAGGAACAGGCCGACGATCAGGCCATAGGCGACGCCGACGGCGCCGGCTTCCGTCGGGGTGAAGATACCACCATAGATGCCGCCGAGGATGATGAACGGTGCCAGCAGCGCCCATTTCCCGTCTCGGATCGCGTCGAGAAGATCGGCAGCCGTGGCGCGCCGCGTCTCGCGGGCGATGCCCATGCCACGCGCCAGAACCCAGCAGACCAGCATTAGCCCCGCACAGATCAGCAACCCGGGAACGAGGCCGGCCAGAAACAGCCGCGATATCGACTGTTCGGCGATTACCCCCCAGATCACCATCGGGATCGATGGGGGGATCATCTGGCCGATCGGGCCGGATGCCGTCGCGAGCGCCGCGGAGAAGTCGCGCCGATAGCCCCGCTTCACCATCTCCGGGATCATCAGCTTGCCGATTGCGGCGGTGGTTGCCGGTGCCGAGCCGGAGATCGCGGCGAAGAAGGTCGCCGAGAGTACGGTGACCATGCCGAGGCCGCCGGTCAGATGCTGAACGAATGCCTGCGCCACGCGAACCAGCCGACGGGAGAGGCCCCCGACGCCCATCAGCTCTCCAGCCAGGATGAAGCACGGCACGGCAAGGAGGCTGAAGGACTGCGCGCCCGAGACGAGCCGTTGGGCCAGGACGATCACGTCGATGCCGGCGACCAGAAGCGTGACGAGGGCGGCGATCGCCAGAGCGAAGGCGATGGGCATGCCGGCGATCACGAGGCCGGCGAAGCCGACGCTCAGGATCCAGCCCGCCTCGGTCATTGCGGCGTCTCGCTCCGAGGCTGCTCGATCGAGCAGAGATCGCGTACCAGCCAGCCCATAGCCTGCAGCAGGATCAGGGCACCACAGACGAAGGCGGAGACGTGGAGAATCTCGATGGGATAGCTCATCGCGGCGGAGACCTGGCCGCGCGTCTCCGCGACGTAGCTCCATCCGCCGATCATGAGGAATACGGCGAAAGCACAGATCCCCAGCATGAGCAGATGCTCGATGCCACGTCGGAGCGCGCTCGGAAGCAGCGCGAGCCCAACCGTGAGGCGCACATGGAGCCCGTCGCGAACACCGACGCCCGCCAGAAGCAGCGTGACCCACGCGAACATGAGGAGCGCCACTTCCTCGCTCCCGGTGAGCGCGTGACCGACGACATAGCGAAAGAAGATCTGGAGAAGGAGTGCGGCGATCATGACCATCGACATGATCGCCGCCAGCCATGAAGCCACGGTCGCAACTGTGTCGCACAGTCGCAGAAACGCCCGGATGACGCCGCTCGGCACGCCGGTGACTGCCGACAGGTCCCGATCGCCCGTCAGTTGACGGCAGCGAGGAAGCTGTCGAGGCGATCGCTACCGATCTCTTCGCGGAACTGCTCGTAGACCGGCTTCACCTTTTCGCGGAAGGGGGCCACATCCTCGACCTGGTTGACCTCCATGCCCTTCTCCCCAAGGCCTTTGATGGTCGCTTCGACGGTTTCCGCCACCCGCGCGCGTTGCGTATCACAAGTTCGCACGGCGGCTTCGCGCACTGCCGACTGCTGCTCCGGCGTGAGTCCGTCGAATATCCGCTTGGACATCAGAGCCAGAATCGCCGAATAGGTGTGGTTGGTGAGCGAGAGGTACTTCGTCACTTCGTAATATTTGGTGGCATCGATGATCATGATCGGGATCTCGAGGCCATCGAGGGCGCCCTGCTGAACCGCCGGAAACACCTCGCCCCATGCCATCGGCACCGCATTGCCTCCGAGCGAGGAGAACATGCCGATGTAGACCGGGTTCTGCATCACCCGATATTTCACCCCTTCCACGTCCGAGGGCTGAGTCACCGGGCGGACGTTGTTGATCATGCTGCGGAAGCCGCCCTCGCAGAAGCGAAGGCCGATGATTCCCTTGTCCTCAAGGCCGGCGAGGAGTTCCTGACCCAGCTCCCCGTCGAGAATCCGATGGGCCACTTCGGCGCTCGGATAAAGGAAGGGCATGTCGTTGACCTGGAGCGGCTTGTGGACGTTCGCGACGACCGCGTTCGTCACCACGCCGGCCTCTATCGTTCCGAAGCGGATGCCTTCGAGGATTTCCTTTTCGTCCCCGAGCTGACGGTTTGGAAAGAGCTGCACTTCCAACTCGCTATTGGTGAGCTCCTCGAGGTTCTTCTTGAACTCCGCGCCCACGATGCCGTACGGGTCCGTCGGGGAGTCCGTGCTCGTCCAGGCGAACTTGATCGTCTTGGCTTCCGCCCCGGTCAGGTTCGAGGACAGGACGAGGCAGAGAGCCACGGCCATACCGGAGGCCGCGCGCAAAAGACCAGGGGCCACTCGTCTCATGACAGTCCCTCCCATGATGTTTTCATGCGTCATCGCTTGTTGACCTGAAGTCTGCGCGCAAGCGAGGCGGTGCGCAAGCAATCCGCTGCCTTCACCCGATGGTGCGGGGCGTCGGTGGAACCCGGCGAGCAGGCTCTCGTTCACAGTGGCTGTTCCTCCGCACCAGGAGCTGAGCTTTGACCGGCCGCCGCGCGTTACTCATCGTCAACAGGAAGGCCAGGAACGGGCGAAGCGACCTCGCAGCTGCGTTGGAAGGGCTGGCAGCGAGCGGGATCACGTTGCTTGACGTGCCCGCATCGACGCCGAAAGAAGCGATGGCGGCCATTCGCGACCATCGCAAGGACGTCGATCTTCTGATTGTCGGGGGAGGGGACGGCACCTTCAACACGCTGGCGGAGATTCTCGTGGAGGCGGGGCTGCCCGTCGGTGTCCTGCCGCTCGGTACCGCCAACGATCTCGCGCGAACCCTCGGGATTCCGCCGTCGCTCGAGGAAGCCTGTGCCGTCATCGCCGGGGGGAGGCAGCACCGCATCGACCTCGGTTCGGTCAACGGCAAGCTGTTCTTCAACGTCGCCAGCATGGGCCTCAGCACGGAGTTGAGCCGCAAGCTCACCCGTGACGAGAAGCGCCGGTGGGGCGTGCTCGGATATGCCTTCAGATCCTGGGATGCGTGGCGGAGCTCGCGGCCGTTTCGCGCGACCATCGTGGCCGACGGCAAGCGGCTTCAGGTCCGGTCGATCCAGATCTCGGTCGGGAACGGCAGGTTTTATGGCGGTGGGATGGCGATTGCCGAAGAAGCGGTGATCGACGACCAACGCCTCGACCTCTACAGCCTCGAACCTCTGGGGTTCTGGCGTCTCGCCGCGGTTCTCCCGGCCTTCCGAAGCGGCCCGCACAAGCGGCTGGAGCCGTTTCACTGTGTTCAGGCGGAACGCATCGAAATCGAGACGAGCATCCCCATGGAGATCGACACCGACGGTGAGCTGACGACCCGGACACCCGCACGCTTCCACGTGATCCCGGAAGCGCTCTCCGTCTTCGTGCCTGCCGACGATAATCCCGGATTGAAGGACAGCAGGGATGTTGCGTGACGATCGACAGGTTGCGCTGGACGACGTGATCGTCGCACTCGAGACTGCTGCCGACGCCTACGCCGATGCGTTCGAGCTCCTGCAGCCGAGCGAACCGGAGCTTGCTTCCCGCTTCGACATGATGGCTCGACGGCGCTCAGCCGCGGCGGCACGCCTTTCAGAGCATCTTCAGGCGATGGGCGATCTTCCGTCCGAACCGGATCAGGACCTCTCGACGTTGGACACCGTGGTGCGGCATTTGCGCGCGCAATTTGTGACGGCGGAGTGGGATGAGCTGATTTCCGAGGCGGTGGCGCATGAGGAGGAGATTGCGGCGAAAGCCGAACTAGCGGTCGAGACAGGTCCGCCCGATGCGGTCGTAGCTGCCCTTAACGATGTTGCCGAAGAGGCTCGGCAAACCATTGCGGCGTTGCGACGCGAGCGGTCCGAGCATGAATGAGTGTTCGACGACACTCGTGGCTACCGTCTGCCCCTATCGCGCCGCACCCGGAATTCTGTATAAGCCCTGCAATTGCGGGCGGCTGCAGAGCCGATCCTCATAGCCCCTTTTCGAAGCGAAGGGATACAGCTTTTCATGCCGGATATCCGTGACGCGATCATATCGAGCCTTCCTTACCTCCGCCGCTATGCGCGCATGCTCACCGGCACTCAGCAGAGAGGCGACGAATATGTGAAGGCCTGCCTCGAGGCGGTGGTTGCCGAGCCGGAAGACCTGGAACTCGTGCAGGATATTCATCTCGAGCTGTTCGCTCGCTTCCACGCGATCTGGAGCGTGGTGGACGCGACCTTTCCCGAAGATGTGGGGAACGAGAGAAGCGAGCTCGACGGGCGCATCCGGCGAACTTTGGGCGACCTGCCGTCGATCGAGCGCCAGGCGCTTCTGCTCGTATCGGTGGAAGGCTTCACCACCGACCAGGTGAGCCAAATTCTGAGCCGGCCCGAGGCGGAGGTGCGCGACCTGATCCGTCAGGCCCGTCTGGACATCTCTCGCGTCTCCGCGTCCCGGATCCTGATCATCGAGGACGATCCGATCATCGCCCTCGACAACAGCGAGATCGTGAGACAGATGGGGCACGAGGTGATCGGTACTGCCGCACGACAGAGCGAAGCGCTGAAGCTCGCTTCCGAGAACCGGCCGGACCTCATACTTGCGGACATTCAGCTCGCCGACGGTGACGACGGAATGGTCACGGTTCGCGAGATCCTCACGACGACCAACGTGCCGGTGATCTTCGTGACCGGTTTTCCGGAGCGGCTGCTCACCGGCAGCACCCTCGAGCCTGCGTTCGTCGTCACCAAGCCGTTCGATCCCGAGACTCTGAAGACCGCGATCGCGCACGCGCTTTCGACGACCGAAGAGGCCTGATCCCAGCTGTTTTCGGACTGCGTCCACTTGTCCGGGAGAACTGGTTTGCGATCTATATAAGGATATGTTTATATAACGATGTAGCAGATTCGGCGGAAGGATGCCCACATGGCGGAGCAAGACGAGAGGATCGCGGCCCTCGAAGCCCTGGCGCGTGAACGGATACTCGTGCTGGACGGCGCGATGGGCACGATGATTCAGTCGCTCCGTCTCGACGAGGCGGGCTTCCGCGGACAACGCTTCGCCGATCATCCGCGTGACCTCCAGGGAAACAACGACCTGCTGGTGCTGACGCAGCCGGATGCCGTGCGTCGTATCCACCTCGATTATCTCGAGGCGGGCGCTGACATCATCGAGACGAACAATTTCAACTCGACGACCATCTCCCAGGCCGACTACGGCATGGAGCATCTGGCACACGAGCTGAATGTGGCCGGAGCGCGCCTCGCCCGGGAAGCGGTCGAGGAGGTGATGAAGAAGGATCCGCACCGGCCGCGTTTCGTCGCCGGTGCCATCGGTCCGACGAACCGGACCGCTTCGATTTCGCCCGACGTCAACGACCCGGGTTTCCGCAATGTCACCTTCGACGAGTTGCGTCTCGCCTACGGCGAAGCGGCACGCGGGCTGATCGAGGGCGGGGCCGACATTCTGCTGGTCGAAACCATCTTCGATACGCTGAATGCCAAAGCCGCGCTCTTCGCGATCGACGAGGTGTTCGAAGAGCTGGGGCGGAAGCTGCCGGTGATGATATCCGGCACGATCACCGACATGTCCGGCCGCACGCTCTCGGGCCAGACGCCGGAAGCGTTCTGGATTTCGATCCAGCATGCACAACCCTTCAGCATCGGCCTGAACTGCGCCCTTGGCGCGAAGCAGCTCCGGCCGTTCCTGGCGGAGTTGTCGAGGGTAGCGGACACACGGGTGAGCGCTCACCCGAACGCGGGCCTGCCAAACGAGTTCGGCGGTTACGACGAGACACCGGAACAGACGGCGGCGCAGATCGGCGAATGGGCGCGCGCGGGCCTGGTCAACATCGTAGGCGGTTGCTGCGGCACGACGCCACTCCACATCCGGGCGATCGCTGCGGCGGTCGAAGGCGTCGCACCGCGGGATATCCCGCCCAAGCCCACCGGTCTTCGTCTTTCGGGACTAGAACCGTTTGAGTTGGTGGCATGAACGGCACATTCGTAAATATCGGCGAGCGGACGAACGTCACCGGCTCCGCCCGTTTCCGCAAGCTGATCGTCGCCGGCGACTATGAAGGCGCATTGGCAGTCGCGCGCGACCAGGTCGAGAACGGCGCCCAGATTATCGACGTCAACATGGACGAGGGCATGCTCGACTCCGAGGCGGCGATGGTGAAATTCCTCCGCCTGGTCGCCTCCGAGCCCGACATCAGTCGCGTTCCGGTGATGATCGACTCCTCGAAGTGGTCGGTGATCGAGGCCGGGCTGAAGTGCGTGCAGGGGAAGGCGATCGTCAATTCGATCAGCCTGAAGGAGGGTGAGGAGCAGTTCGTACAGCAGGCGAAGCTGATCCGCCGCTACGGTGCCGCCGTCGTCGTCATGGCGTTCGACGAGGAGGGGCAGGCCGACACCGCCGATCGGAAGTTCGAGATCTGCAAGCGCTCCTACGACATCCTGACGGGGAAAGTCGGTTTCCCGCCGGCAGACATCATCTTCGATCCGAACATATTCGCGGTCGCCACCGGCATCGACGAGCACAACAACTACGCCGTGGAGTTCATCGAAGCGGCGCGCCGCATTCGCGAGAACCTGCCGCACTGCCACGTTTCCGGCGGCGTCTCGAACATCTCGTTTTCGTTCCGCGGCAACGACGTGGTGCGGGAGGCGATGCACTCGGCGTTTCTATATCACGCCGTCCGCGCCGGGATGGACATGGGCATCGTCAATGCCGGTCAGCTCGCGGTGTACGAAGATATCCCCGAGAACCTGCGCGAGGCAGTCGAGGACGTGATCCTCAACCGGCGGGCGGATGCGACCGAGCGGCTCGTCGAAATCGCCGAGTCCTACCGGGGCGGCGGGAAGAAGCGTGAGATCGATCTCTCGTGGCGCGATGCGAGTGTCCGGGATCGGCTCGTCCACGCCCTCGTGCACGGCGTGACCGACTTCATCGAGGAAGATACCGAGGAGGCGCGCCAGCAGGCCGACCGCCCGCTCTCGGTGATCGAGGGGCCGTTGATGGACGGCATGAATGTCGTCGGCGATCTGTTCGGAGCCGGCAAGATGTTCCTGCCGCAGGTGGTGAAGAGTGCTCGCGTGATGAAGCGGGCGGTCGCCTACCTCCTGCCGTTCATCGAGGAAGAGAAGACGGGAGACGTGCAAGAGAAGAATGGCAAGGTCCTGATGGCGACCGTGAAGGGCGATGTTCACGACATCGGCAAGAACATCGTCGGCGTCGTCCTCCAGTGCAACAACTACGAGGTGATCGACCTCGGCGTCATGGTGCCGAGTGCCACGATCCTCGAAAAGGCGAAGGCGGAGAAGGTCGACATGATCGGGCTCTCGGGCCTGATCACGCCGAGCCTCGACGAGATGTGCTGGGTCGCGAGCGAGATGAAGCGGGAAGGGTTCGATATCCCGCTGCTGATCGGCGGCGCCACGACCAGCAAGGTGCATACCGCCGTAAAGATCGCGCCGAACTACGATGGTGCGGTGGTGCATGTGCCCGACGCATCGCGCGCTGTCGGTGTCGCGGGCCAACTGCTCTCCTCAACCCGCGGCGCGGAGTTCGCGGAGAAGGTACGAGACGATTACGCCAGAATGCGGGAGGCGCACGCCCGGCAGCAGATGGCCGCAGACCGGGTGCCGATCGCTGCGGCCCGCGCCAACCGGGCGCCGATCGACTGGTCGGCGTACCGGCCGGTGCCACCGAACCGTCTCGGACTGATCACGCTGGACGACTATGATCTGTCGGAGATCATCTCCCGCTTCGACTGGAAGCCGTTCTTCGCGACGTGGGAGCTAGCCGGCCGCTTCCCGGAGATTCTCGAGGACGAGGTGGTAGGGGAAGCTGCGCGCAGCCTCTACAACGACGCGCAGGCCATGCTTCAGCAGCTGGTCGGAGAGAAATGGACGGTGGCCAGAGCGGTTGCCGGGTTCTGGCCGGCCAATGCCGTGGGGGATGATATCGAGGTCTACGCGGACGAGGACCGGTCGTCCGTTCTCGCCGTCTTTCATACCCTCAGGCAGCAGATGTCGCGAAAGGGCAAGAAGCGGCCGAACCTGGCACTCGCCGATTTCGTCGCGCCGAAATCCTCCGGCATTGCGGATTATATCGGCGGGTTCGCCGTCACTGCCGGTGCGGGGATCGACCAGAAGGCGCAGGAGTTCAAGGCGCAGAACGACGACTACAGCGCCATTCTCGTCCAGGCTCTCGGCGACCGCATCGCCGAAGCCTTCGCCGAGCGACTGCACGAACGGGTGCGCAAGGAATTCTGGGGTTATGCGCCCGACGAGAGCCTGTCGAACGACGAGCTCATCGCCGAGGCCTATCAGGGAATTCGGCCGGCGCCGGGATATCCCGCGTGTCCGGACCATACCGAGAAGCGCACGTTGTTCGATCTGTTGCAGGCGGAGAGAAACGCCGGCATCGAGCTGACGGACAGCTTCGCCATGTGGCCGGGCTCGGCCGTCAGTGGTCTCTATTTCAGTCACCCCGAGAGCCGCTATTTCGGCCTCGGCCGCATCGACCGCGACCAAGTCGAGGACTATGCGCGCCGCAAGGGAGTGGATGTGGCGACCATCGAGCGATGGTTGGCACCGAATCTCTCCTACGATCCGGCGGCGAGGGATCGCGCGGCCGCGTGAGCGGCCAGCGTCTCCGGCGCACTTTTCCGGGCGAGGGGCGTTGATCGAACCGTCTTGACTGGCGGAATGTGCGGTGCCCGGAAACAGCTTGGCGGCGAAGGAGAAGAACGGGCGGAATGAGCACGCAGACCGCCCGCATCTCCCGATCGGCCGTCGCCTCCTCTATGTTCACTCGTTCTCGACCACAGCGCTGCTCGTGGTCATCTGCTTCTACACGCTGTACTTCGCGCGAGATGTCTTCGTGCCGATCTTCGCGGCGATCGGTGCCTATCTGCTGTTGTTTCCGGTACAGCGCGGCCTCAGGCGATTAAGAGTGCCCGATGCCGCCGCCGCCGCGCTGATCGTCCTGGCGCTGATAGCCGGCGTGATCTTCGCATTTGTCCTGCTCGCCCAGCCGGTGGGGGAGTGGACGGCTCGGATGCCACGGATCCTCAGCGAAGTTCAGTACAAGATCAAGGCGCTGAAGGAGCCGGTCGAGGAGGTGCGTCAAGCTTCCAGGGAGGTCGAGGAGCTTACCAAGGTCGAGGGGGGCGTGGTGCCTGAGGTGGTGGTGCGCGACGGCAGCCTGCTCGAACAAGTCTTCGGCAACGTCGCGCTCATCGGGACCCAACTCCTGCTCGTCGTCGTACTTCTCTACTTTCTGCTCGCGACCGGCGACATCTTTCGGGAGAAGATGGTGCGGGTGATGCCGACCTGGCAGGACAAGCGGCGTGCGGTGCAGATCACCCACGACATTCAGAAGGAGGTGTCGCTTTACCTGATCACCATCACGTTCATCAATGTCGGCCTCGGGGCGTGCATAGGGGGGGCGATGTGGCTCGCGGGCATGCCGAGCCCCGTGGTCTGGGGCGTGATGGCGACGATCCTCAACTTCGTCCCCTACTTCGGTGCGATCGTCGGCGGCATCATCGTCGGCATGGTCGCCCTGATCACGTTCCCGACTGTCGAATATGCCGTGTCCATCCCGCTCATCTATCTGGCGCTCACCAGCCTCGAAGGTCAGTTCGTCACGCCGAGCATCCTCGGTCGGCGGCTCACCCTGAACCCTCTGGTGATCTTCGTGACGGTGGTACTGTGGGGGTGGCTGTGGGGGGTTCCCGGGGCCTTGCTCGCGGTGCCGATTCTCGTCACCTTCAAGGTAATCTGCGACAACGTGGACAGCCTGCGCCCGATCGGCGAATTTCTCAGCGGGCGCACGGAGTAGACACCGGACAAAGCGTAACCACGGAATTTCGTAATGCACCTCCGCATCATCCTGGCGGCAACCGCCGGCCTCCTGAGCGCCTGCTCGCAGGCCACCGAAACGCCGCCCGACCTCGCCAAGGTGTGCCAGGTGCGGAAGTGTACCTGCACCGAAACCGGCGCCGGCATCTTCCGCGCGCCGGACACGGCCGACATTCTCTGGCGGGAGAACGGGGACGCCTATTGTCCGGTGGGCTACGAGCTCCGGCTCGTTCCGCCGCCACCACCCGGACAAGGCGGAATTCGGCTGAACTGAGGCGGGGCATCGATCACCTGACGTTGGCGGGGCGCGGCGGGCATCTCCGTCAGCTCGAATCCGAGCCCTTCCGGAATGCGGAGGACCGGCCCGTCCGCTGTCTGCACGACCCGTGAGGATACGGGTGTGACCGGGTAGGAATCGGCGAGAGCGTCGGCGACGCGCGCGTGCCGCCCCAGCTTGCTGAGATTGGCACGGGTCGGAAACAGGATAGGACGGCGTCCGGCGGCGGCATCGGCGAGCGCCTGCCGCGGCGACAGCCAGACCGAGTCCACCGCCTCTATTCCGTCATGGACGGGTACCTGTCCCGACGGGCAGGCGGCGGCGAAGAAGTGCGCATCGAAGCGACGCGGCGAATGCGCCGGCGTGATCCAGCGCGCGAACGGCACCAGCAGGTCGACCGCCAGCACCAGACCTTCGGCGAGCGCCATTTCGGCAATGCCGATCTCGCCATTGTGCACCGCCCGGCGATATCGGCTTTCGAGGCGGGAGGCACGCTCCGGAGTGATCAGTGCACCGGAGCGACGCTCGCGCGCGAGGAGGACGCATGTCTCCTCGAAGATCTCGCGAACGGCGGCTACTCGGAGCGGCAATTCGCTCTCCCGCTCCGGGAGCGGCGCCGCCGCCTCCCGTCGATCATGCAGCGCGTCGTCGGGATCGACCTTGCCGCCGGGGAACACCAGTGCGCCGGAGGAAAAGGAGAGCCGCGGGCTCCGCAGCACCATGAAGACCTCCGGTCCTTCAGGAGCGTCACGGAGCAAAAGGACGCTCGCGGCTGGGTGAGGGATGGCCGCTGGATGCGGCGGGACCGGGGTTCCGGACAAGTCCTGCATGGCGACTGTTCATAGCACAGCCGGCGTCGCCGGCCGCCACGAGTGATCTCCTTGAAAGGGGGGCGGAGGGCGGCCATCTTCTGTTGACACCCGATCGGACGGTGAAGTACTTACACGCTCCGTCGTTGGACGGATGCGGGGGCGTAGCTCAGTCGGTTAGAGCGCCGGCCTGTCACGCCGGAGGCCGCGGGTTCGAGTCCCGTCGCTCCCGCCATTTTCGCAAAGGGCAAGCCGCTATTGCGGGGCCCGGCGCGGCAAGAGCATTCTGGTCGATATTCTCACATTCAACGACAACACGAGGCCGGGCCGCAGGGGTGGTATCCGGAAGGGATCGGCTTTACATTCGCGGCGCCGGCGCAAGCCGGTGAACCGAACGAAGCGAGGACGTGAGGCGGCATGAATCCGTTGCTGGCCGATTATCTGCCGATTCTGATCTTTCTCGGCATTGCCGTGGGTGTCGCGGCCGCCGCGATCCTGGCTTCCCTGATTCTCGCCCGCCAGAAGCCGGATTCGGAGAAGCTGTCGGCCTACGAGTGCGGCTTCGAAGCATTCTCCGACACTCGCGGTCGATTCGACGTCCGGTTCTATCTGGTCGCCATCCTCTTCATCATATTCGACCTCGAAGTTGCGTTTTTGTTCCCCTGGGCTATATCGCTCGGCACCATCGGGATGCTCGGATTCTGGTCGATGGTGGCCTTCCTGGGCATCCTCACCATCGGGTTCGTTTACGAGTGGAAGAAGGGAGCCCTTGAATGGGAGTAGAGCGCTCCGAGGCCGTGACACGCCCGACGCCTGGCCCACTCGGGCCCGGGCCGGAGCAGGACCAGTTGCTCCGCTCTATCACCGGCGAGATTCAGGACAAAGGCTTCATCGTCGCCCAGGCCGACAAGCTGGTGAACTGGGCACGTAGCGGCTCGCTCTGGCCGATGACCTTCGGTCTCGCCTGCTGCGCGGTCGAAATGATGCATACGGCGGCTTCGCGATACGACCTCGACCGGTTCGGGATCGTGTTTCGGCCCAGCCCGCGCCAATCCGACGTGATGATCGTGGCGGGCACGCTGTGCAACAAGATGGCGCCGGCGCTGCGCAAGGTTTACGACCAGATGGCCGAGCCCCGGTGGGTGATCTCCATGGGTTCGTGTGCGAACGGCGGTGGCTACTATCACTATTCCTATTCGGTCGTCCGCGGCTGCGATCGGGTCGTTCCGGTAGACGTGTATGTACCCGGCTGCCCACCGACCGCGGAGGCGCTTCTCTACGGCGTGCTGCAGCTTCAGAAGAAGATCCATCGCACCGGCACGATCGCGCGCTGATCCGGCGGACGGCAGGAAGAGAATGGACGAGACGCTCAAGGAACTCGCGGACCACGTTTCTGCATCGCTTCCGAACGAGATCAGCAGCGCGGAAATCCGGCTTGGAGAGTTGATCCTCGTCACTCAGCGCGAGTCGCTGATACGGGTGCTGACCTATCTCCGTGACGACCCGAACTGCCATTTCAAGCAACTGGTCGACATCACTGGCGTCGACTATCCGGACAGGCCGGAGCGATTCGAGGTTGTCTACAATCTGCTGAGTCACCGCCACAACAGCCGGGTGCGGGTGAAGGTGACCACGGACGAGGATACGCCGGTTCCCTCGGCTGTCGGCGTGTTCAGCTCCGCAAACTGGTTCGAGCGCGAGGTCTGGGACATGTTCGGAGTGTTCTTCTCCGATCACCCCGACCTGCGACGGATCCTTACCGACTACGGCTTCGAGGGACACCCCTTCCGGAAGGACTTCCCGCTGACCGGTTACGTGGAGATTCGGTACGACCCAGAGGCGAAGCGGGTAGTCTACGAGCCGGTGAGGCTTACGCAGGAATTCCGGAGCTGGGACTTCCTCAGTCCCTGGGAGGGGATGACGCGACCGTTGCCTGGCGATGAGAAGGCCGAGACGGAGGGGGAGGTCTGATGGCCGAGGCCCTGATCAAGAACTACACGCTGAACTTCGGACCGCAGCATCCGGCGGCACACGGCGTTCTCCGCATGGTGATGGAGCTGGACGGAGAGGTGGTCGAGCGGATCGACCCGCACATCGGCCTGCTGCACCGCGGCACTGAAAAGCTGATCGAATACAAGACCTACCTCCAGGCGGTGCCCTATTTCGACCGCCTCGATTACGTCTCGCCCATGTGCCAGGAGCATGCCTTCGCGCTGGCGACGGAGAAGCTTCTCGGCATCACGGTCCCGGAACGGGGCCAGTACATTCGCGTGCTGTTCTCCGAGATCACGCGCATCCTGAATCACCTGCTCAACGTGACCACGTTCGCGCTCGACGTCGGCGCGATGACGCCGCTGCTCTGGGGCTTCGAGCAGCGCGAGATTCTCATGGAGTTCTACGAGCGGGTGAGCGGGGCCCGCCTCCATGCCGCATACTTCAGGCCAGGCGGCGTGCATCAGGACATGCCGGCCGGCCTCGTCGACGACATAGCGGCCTGGGCAGAGACATTCCCGAAGTTCATCGACGAGCTCGAAGTCCTGCTCAATGAGAACCGGATCTTCAAGCAGCGGACGGTCGATGTCGGAGTCATTTCGGCTGAAGACGCGTTGGACTGGGGCTTCTCCGGTCCGATGCTGCGGGCCTCGGGCGTGCCGTGGGATCTGCGGAAGGCGCAGCCCTACGACGTGTACGACCGGATGGACTTCGACATTCCGCTCGGCAAGACAGGGGACTGCTACGATCGCTATCTGATCCGGCTGGAGGAGATGCGCCAGAGCCTGCGCATCATAAATCAGTGTCTCAGGGAATTGCCCGAAGGCCCTGTGATGACGACGGATCACAAGATCGCGCCGCCGCCGCGAGCTTCGATGAAGCGATCGATGGAAGCCCTCATCCATCACTTCAAGCTCTATACCGAGGGCTATCACGTGCCGGCGGGCGAAACCTACACCGCCGTCGAGGCGCCCAAGGGTGAGTTCGCGGTCTATCTGGTCGCGGACGGAACGAATCGGCCGTACCGCTGCAAGATCCGCGCTCCCGGGTTCCCGCACCTCGCCGCTATGGACTTCCTGTCGAAGGGCCACCTGCTCGCCGACAGCGTCGCCATTCTGGGGGCGATGGACATCGTATTCGGGGAGATCGATCGATGAGCGGCGTGCCGGGACTGGACGACCCGAGACAGCCAAAGACCTTTTCGTTCGACGACAAGAACACGAGCAAGGCCCAGGCGATCATCGCGAAGTATCCGGAGGGGCGCCAGGCCAGTGCCGTTCTGCCCTTGCTGGACCTCGCGCAACGTCAGAATGGCGGGTGGTTGCCGGCGGCCGCGATCGAGTACGTCGCAGAGATGCTCCGGATGCCGTCGATTCGGGTGTGGGAGGTCGCCAGCTTCTACACAATGTTCTATCTGCGGCCTACGGGCCGCTATCGGGTGCACGTCTGCACCACCACGCCCTGCTGGCTGCGCGGATCGGACGAGATCACTTCGACGTGCGAACGGGTGCTGGGCCTGAAGTTCGGCCAGACGAGCGAAGACGGCCAGTTCTCGCTGCACGAAGTGGAGTGTGCCGGAGCCTGCGTGAACGCGCCCGTTGTCCAGATCAATGACGATTACTACGAGGATCTGACACCGGAGACGATGGAACGGATTCTCGACAGCCTGAAGCGTGACGAGGTGCCGAAGGCCGGGTCCCAGTCGGGTCGCACGCACTCCGCACCGGCTGGAGGGTTGACGACGCTCCGCGATCAGGGCGCGGCAGGGGGCGCATGATGCTGAAGGACCAGGATCGAATCTTCACGAATCTTTACGGCATCCACGACTGGCGCCTGCAGGGCGCGCGTGCGCGCGGCGACTGGGACGGTACCAAGGAGATCCTGTCGAAGGGCCGCGACTGGATCATCGAGGAAATGAAGAAGTCCGGGATGCGGGGGCGCGGCGGCGCCGGATTCCCGACCGGGCTCAAGTGGTCGTTCATGCCGAAGGAGGTCGGCGACCGGCCCCACTATCTGGTGGTGAATGCCGACGAAGGCGAACCCGGCACATGCAAGGACCGGGACATGATGCGCTTCGATCCGCACAAGCTGGTCGAGGGCTGCCTGATCGCCAGCTTCGCGATGGCCGCGCATGCTTGCTACATCTACATTCGGGGTGAGTTCTATCGCGAAGCCGAGCACCTGCAGTTCGCGATCGACGAAGCCTACGAGGCCGGTCTGATCGGCAAGAACGCCTGCGGGTCCGGATGGGATTTCGACCTCTACCTCCACCGCGGCGCCGGCGCGTACATCTGTGGCGAAGAGACTGCGCTTCTGGAGAGCCTCGAAGGACGTAAGGGCCAGCCGCGTCTGAAGCCGCCGTTTCCCGCAATGGCCGGGCTCTACGGTTGCCCGACAACGGTCAACAACGTCGAGACCATCGCTGCGGTCCCGACGATCCTGCGTCGGGGCGGCGACTGGTTCGCCGGCCTCGGGCGTGAAAACAACACCGGGACCAAGGTGTTCTGCATTTCTGGCCACGTCGAGCAGCCGTGCAACGTGGAAGAGGAGATGGGCATCCCCATGCGGGAGCTCATCGAGAAGCACGCCGGCGGCGTGCGCGGCGGATGGGACAACCTGCTTGCGGTGATCCCGGGTGGGTCGTCGACGCCGCTGCTGCCCAAATCGATCTGCGACAACGTCCTGATGGACTTCGACAGCCTCCGGGCGGAGAAATCCGGGCTCGGGACGGCGGCACTGATCGTCATGGACAAGTCTACCGACGTCGTGCGCGCGATCACGCGCCTCTCCCGCTTCTACATGCATGAGAGCTGTGGTCAGTGTACCCCCTGCCGTGAAGGTACCGGCTGGCTGTGGCGGGTCATGGAGCGTATGACCAGAGGCGACGCGCGGCCCGAAGAGATCGAGACGCTCCTGGACGTCACCTACGAGATCGAGGGACACACGATCTGCGCTCTCGGCGATGCCGCGGCGTGGCCGGTTCAGGGGCTGATCAGGCATTTCCGACCGGAGCTGGAGCGGCGGATCGAAGAGTATCGTGCGCGGTACGAGGCCGCGGCGGCGTAGGAGGAAAGTCAGGCACCATGCCGAAGCTCAAGGTCGACGGCATCGAGATCGAGGTCCCGCCCGGCTCCACGGTATTGCAGGCGTGCGAGCTGGCCGGGAAGGAGATTCCGCGCTTCTGCTATCACGAGCGGCTCGCGATTGCGGGCAATTGCCGGATGTGCCTCGTCGAAATCAAGCCGGGGCCGCCGAAGCCCGCGGCATCCTGCGCCATGCCTGCAGGCGAGGGGATGGAGGTGTTCACCGACTCGCCGATGACGCGCAAGGCGCGCAAGGGCGTGATGGAGTTCCTCCTGATCAACCACCCCCTCGATTGTCCTATCTGCGATCAGGGCGGCGAGTGCGACCTGCAGGACCAGGCCATGGCCTATGGCATGGACCACAGCCGCTACCACGAGAACAAGCGCGCGGTCACCGACAAGTACATGGGGCCGCTGATCAAGACGATCATGACGCGCTGCATCCATTGCACCCGCTGCATTCGTTTTGCCGACGAGGTGGCCGGCGTACCGGTGATCGGCGCGGTCGGCCGCGGCGAGCACATGGAGATCACGACGCTCGAGCGCGCGGTGAGGTCGGAACTTTCGGCGAACGTCATCGACCTGTGTCCGGTCGGCGCCCTCACGTCGGCACCCTACGCCTTCATGGCCCGGCCCTGGGAGTTGCGGAAAACCGAGACCATCGACGTGATGGACGCGCTGGGGAGCAACATCCGGGTCGATGCGCGCGGCGCCGAAGTGATGCGCGTCCTGCCGCGCATGAATGACGACGTCAACGAAGAGTGGATTTCCGACAAGACCCGCTACGCCTGCGACGGCCTGAAACGCCAGCGTCTCGACCGACCTTACGTGCGCCGCGAAGGAAAGCTGGTGCCGGCCAACTGGGGTGAGGCCTTCCAGACGATCGCCGACCGGATCGCCGGCTTGCCGGGTGAGCGGATCGCCGCAATCGCCGGTGATCTGGCTGATTGCGAATCGATGATGGCGCTGCACGACCTGATGCATGCGCTCGGCTCGCGCAACCTCGATTGTCGACAGGATGGTGCCAGAATCGACCCGTCCTGCCGGGCCGGCTACATCTTCAACAGCGGGATCGCCGGTATCGAAGAGGCGGATGCAATCCTGCTGGTCGGCACCAATCCACGCTGGGAAGCGCCGGTGCTGAACGCGCGTATCCGCAAGCGATGGCTGAGCGGGCAGGCGCGGATCGGCGTAATCGGGCAACAGCTGGATCTCACCTACCGCTACGACTATCTCGGCGCCGGCCCGGAGACCCTGCAGGACCTGCTGGATGGCGGCCATGCATTCGCGGAAGTTCTGAAATCCGCCGAGCGGCCGATGGTCATCGTCGGCCAGGGAGCATTGCAGCGGTCCGACGGGGCGGCGGTGCTGGCGGCGGTGCGCGCGCTCGCTGAGGCCTGCGGAGCCATCGGCGAGGAGTGGAATGGGTTCAACATGCTCCATACCGCTGCGGCGCGGGTCGGCGGACTGGATCTCGGCTTTGTACCCGGTGGCGGCGGTCGGGATCTGGAAGGCATCCTTTCCGGGGCCGAGCGGGGCGAGATCGACGTGGTCTATCTGCTGGGCGCCGACGAGCTCGACATGGCGCGGCTCGGTGACGCGTTCGTCATCTACCAAGGCCATCACGGTGATGCGGGGGCACATCGGGCGGACGTGATTCTTCCCGGGGCCGCCTACACCGAGAAGGATGGAACGTACGTCAACACCGAGGGCCGGGTTCAGCTCGCGCTCCGGGCGAGTTTCCCGCCGGGCGAGGCGAGGGAGGATTGGGCGATCGTCCGGGCACTTTCCGAGGTGCTCGGGAAAACTCTGCCGTACGATACGCTGCTGGAGATGCGGAAACGTCTGATGGAGGCCAATCCGGTTTTTGCGGAGCTCGACGAGCGGGTGCCCGCGGAATGGGGCAGCTTCGGCGTGGCGGGACAAATGTCGTCGGCGCCGTTCGAATCTCCGATCGACAACTTCTACATGACGGACCCGATTTCGCGGGCTTCGGAAACCATGGCGCGCTGCACCCTCGAGCTATTGCAATCGGCTGGGAAGACCGGCACCCATGGTTGATTTCTGGGCAAGTTACGCGTGGCCGACGGCGAAGATCGTCCTTTACATCATCGCAATCGTCGTTCCCCTCCTTCTGGCGATCGCCTACCTCACCTACGCTGAGCGGAAGGTGATCGCCGCGATGCAGATGCGGAAGGGGCCGAACGTTGTCGGTCCGTTCGGTCTGCTGCAGCCGATCGCCGACGGCCTCAAGCTGCTGCTGAAGGAGACGATCATTCCGGCCGGCGCGAATCGGGTCGTGTTCGTGCTGGCGCCGATGATCACCTTCATTCTGGCGCTGGTCGCGTGGGCGGTGATTCCGTTCGGGCCGGGCGTTGTGCTCGCCGACATCAATGTCGGGATACTTTATCTGTTCGCGATCTCGTCGCTCGGGGTCTACGGCATCATCATGGCGGGGTGGGCGAGCAATTCCCGCTACGCTTTCCTAGGTGCCCTGCGATCGGCGGCGCAGATGGTCTCGTACGAAGTCTCGATCGGCTTCGTGATCATCACGGTGCTCCTCTGCGTAGGGTCCTTGAATCTGAGCGACATCGTCCTGGCGCAGCAGAACATCTGGTTCGCGATACCGCTTCTGCCGATGTTCGTCGTCTTCTTCATTTCCGGGCTGGCCGAGACGAATCGGGCTCCCTTCGACCTGCCGGAAGCCGAAGCCGAGTTGGTGTCCGGCTACAACGTCGAATACTCGTCGATGGCGTTCGCGCTGTTCTTCCTTGGCGAATACGCGAACATGATCCTGATGAGCGCGATGACGTCCATCCTCTTCCTGGGAGGCTGGCTGCCGCCGGTGGATGTGGCGCCGCTGAACTGGATCCCGGGCCCGGTCTGGTTCGCATTGAAGATCGCCGCCTGCCTCTTCGTCTTTCTCTGGGTGCGCGCGACCTTCCCGCGCTACCGATACGACCAGCTCATGCGGCTCGGCTGGAAAGTGTTTCTGCCGTTGTCGCTCGCATGGGTGATCATTACCGCGGGCGTGCTGGTCGCGATGGACTGGCTGCCGGATACGATTGCCGGCTGACGCCGCAGGAGCTTGCAAGTCTCATGGCATACTTGGACCGAAGCGTTCGCAGCTTTCTCCTGTCGGAGTTGTTGTCGGGCATGTGGCTGACCTTCCGCTACATGTTCCGGCCGAAGGTGACGCTGAACTACCCGTACGAGAAGAGCCCGATCAGCCCCCGCTTCAGGGGCGAGCATGCGCTTCGCCGATATCCCAACGGCGAGGAGCGGTGCATCGCGTGCAAGCTCTGCGAGGCGGTCTGCCCCGCGCTCGCGATCACGATCGAGGCCGAGCCGCGGGCCGACGGAAGTCGCCGCACGACGCGCTACGACATCGACATGACGAAGTGCATCTACTGCGGCTTCTGTCAGGAAGCCTGTCCGGTCGATGCGATCGTCGAGGGACCGAACTTCGAGTTCGCTACCGAGACGCGCGAGGAGCTGCTCTATGACAAGCAGAAGCTGCTCGCGAATGGCGATCGCTGGGAAGCGGCCATCGCTGAGAACCTTGCACTCGACGCGCCCTATCGCTAAACCCGGCGCTTACGGTCACCCAGAAGAGCAGAGGACGAAGCCGGCGAGCCTGCATGAGCAGGGCGAGCGGCCGGTCGGGGGAATAGATGATCATTCATTCCTTGACGTTCTATATGTTTGCCGCTGTCGCGGTGGCGTCGGGAGTGATGGTCATTTCGGCCCGGAATCCGGTCCACTCGGTGCTGTTTCTGATCCTCGCATTCTTCAATTCCGCCGCGCTTTTCGTGCTAATGGGCGCGGAGTTCCTGGCGATGGTGCTGGTCGTGGTCTACGTCGGCGCCGTCGCCGTCCTGTTCCTTTTCGTCGTGATGATGCTCGACATCAATTTTCGCGAGATGCGGCACGGTGCTCTGCAGTATCTGCCAATCGGCGGCCTCGTCGGCATCGTTCTGCTGGCGGAGCTGGTTCTCGTCTTCGGCAGTTGGGCCGTGGCACCGGAAGCCGCTGACGTCGCGACGATTCCGACGCCCGATCCCACTGTCGTCACGAACACCCATGCGCTCGGGTCGGTGCTCTATACCCGTTTCGTGTACCTGTTTCAGGCGGCCGGGATGATTCTGCTGGTCGCGATGGTCGGGGCGATCGTCCTGACGCTGCGCCAGCGCGACGGGCTGCGCAGGCAGTCGATCGCCGAGCAGAATGCGCGCCGCAAGTCCGACACGATCGAGGTCGTGAAAGTACCGAGCCGGGGAGGCGTGTGATGGCAATCGGTCTCGCCCATTACCTCACCGTCGCTGCCATCCTGTTCACGCTCGGCATCTTCGGAATCTTCCTCAACCGGAAGAACGTGATCATCATCCTGATGTCGATCGAGCTCATGCTGCTCGCGGTGAACATCAACCTCGTGGCCTTCTCCACCCAACTCGGCGACCTCGTCGGCCAGGTCTTCGCCATGTTCGTGCTCACCGTCGCGGCTGCCGAGGCCGCGATCGGACTGGCCATCCTAGTCGTCTATTTCCGCAACCGCGGCACGATCGCGGTGGACCAGATAAACCTGATGAAGGGCTGACGCGGAATGTACGCCGCTGCCGTGTTCCTGCCGCTTCTGGCGGCGACGATTGCCGGTTTGTTCGGCCGCCAGATTGGGGATCGGGGCGCCCAGCTGGTCACCTGCAGCGCGATCTGCGTGTCCGCACTGCTGTCCGTCATCATCTTCGTCGAGGTCGCGCTCGGGGGCGAGGCGCGTCAGATCGAGCTGTTCGAGTGGATCCGCTCAGGTACGTTCGAGGCGAGTTGGGCCCTCCGCTTCGACACGCTCAGCGCGGTGATGCTGATCGTCGTCACCTTCGTCTCGGCGGCCGTGCACATCTACTCGATCGGCTACATGCACCACGATCCGCATGTGCCGCGCTTCATGGCCTATCTCAGCCTTTTCACGTTTTCGATGCTGATGCTGGTGACGGCCGACAATCTGCTTCAACTGTTCTTCGGCTGGGAAGGCGTCGGACTCTGCTCGTATCTGCTGATCGGTTTCTGGTTCGACCGGCCATCGGCCAACGCCGCCGCTATCAAGGCGTTCATCGTGAACCGGGTCGGTGACTTCGGCTTCGCGCTCGGCATTCTGTCGGTGTACTTCATCTTCGACTCGATCGTGTTCGACACGATCTTCGCCGCCGCACCCCAGCATGCCGGAACGGTGATGTCGTTCCTCGACCTGGACCTGCCGGCACTCGAGATCGCCTGTTTCCTGCTGTTCATCGGTGCGATGGGGAAGTCCGCCCAGCTCGGTCTGCACACCTGGCTGCCGGACGCGATGGAAGGGCCCACGCCGGTGTCGGCGCTGATCCATGCCGCCACCATGGTGACGGCTGGCGTGTTCATGGTGGCGCGGCTGTCACCGCTGTTCGAGTACGCACCGGGGACGCTCGGCTTCGTCGCCTTCATCGGCGCGACCACCGCGTTCTTTGCAGCGACTGTGGGCCTCGTGCAGAACGACATCAAGCGCGTGATCGCCTATTCGACCTGTAGCCAGCTCGGCTACATGTTTTTCGCTGCAGGCGTTTCGGCATATCCGGCCGCGATTTTTCACCTGATGACGCACGCGTTCTTCAAGGCGCTGCTGTTTCTCGGAGCCGGATCCGTGATCCACGCGATGTCCGACGAGCAGGACATGCAAAAGATGGGCGGCATCTGGCGCATGATCCCGGTGACCTATGTGCTGATGTGGATCGGCAGCCTCGCGCTTGCCGGCATCCCGATCTTCGCCGGCTACTACTCCAAGGACATGATCCTCGAGTCCGCCTGGGGGGCCCACACCGGCATCGGTGACTATGCCTTCTGGATGGGCATCGCGGCTGCCGTGATGACCGCCTTCTATTCCTGGCGCCTGATCTTCATGACCTTCCACGGGCAGCCGCGCGCGAGCGAGATCGTCATGGCGCACGTGCACGAATCGCCGCCGGTGATGATCGGTCCGTTGGTTTTCCTGGCGATCGGCGCCGTCTTCGCCGGCCTGGTCGGCTACGAGGCATTCGTCGGCGACGGGATGCACAGGTTTTGGGGCGACTCGATCCTGATCCTCCCGGAGCACCGGGCCATGGAAGCGGCGCACCACGCCCCGGCCTGGGTCAAGCTGCTGCCCCTGGTGATGGGAGTCACCGGCATCGCGCTCGCGTGGCTGTTCTATATGGCCGCGCCGGGCCTGCCGGGGCGTCTCGCGGGCAGCCTCAAGCCCCTCTATCTGTTCCTGCTCAACAAGTGGTACTTCGACGAGCTCTACGACCGGATCTTCGTTCGCCCTGCATTCGCGCTCGGACGCGGGCTATGGAAGGGGGGCGACGGGGCCATCATCGACGGTCTGGGACCGGACGGCCTCGCCGCCACCACTCGCCGCATCGCGGTGCAGACGAGCAGGCTGCAGAGCGGATATGTCTATCACTATGCCTTCGCCATGCTGATCGGGGTCGTGATGCTGATTTCCTGGTACCTCTACCGGCAGGGAATGTAGCGCATCATGGGCTTTCCGATCCTTTCGCTGACGACGTTCCTTCCGCTGGTCGGCGCTCTTCTGATCATCGTCTTCGCACGCGGTGACGATGACGCGGTCGTGGCGCGCAATGCCCGCGGCACGGCGCTCTGGACCTCGCTCGTCACTTTCCTGCTGTCGCTCCTGATCTGGGTCGGTTTCGATCCGGCCGATCCCGGCTTCCAGATGGTCGAGCGGGTGGAGCTCTTTCCCGCCTTCAGCATGACCTATCAGATGGGCGTGGACGGCATTTCGATCTTCTTCGTGCTGCTGTCGACGTTCCTTACGCCGCTCTGCATCCTGTCTAGCTGGGGCGCGGTCGAGACGCGGGTGAAGGAGTACATGATCTCCTTCCTCGTCCTAGAGACGCTGATGGTCGGCATGTTCTGTGCCCTCGATCTCGTCCTCTTCTACGTCTTCTTCGAGGGCGTGCTGATCCCGATGTTCCTGATCATCGGCGTGTGGGGCGGCGCGCGGCGTGTCTACGCGGCCTTCAAGTTCTTCCTCTACACGTTGACCGGCTCGGTTCTGATGCTGCTGGCGATCCTCGCCATGTACTTCACCAGCGGCACGACCGACCTAATCGCGAACCTCGGCTACGGCTTTCCGGCTGCCATGCAGACCTGGCTCTGGCTCGCGTTCTTCGCGTCGTTCGCCGTGAAGGTGCCGATGTGGCCGGTCCACACCTGGCTGCCGGACGCGCACGTCGAGGCCCCGACGGCAGGGTCGGTAATCCTCGCCGGCGTCCTCCTGAAGATGGGCGGCTACGGCTTCCTCCGGTTCTCGCTGCCGATGTTCCCGGAAGCGTCGGAGATGTTCGCGCCGCTGGTGTTCGCGCTCTCGGTCGTGGCGATCATCTACACCTCGCTGGTAGCGCTCGCCCAGGAGGACATGAAGAAGCTGATCGCCTATTCATCGGTCGCGCACATGGGTTTCGTCACCATCGGCATCTTTACCCGGACGCAGCAGGGCATCGAAGGCGCCATCTTCCAGATGCTGAGCCACGGCATCGTGTCCGGTGCGTTGTTTCTCTGCGTCGGCGTTGTCTACGACCGGATGCACACCCGCGAGATCGCACGCTACGGCGGACTGGTCCACCGGATGCCGAAGTATGCGTTTGTGTTCATGGTATTCACGCTCGGCGCGGTCGGGCTGCCGGGGACAAGCGGCTTCGTCGGAGAGTTTCTGACACTGGTCGGTGCCTTCCTCGTGAACACCTGGCTCGCCTTCTTCGCCGCCACGGGTCTCATCCTCGGCGCGATGTACATGCTGTACCTGTATCGCCGCGTGATCTTCGGCAAGCTGGTGCATGAGGACCTGAAGGGGATCACCGACCTCAATTGGCGTGAAGCGGCGATCATGGCGCCACTCGTGCTCATGGTCCTCTGGATGGGAATCAATCCGGGCGTCTTCCTCGACTCGATCTCAGGCTCGGTGGCGCATCTGCTCGACGGGCAGCCCATCAGGGCGGCCGCAGATGGCGCCACGGTCCTACAGGCGGCGCAGAGATGAACCCGATGCCTGCGAGCGAAGCGATGGTCTTCTCACCGGCCGTGCCGGAAATCTTTCTCGCCTGTGCGGCGATGGCCCTTCTCATGATCGGCGTGTTCCGTCGATCGGACGAGAGCCGCACACTCTCCACGCTCTCGGTGGCGACACTCGCCATCGCGTTCGTGCTGGTGGTGATCTTCGGCCGCGAGCCGGCGCGCGCCTTCGAAGGCTTGTTCATTGTCGACCAGTTCGCCGTGTTCATGAAGGCGTTGGTTCTGATCGGTTCGGCATCCGCGATCGTGTTGGCGGTGCGGTTCAACGCAAACGAGGGGCTCGACCGGTTCGAATACCCTGTGATCGTCGTGCTGGCGACGCTCGGCATGATGATGATGATTTCGGCGAACGACTTCATCGCCCTCTATCTCGGCCTCGAGCTGCAGAGCCTGTCGCTCTATGTGCTCGCCGCCTTCCGCAGGGACTCCGTCCGGTCGACCGAAGCCGGACTCAAATACTTCGTGCTCGGGGCACTGTCGTCCGGCTTGTTGCTTTACGGCGCGTCGCTGATCTACGGCTTTGCCGGCTCGACGGGCTTTGACGCGCTCGCGCGGGTGCTGGCTGCGGGCGCGCCGGAGAGCACCTGGATCGGCGTGGTTTTCGGCCTCGTCTTCGTCAGCGCGGGACTGGCGTTCAAGGTTTCGGCGGTGCCGTTTCACATGTGGACCCCCGACGTCTACGAGGGGGCGCCGACCCCTGTTACCGCCTTTTTCGCCGTCGCTCCGAAGGTCGCCGCGGTCGCGCTGTTCCTGCGGGTATTGACCGGACCGTTCGGGCCGCTCGTCGCCGACTGGCAGCAGGTGATCGTCGTCATCTCGGTGGGATCGATGCTGATCGGCGCCTTCGCCGCGATCGTACAGACGAACATAAAGCGGCTGATGGCCTACAGCTCGATCGGGCACGTCGGCTATGCCTTCGTCGGGCTCGCCGCCGGCACCGAAGCCGGTGTGCGGGGCGTGCTGATCTACATGGCCATATATCTGTTCATGAACCTCGGGACGTTCGCCTGCATCCTCTGCATGCGGCAGAACGGCCGCATGGTCGAAGATATCGAAGATCTCGCTGGCCTGTCGAAGACGCACCCGATGGTAGCGGCGGCGATGGGCACCTTCATGTTCTCCATGGCGGGCATTCCCCCGCTCGCCGGCTTCTTCGGGAAGGTCTATGTCTTCCTGCCGGCGATTGAGGCGGGGCTGGTGACCCTCGCGGTAATCGGCGTTCTGACGAGCGTCGTGAGCTGCTTCTACTACCTCCGCATCGTCAAGATCATGTACTTCGACGAAGTGGTCGAGCCGTTCGATCGCCCGATCGGGCGTGAGGTGGGGGCGATTCTCTGGGCCACGGGTCTCGTCATCCTTCTGTTCATCGTCTACCCGGCGCCGATTCTCGCGCCGGCCACCACGGCGGCGGCCTCGCTCTTCGGAGGATGATGCAGGAGCCCACGCTGCCGCAGGGGTACAGCCTTGCAGCTTTCGACACGCTCGACAGCACCAATTCGGAGCTGAAGCGGCGCGTCGCCCAGGGTGAGGCACCCGATCGACTGGTGGTCTGGGCGATCGAGCAGACGAAAGGGCGTGGACGGCGCGGCCGGTCCTGGAGCGGTCCGGCCGGTAACCTCATGTGCTCGATCCTGCTGCGCCCGAACTGTAGTCTGCCGTCCGCGGCCCAGCTCGGGTTCGTCGCTGCCCTGGCGGTGCTTGACACGGTTCGCCCGCTGCTTCCCGGTCGACAGGACATCGCGCTCAAATGGCCGAACGACGTGCTTGTCGGTGGTCGGAAGGTCTCTGGTATTCTTCTGGAGGCAGGCGGTTGGATGCCGGGGGCGCCTGGCTGGGTCGTCGTCGGCACCGGGATCAATCTCATGCATCATCCGGGCGACACCGAGTGGCCCGCGACGGACGTGCGGACCGAAGGAGGTCGCGCCGCCACTGCCGTGCAGGCGCTTGAGGCGTACTGCGGGGCATTCGAGCGCTGGAGCGCATGCTGGTCCCGGGACGGTTTCGAGCCGATTCGCCAGGAGTGGATGAGGAACGCCTACGGCCTCGGCGACCCGATAGTGGCTCGAGTGGAAGCCGGCACGATCACGGGCCGAATGCTCGGGATCGATCCGGACGGTTCGCTTGTTCTGGAGTCGGACGCCGGCACGGAGTGTCGTCTCGCGGCGGCCGACATTCTCCCGGCGGAGGGTTGAGGAGAGCTCGCCCATGCTTCTCGCGATCGATGCAGGCAACACCAACGTGGTGTTCGCCGTCTATGAGGGCGAAGAACAGCGCGGCATCTGGCGAAGCGCCAACGATCCGCATCGCACCGCCGACGAACACGCCGTCTGGCTGATGAGCCTGATGGCGTTGCAGGGGATCGGGCGAGAGCAGATCAAGGCGGCGATCATCGCGACGGTCGTTCCGGCTTCGCTCTTCAACCTGATCACGCTGTGCAGACGCTACTTCGAGTGCGAGCCGCTCGTGGTGGGGGATGCGAACGTGAACCTCGGAATCCGCGTCCTTACCGACAAGCCGGATGAAGTCGGTGCAGACCGGCTCGTCAATGCTTTGGCGGGATACGCTGCTTATGGTGGTCCGCTCGTCATCATCGATTTCGGCACCGCGACGACCTTCGACGTGATCGACGGAGACGGCAATTACCTCGGAGGAGTCATCGCGCCCGGCGCGAACCTCTCGTTGGAGGCCCTCCACATGGCGGCCGCGAAGCTGCCCCTGGTGGCCATCCGGCACCCGGACGGCCCAGTGGTCGGTCGCAACACGGTTGCTGCGATGCAATCGGGAATCTTCTGGGGCTATGTCGGGCTGATCGAGGGCCTGATCGAACGGATCAGGCGGGAACAGGGACCGGAACTTCGGGTGATCGCGACGGGAGGGTTGGCGACCCTGTTTGCCGGCGCGACGCCCATCATTGAGAGTATAGACAAGGATCTGACATTGCGGGGACTCCTAGAAGTGCATCGGCGCAACACCGGATGAGCGAGCAGCGACAGGCCATGGCGCTTCCCGTCCCGGGGGACGATGAGGTGCTCTTCGTGGCCCTCGGCGGCCTCGGCGAGGTGGGCATGAACGTGGCCCTCTACGGGAGGGCGGGCCAGTGGATCATGGTGGATCTCGGCATAACGTTCGGAGACGACACCACCCCGGGCGTGGACATAATCCTGCCTGATCTCGCCTGCCTTGAAGGGCAGGAGAACCGGCTCGCGGCCATCGTGCTCACGCATGCGCACGAGGACCATGTCGGCGCCGTGCCTTATGTGTGGCAAAAGGTTCGGTGCCCGATCTACGCCACGCCGTTCACGGCCGAGTTCGTGCGCCGCAAGCTCACCGAAGAAGGGGTGGCAGGGGAAGCGAAGGTCAAGGAGGTGCCGCGCGGTGGCCGCTTTATGGCGGGACCCTTCGACATCGAGCTGATCCCGGTAGCGCATTCCATCCCCGAAGCTCATGGCGTTGCGATCCGCTCGGACGCGGGCACGCTGTTTCACACCGGCGACTGGAAGCTCGATCCGGATCCGGTGATTGGTCCCCCGACCGACGAGGCTGCGTTCCGGCGTCTGGGAGACGAGGGTGTGCTCGCGATGATCTGCGACTCGACGAACGCGATCATCGAGGGACACTCGCGCTCCGAAGCCGAGTTGCTGCCGAGCATTACGGACCTGATTTCTGCCCGGACGTCGGGACGCGTGGTATTCACCTGCTTCGCGAGCAACGTGGCGCGACTGCAGACGATCTCGCGGGCCGCGGCGGCGAACGGCAGGCGCGTTGCCCTCGTCGGCCGCTCCCTCCGCCGCATGGACCAGGTGGCGCGCAGCACCGGCTATCTACGCGGCGTGCCGGATTTCCTCAGCGAAGAGCATGTCGGCTTCCTGCCGCCCGACGAGGTCGTCCTCATTTGTACCGGGAGTCAGGGCGAGCCACGTGCCGCCCTGCACCGTATTGCGGGGGGCACGCATCCGCACGTCGTCCTGGACCCGGATGACACCATCGTATTCTCGTCGCGCACAATTCCGGGCAACGAGCGCGCGGTCGATCGCCTCCAGAACCAACTCGCCCGCATGGGCATGGAAATCATCACCAATCGGGATCATTTCGTCCACGTGTCGGGCCATCCGGCAAGAGGCGAACTGCGACGCATGTACGAGTGGATCAGGCCGAAGGTGAGCGTGCCCGTGCACGGGGAAATTCGGCATCGCATGGCGCATCGCGAGCTCGTGCAGAAGCTGGGCACGGTCCCTCATTCGCTGCTGCCGGAGAACGGGTCGATCATCCGCTTCACCAGAAGCGAAAGCGCGATCGTGGGAGAGGTTCACACCGGACGGCTCACCTTCGACGGCCAGAAGGTGGTGCCGCTCGAAGGCGGGGCGCTGCGGGCTCGACGCCGGATGGTCGAGAATGGGGTGGCAACAATCAGCCTCGTTCTGGACGCGAAAGGGAAGGTGCTGACCGAGCCTCAGATCTCGGTGCACGGTCTGGTGCACGAGGAGGAAGAGGGGGACATGGCTGCGTTGCTTCTTCGTGCGGTCGAGGAAGCCGTGGGACGGCTTTCGCCGGCCGCGCGCCGCGAAGACGAACCCGTCATCGATGCGGCGAGGATCGCGGTGCGTCGGCAATTGCGAAGCCGGTACAAGAAGCGTCCGGCGATCGAAGTACACCTCGCACGGGTTTGAGTGGCCAACCTGGATGCGGAAGTCGGAGAAAGCATGATCGGACGGTTGAACCATGTCGCCATCGTCGTGCCGGATGTCGAGGCGGCCTCGAAGGTCTACAGCAGCATGCTCGGCGCCCGCGTCTCCAAGCCGCTCGCATTGGAGTCACACGGGGTCAGAATCGTGTTCGTGGAATTGCCGAACACCAAGGTGGAGTTGATGGAGCCGCTGGGAGAAGCCTCGCCGATCGCGGGCTTTTTAGAGCGGAACACATCCGGCGGCATGCATCATGTGTGCTACGAAGTGGAAGACATCGAGGCTGCGCGCGACCGTCTGCTGGCGTCGGGGGCGCGTGTGCTCGGTGACGGCAAGCCGTCGATCGGTGCCCACGGGAAGCCGGTCCTGTTTCTCCATCCGAAGGACTTCTGCGGCACTCTGGTCGAACTGGAACAGGTTTAGCCTTGGGTATCGTCTCCGGCATCGTCGTCTACATCATCGTCTGGTGGCTGGTTCTCTTCGTGGTGCTTCCCTGGGGCGTCCGTGTGCCGGAGAAGACGGAGCGCGGTATGGCGGACAGCGCGCCGGAGCACCCGCGGATCGGGCTGAAGGCGGCCATCACCACCATCATCGCCAGCGTCATCTGGATCGCGATCTTCTACGTCATCGAGGCCGACATCATCAGCTTTCGCCCCTCCTGAGAGTAGGCGCGAGCTGCCGGCGACGAAGGGGTCCTCAGCTAGCATCGCTCGCTGCGCTCGGCGCAACCGCTTCCTTACCGCTTGCTCGGGTCCGGGCGCGCCGTCAGGTCGGGGAAGGGAGTCGCGTGACGGCTAAAAATAAACGAGAGCAAGACATTACGATGTCTTGCTCCCATTACCACTGAGGTAAAGTGTCTTGTTCTTAGTGCCGCTTGGCGCGGACTTTCCTCCCCCGACTTGGGCCGTATCACCGCCGGCTGCCCGCCGATCTTGTTACGATACTTTGTAGACGAACGTTGAAGCCGAGTCACCACTTTTTTCGGCATCTGCCGATGAAGAAGGCACTGGCGAGACATCGCCGTTATTTCGCAGCTGCGAGATCAGAGGAACGCGAACTTCCCCACGAAGAGCAGTGCGAGGACCAATACTGCCGGGCTTGCATCCGCATACCGGCCGCTGACCAGCTTCACCGCCGCATAGGTGATGAAGCCGAGAGCGATGCCGTGCGAGATGGAGAACGTGAGTGGCATTGCGAGGGCGGCGACCATCGCCGGTGCGACCTCGCTCACATCTTCCCAATCGATCTCCGTGAGGCCGCGCGCCATCAGGCAGGCCACGAACACCAGGGCCGGTGCGGTGGCGAAGGCTGGCACGCTCTGTGCCAGAGGTGCGAAGAACAGGCAGACGAGGAAGAGCAGCGCGACTACCACGGCCGTGAGACCGGTACGACCACCCGCATTGACGCCCGCCGCGCTCTCTATGTAGCTGGTCGTCGTCGACGTCCCCGCACATGCCCCGACTACCGTGGCCGTGCTGTCGGCCAGCAGGGCCCGGCCGAGGCGCGGTAGTTTCCCCTCGTCCGTGAGCAGCCCCGCCCGGTGTGCGACACCAACGAGCGTGCCGGTGGTGTCGAAGAGATCCACGAACAAGAAGGCGAACACGACGCTGAAAAGAGCGACGTCGAGCGCTCCCGCTATGTCCAGCTGGAACAGGGTCGGCGACGGGTCGGGGGGCATCGCGACGACGCCCTTGAACTCGCTGACGCCCGAGAGCATCGCGACAGCCGTGACGGCGAGGATGCCGATGATGACGGCGCCAGGGACCCTCCGGTAACTCAGGCCGGCTATGAGGAAAAACCCAAGGGCAGCGAGGACCGGCTCTACGGCCGTGACGTCCCCGAGTGTGAGGAGCGTTGCCGGATCGTCGACGACGAGGCCGGCGTTTCGCAGCCCGATGATCCCCAGGAACAGACCGATTCCTGCCGATATGGAAAGCTTCAGCGAGTGAGGGATGCTGTTGACGATCCACTCTCGGACCGGCAGCACGCTCAATACGATGAAGATCAGGCCGGAGAGGAACACCGCGCCGAGCGCCACCTGCCACGTGTGCCCCATCCCGATGACGACGCCGTAGGTGAAGTAGGCGTTCAGCCCCATTCCAGGGGCGAGGGCGACCGGATAGTTCGCCGCGAGACCCATGATTGCCGATCCGACCGCGGCGGCGACGCAGGTTGCGACGAACACCGCGCCAAAGTCCATCCCCGCATCTTGCAAGATCAAGGGGTTGACGAAGGTAATGTAAGCCATCGTCAAAAATGTCGTGAGGCCGGCGACGGCTTCGGTGCGGACGGTCGTCCCTGCGGTCGCCAGGCCGAAATAGCGCTCCAACATGTTTTCCCCTTGTGAGGTCGGAGCTTCCGATCCGGGATCGGCGCGGCTCGGAAGTGCGGCCGGATTATGGCGGTGGCTCGGAAACTTGACCAGCGGCAGGTCGGCAGAGAAGGCCAGGCGATCGGGTCTTTTCACGTCCCGCCGCTAGTCTATTGTAGCGGCGACGCGTTGGCCGGACGGGCAGAGAGGGTTTAGGAATGCGAACGGGTGTCACGAGCCGAATGCTGGCGCTCGCCTGTTTGGGATTGGTCGGCTGCGCCGATGAATCCGGCGCGGCGAGATCTTCCTGGGACGCCCGGCCGGTCGCGACGACGACGCAGGCACGAGAGGCGGCGATGGCCGGGCCGACTATCGCCTGGGCTCCGGATCCGGCTGCATCGGCTCCGCTCGCCAGCGCAGCGACGCCGGTAGGGCAGCCTGCGCGGGGGCCACTTCCGCTTGACGGGCGCGGTGCCGCGCCTTCCGGCCCCGGATACCTTCCGGCGGCGCCGACCGCCACGCCGTCGCCCGCCCCCATGTGCCCCTCCTATGGGAACGAAGCTGCAGCCATCCTGGCCGCACAGCATTTCCCGGTCGAGAGTGCCCGTATCTCTGGCGGATACCAGGTCTCGAACGGGGGAGCCTTTGTCAGCCTTTGGCGAGACACGCCACTGATCGTCCTCGGGCTTCAGGGCCAGCCGGTATATTGCGCCGCAGAGCGGGAGAGGGGAGGCTACAGTGTGCCGGCGGGGCGTCGGATCTGCTTCGCCGACTCCGATGGCGATTCCCTGTTTGACCGGGTCTACATCGTGCAAGCGGAGCCGAGAAGCTACGACACGGGGCCGGTACGCTATGAGTTGAATCCGATCGAGGCGCGGCGGCGGGCTTCCTCGGAGTGCTTTTTCCGGGGTTGAAGCCGTCGGCCGGTGTCGCCGCCTTCGTAAGTCTCAGAACAAACCGCCGAGGAGAGAAGCGCCATGCCGACTGTGATGCCCGATCGACTGACGGAGATCGCCGTAACGTTGCTGCGATGCGCCGGCGCGAGCGGCGAGGAGGCGGAGATCGTGGCGCGCCATTGCGTGGGGGCCAATCTCGCCGGACACGATTCGCATGGGATCATTCAGATCCCGGTCTACATCGACCGGGTCGGAAAAGGACACATCGTTCCCGGCGCGCCGATCGAAGTCGTGCAGGAGAGTCCGACCACGACGGTGATCGATGGCCATTGGGGCTTCGGCTACGTCGTGGCCGAGCATGCCATGCGTCTGACGATCGAGAAGGCGAAGACGGCGAACATCGCCGCATGCACCGTCTTCCGTCAGAGCCACGTGGGACGGTTGGCCGACTACCCGCTGATGGCGGCGCGGGAAGGCATGATCGCGATCATGACCGCAGATTCCGGACGCTCGCCGAAGCACGTCGCGCCGTTCGGCGGCCGCGCGGCCCGGCTCGGCACCAACCCGATCTCGATCGCCGTTCCGTCCAACCTCGAAGCGCCGTTGTTCATCGACATGGCAACGTCGGCTGCGGCCGCGGGGAAGCTGAAGGTCGCCGCGGCGCGCGGCGTTCCCGTACCGGAGGGATGGCTGGTCGACGCGGAGGGCAGGCGCTCCACCGACCCGCGCGCACTCGGAGCCGGGGGCGTGCTTCTGCCGCTCGGTGGCACCGAAGGTTACAAGGGCTACGGGCTTTCCGCGATCGTCGAGATTCTCTCCGGACTCCTCACCGGATTGGGCTTCGGGGTCGAGCCGACCGGCAGACACAACGATGGATGCTTCATGGCAGTCTTCAACGTTGCCGCGTTTCGACCGCTGGAGACCTTCCGTCAGGAAGTCACCGAGTTCGCGCAATATCTGAAGGACACCCCGCCGGACGCCACCACCGACGAGGTGCTCTATCCGGGTGAGATCGAGTACCGACGCAGTCGCGACAGGTCCGAGCGCGGTATCGACGTCGAGGATGCGACCTGGCAGCAATTGCAGGCGCTGGCGCGTCAGCACGGTGTGGCGCAGAAGCTCGGGCTGGACGGCTGACCTAAACGGCGCTCACCTCGCGAAGAAACTCCGCCAGGAGCCGGAACTCCGGCTCGCGCGGCGACTCCCGTCGCCAGACGAGCCCTATCTCGCGGCTTGTCCGTTCGCCGAGGAGCGGCCGGGTGACCAGAGAGGTTCCCTCCAGGATCCCGCTGGCGAGAGCTACTTCCGGCAGCAGGGTGACGCCGAGGCCGTTCTCCACCATCTGCACCAGCGTGTGCAGGCTGGTTGCGGCGAAGGCCCGGGGCCTGCCGCCGGAGAACAGACGGCAAGCATCGAGGGCATGCTCGCGGAGGCAATGGCCGTCCGCCAGGAGCAGCAGTCCATCGGGATCGATGTTGCGGGCATCCACTCGATCTACCGCCGCCAACGGATGGTCCGGCGGGCAGGCCAGCCGGAAGGTGTCATCGAACAGAGGTTCCGCGACCGCCGGACCATAGTCGCAGGGCAGGGCAAGCAGCAGGAGGTCGAGCTGCCCGTCATGAAGCTCGGAGACCAGCCGCGCGGTCTGGTCTTCGCTCAGGTAGAGCTGCAGCCGGGGCCACTTCTTGCGCACCAGAGGCAGGATGCGCGGCAGAAAGAAGGGCGCGATCGTGGGGATTACGCCCATGCGGACGGCGCCGGACAGGGGCTCGCTCGCGACCCGGGCAGCCTCCACCAGCTCCTCCGCCTCGCGCAGGACGCGGCGAGCGCGGGCGAGGACCTGCTCGCCCGCATTGGTGAAAAGTACGTTTCTGCCGCTCCTGTCGACGAGGACCACGCCGAGATTCTGCTCGAGTTCCTTGATCCCGGCGCTGAGCGTCGACTGGCTGACGAAGCAGCGCTCTGCCGCCCGGCCGAAATGCCGTTCGCGATCGAGGGCGTCGAGATAGCGAAGCTGTCGCATGGAGGGCAGGTGAATCATCGATTTTCCCGATTAACGTGACCAATCCTTTTCATTGGCCCGATCGGGCCCCCTTCCGCATATAGGAGGTCGGACACACCCACTCCACCCGAGATAAGGAGCTGCCTAGAACATGCTTACTGTTGGAGACCAGTTTCCGCGCTTCGATCTGAAGAGCGTCGTTTCGACCGATCCGGAGAATGCATTCGCAGAAGCGAACAACGACTCCAATCCGGGAAAGTGGAAGGTCGTCTTCTTCTGGCCGAAGGACTTCACCTTCGTCTGTCCGACCGAGATCGCCGCGTTCGGGCGTATGAACGAGGATTTCGAGGATCGGGACGCCGTCGTCTACGGTGTCAGCACCGACAGCGAATATGTGCACCTTGCCTGGCGGCAGAACCATGAGGATCTGAAGGACCTGCCGTTCCCGATGCTTTCGGATATCAAGCGCGAGCTTTCGACGGCACTCGGGATCCTGGACAAGGAAGAGGGCGTGTGCCTGCGGGCGACGTTCATCGTCGACCCGGACAACATCATCCGGTTTGTGTCGGTGAACGACCTCAGCGTCGGGCGCAACCCGGCGGAGGTGCTGCGGGTTCTCGATGCGCTGCAGACGGACGAACTTTGCCCTTGTAACTGGAACAAGGGCGAGCCGACGCTTCAGGCTGCCTGAGCGAGCTAAAGCGACAGAAGCAAAAGAAGGAGCGGGCGGCGGCAGCCGCCCGCTCAGAAAGAACGGGAGACGATCATGTCGATAGACAGTCTGAAGCAAGCGCTTCCCGACTATGCCAAGGATCTGAAGCTCAACCTTTCGTCGCTGGCTGCCGAGCCGTCGCTGACGGAACAGCAGCGCGCCGGGACGTTCGTCGCGGCCGCGATCGCCTCACGCAATGCGCGCGTGACGGCGGCGATTCTCGATGATGCCGGGGCGAAGCTGTCGCCGGAGGCATTGACGGCGGCGAAGGCCGCTGCCGCGATCATGGCGATGAACAACATCTACTATCGCTTCGTGCATCTCGCCTCCAACGAGGACTATGCCAAGATGCCGGCGAAGCTCCGCATGAACGTGATCGGCAAGCCGGGAGTCGAGAAGGCGGACTTCGAGCTCTGGTCACTCGCCGTTTCGGCCGTGAACGGCTGTGGCATGTGTGTCGACGCTCACGAGCGCGAACTCCGCAAGGCCGGCGTCGGCTCCGAAGCCATTCAGGCAGCGGTACGGATCGCTGCGGTGGTGCATGCAGTCGCCACGGTCTTCGATGCCGAGGAGAGCGGCGGGGACGTAGCACTCGCCGCCTGATAGTGAGCAGTCCTCGTCGTGGTGAGACAGGCGGCTCCGCTCTGCGGCGCCGCCTTTTCTCGTGGTCAGACCGGCTTTGTGCCGCGCACCACTGTCCGGTGCAGGACGCGCGGATGCTGATCCATTTCGTAGTTGGCGAGTGCTCGATGCAGCAGGGAGCGGTTGTCCCACATGACGAGGTCGCCCCTACGCCATTGATGCGTGTAGACGAATTCGGGGCGAGTGGCCTGTTCCAGCAGGCTGTCGAGCAGAGCCTTCCCTTCCGCCTGCGGCATCCCTTCGATGTGCGACGTGTGCATCCCGAGATAGAGTGACTTTCTGCCGGTGACCGGATGCGTTCGCACCACCGGATGACTGACGGGCGGCCGTTCCCGCTTCTGTTCCTCTGTAGCCGGCTTGTTGCCCGTGTTGCGGCGGCTCGCTTCCCAGCTGTGAATCGCCCGCAATCCCTCCAGATCCCGCTTCTGGGCTTCCGATAACGCATCGTAGGCGAGGTGCATGTTCGCGAACTGCGTATCACCGCCTGATGGCGGGATCTGCACGGCGTGCAGCAACGTCGCGAGCGACGGGATGTCGTGGTACGACTTGTCGGTGTGCCAGAAGTAGTTCCCGTGCGTGTGCGGAGTCTTCGTCGGCCTGCCGGCGTCGTCGAGGTTCGTGACCCGGTGGACATCCGGATAACGCGATCCGTCGCTCAGGCGGCCGACGTGCTGCTCCAAAGGCCCGAAGTTCAGAGTGAACTGCGTCTGCGCTTCCGGCGAGAGATCCTGGTCGCGGAACACGAGCACGTGATGCTCGATGAACGCTTCGAGGATGGCGTCCTTGAGTTCCGGCGACAGAGGACGCGACAAGTCGAGGCCGACGATCTCCGCTCCCGCAACGGGAGACAGTCGGCTCGCGGCCAAGAGTGGGGGAGCACTGGGGGCAGCGGGACCGGCGTCGGTTCGGGGTGTCTGCATTGGACAATCCTCCTCTCGCTGACGGCTGCGCCCGTCTGAGGTGGGCTGTGCACATGCTCGCACGTCAAGCCGCCGTCGGCAATTCACGTGGAAACGTGCCCCTGCGGCTGGACCTCGCGTCTGCCCGGTGCCATATTCCGCGCGGTCTCAAGGAGCGGAATGCGAGCGATGTCGATCGGCACGCGAATCCTGACGTGGCTGAAGGGCGAGCTGGTGGGCACCGACCGGCTCGGCAACAAGTACTATCAGGAGAAGGGGAAGCCCTACCGGGGCAGGCGCCGACGGCGCTGGGTCGTCTATAACGGCGAGGCCGAACCTTCGCGGGTGCCTCCGGAGTGGCATGGCTGGCTGCATTACACGGTCGATTCCCCTCCGAAGCCCGACCAGCCCAGGCGACCGTGGCAGAAGGAGCCCGTGCCGAACCTCACGGGGACTCCGTTGGCATACCGGCCGTCCGGGCACGAGTATCGCGGAGGCAAGCGGGCGAGAGGAACCGGCGACTACGAACCCTGGACGCCGGCGTGACGACGGGCCGATAGGAAGGGGCTGAGGGCAGATGCGTCGGAACGTGATCGAGACAGTGATGGGGGCCGTCGTCCTCATCGTCGCCGGCCTGTTTCTCTTTTTCTCCTATTCCACGGCACAGCTTCGCAGCGTCGACGGTTACGCCGTCACGGCAAAGTTCGATCGTATCGACGGGCTGGCGCTGGGAAGCGACGTTCGGATATCAGGCATCAAGGTGGGTACGGTGCAATCTCAGCGGCTCGACCCGGAAACATTTCTGGCCGAAGTGAGCATGAGCATCGATCCGAGCGTGAAGCTGCCGCGGGATTCGTCAGCGGAGATCGTCAGCGAGAGCCTGCTGGGCGGCAAGTACATGGCGATCGTTCCCGGCGGATCCGAAGAGGTGCTCGAGCCGGGCGGCGAAATCCGCTTCACACAGTCGCCGGTGAGCCTGGAGCAGTTGATCGGCAAATTCATGTTCAGCACCCCTGGCGGCGAGGGGGAAACGGACGGTCAGGGATCGAGTCTCAATTAGACCTCCCGCTCCTTGCCCGGCCGGGGAGACGGAGCAGTGGTGATTCCCGGACATAGCGAAAAACGGCGAACATCTGCAGTCGCGATTCTCGCGGCGTCGGTCGGCCTGACCTTGTCGGCTGCCTCGGCCGCCACCTTTCAACACCGTGCGGTGGCCGAGCTCGAGGGGCTGGACAAGATCACGGCGCGAGTCTGGACGTTCGAGGTCCCGGTCGGGCACGCGATCCGCTTCGGCACGCTGGAGATTGTGGCGCTCGCCTGCCGCGAGACTCCGCCCGAGGAGCGGCCGGAGAGCGCCGCGTTTCTCGAGGTGGTGGACCACAGGACGGACGGGGAGCCGGCGGCGTTGTTCCGAGGGTGGATGTTCGCCTCCAATCCTGCACTCTCCGCGCTGGAACACCCCGTCTATGACGTCTGGGTTAAGGACTGCAAATAGCCTCGGTTCAGGCGGTGCGATCGAGGGGTCTGCCTGTTGTGTCTGCCTGGCGGCTGGTCTGTGCGAGAAACCGCTCCAGCTCGGCACGCGAAAGATCGAGCGGGAAGGTTGCGGGCGTGCCGATGGCGTCTGCGAGCAGCTGCCGGTAGCGCGTTCGCGGAATCTCGATGGCGCCGAACCGCTCCAGATGTTCGGTCGTGAACTGCGAATCGAGAAGTTTGAATCCACCACGGTCCAGCCGCGCGACGAGATGAACCAGAGCCACTTTGCTGGCATCCCGCGCTCGGGAAAACATGCTTTCGCCGAAGAATGCGGCCCCAAGCGCTACGCCATAGAGACCGCCGAGGAGTTCCCCGTCTCGCCAGCACTCCACGGTATGGACGTAGCCCCGGTCGAACAGTGCGGCATAGAGGGACACGATCTCCTGGTTGATCCAGGTGTCGCGTCGTCCGGGTGATGGCTCGGCGCACCCGCGGATCACGCTGAGGAAGTCGGTATCGCAGCGGACTTCGTAGAGCTCCTGGCGAACGGTACGGCGGAGCCGGCGCGGCACATGGAATCCATTCAGCGGAATGATCCCACGCCGTTCGGGATCGATCCAGTACATCGTCGGAGCGTCACGGCCCTCGGCCATGGGGAAGATCCCAGCCGCATACGCTCGTAACAGCAACTCCGGCGTGACCTCGATCACCAGCTTCCTCTCATGAGCCGTCACCGTTCACGAGGCGTCCAGCGAGGAGCGCCGAAGGGCGCCGGGGTGGTCAGGTGCTCCGCATCCAGCGTTCGAGCCAGTGTATGTCGTAGCGACCTGCAACGAAGTCGCCATCTTCGATCAGCGCTCGATGCAAGTCCAGATTGGTGTCGATCCCGCCGATGACGAACTCACCCAACGCCCGCCTGAGCCGCATCCGACACTCTTCGCGATTTGGAGCGTGCACCACCAGCTTGGCGACCAGACTGTCATAATAGGGCGGAACGAAGCTGCCATCGTAAAGCGCGGAATCCACCCGCACGCCTGGTCCACCGGGCGCGTGGTACTGCGTCACCCGTCCGGGTGAGGGTGCGAACGTTCGCGGGTTTTCAGCATTGATCCGGCACTCGATGGCATGGCCTTGGAAGCGGACCGCTTCCTGGCCGTAGCCAAGAGGTTCGCCTGCGGCGACACGAATCTGCTCCCGCACGAGGTCGATGCCGGTGATCATCTCGGTGATCGGATGTTCGACCTGGAGCCGAGTGTTCATCTCGATGAAGTAGAACGTGCCTTCGGTCCACAGGAACTCGATCGTGCCGACTCCCCGGTAACCGATGGCACGAACCGCCTCGGCTGCGCGGCTACCGATCCTTTCCCGCTCTTCGGCTGTGAGCGCGGGGGAGGGAGCTTCTTCCAGCACCTTCTGGAACCGGCGCTGAAGCGAGCAATCGCGCTCGCCGAGGTGGACGGCGGCTCCATGGTGATCGGCGAGTATCTGAACCTCGATGTGGCGCGGGCGATCGAGGTAGCGTTCCAGGTAAACGGCGTCGGATCCGAAATTGGCAGCAGCTTCCCGGCGGGCGACCGAGAGGGCGCGTTCGAGGTCGTTGGGCCCGTCGGCTCGCTGCATGCCCTTGCCGCCACCGCCGCCGGCGGCCTTGATCAGGACCGGATAGCCGATCTCGGAGGCCAGCCGCCTGGCCTCGGAGTCGGCGTAGACCGGGCCATCGCTGCCGGGGACGACCGGAAGGCCCGCGGCAACAGCCGCCCTCTTGGCGGCGATCTTGTCGCCCATGAGGGCGATATGCTCGGGCGTCGGTCCGATGAAGCCGAAGCCGTGCTCCTCCACCATCGAGGCGAACGAGGCGTCCTCCGCCAGAAAGCCCAGCCCCGGATGGATGGCGTCGGCTCCGGCTATCGTCGCCGCTGAGAGGATGGCCGCTCTGTTGAGATAGCTGTCGCGGGCCGCAGGCGGGCCGATGCAGACGCTCTCGTCGGCGAGCCGGACGTGCATCGAGTCGGCATCTGCAGTGGAATGCACCGCCACGGTCGCGATGCCCATGTCGCGACAGGCACGTGCGATCCGCAACGCGATTTCGCCACGGTTGGCGATCAGGATCTTGCGGAACACCGACGCTGCTCTTCGACCAAGGGGCGGGGCATCAATCGATGATCATGAGTACCTCGCCGTACTCCACCGGATGGCCGTTGGTCACCAGGATCTGGCGCACGGTGCCGGAGCGCGGCGAGGGTATCTGGTTCATGACCTTCATGGCCTCGATTATCAGAAGAGTGTCGCCCTTTTCGACGCGATCGCCCACGTTCACGAATTGCGGCGCCTGGGGATCGGGCTGAAGATAGGCGGTGCCGACCATCGGGGCGGTCACCGCACCGGGATGGCCGGCGTCGACTACCTGTGGGGCGGGTTGCATCTGGGGCTGATCGCCCGACTGCATGGGCTGAGGCGCGGCCGAGGCTACCTGTGCCGCGACGGGCGCCAGGGCTCGTGCCACACGAATTTTGCGGGTGCCGTCATCGTACTCGATCTCAGTCAAGCCAGTCTCGTCGATGAGGCTGGCGAGCCGGCGGATCATGTCGGCGTCGACATCGAACTTGGTCGTCACTGCCTGTCCTCCGGGCGTTGACGGTCTTCTGCGAGCATTGCGGCCACGGCGTCCATCGCCAGCAGATAGCCCCGACTGCCGAGGCCGCAGATCACGCCCGTGGCTGCCCCGGAAACGTACGATCGGTGCCGGAACGACTCTCGGCGGTAGATGTTCGACAGATGGACCTCGATGATCGGCATGTCCAGCAACAGCAGAGCGTCGAACAAGGCCACCGAGGTGTGGGTATAGGCGCCCGCGTTGATGATCACCGCGTCAGCGACACCGGCCGCTTCCTGGATCCAGCCGACGAGTTCGCCCTCACTGTTCGTCTGACGAAAGTCCACCGAAAGGCCCAGTTCAGCGCCATGCAACTTGCAGGCGCTCTCTATGTCGGACAGCGTCTCACGGCCGTAGATTTCCGGCTGCCGCCGCCCCAACATGTTGAGATTTGGGCCGTTCAGTATGAGCAGGCCAGAACCCATGCGTGGCACACCTTCCCCCGCCGTCGGTGCGCAGAGGCTTATACCAGCGGCGGAGGCAGCGCAATACGAGGTCGACGCATTGCCCGAAGAGGTTCTGCCGACGGTGCGGAATGGAACCCTGCCAGTGTGGGTCCGTTGAAGCAGCAGTTTTTCCGAAACCACGAGGAAGATGCGAATGCGCCTGCCACTGCCCCGGTGGACGTTCGGACTCCTGATGCCGTGGCTCTGCGCGGCCGCACTGGCGTCGGAACCTGCGGGGGTGACGCCTCCGCCGGCGACGATGTCGCGGCAAGGACCTGTCGATCCGGGCTCGCTTCGTGAACTGATCGGACGCGAGATTACATCCCTGGATGGCGAAAAGCTCGGCGAGATCGACGACGTGGTCGTTCTCGACGGCAACCGCACGAACGTGGTCGTCGCGACCGGCGGGTTTCTCGGCCTCGGCAGCAAACGGGTGGTGCTCCCACTCGAAGCCTTGTCCCTCGGCAGCGAAGATCTGCAGGTTCACATGACCGAGGGGCAACTCGAGCAGCAGCCCGAGTTCGACCCCGAGACCAGCGAAGGGGTCTCATTGCGAGGCGCCGACCCCGCCCAGTGATTAGACGGCGGGTCGGGGAGCCCGTCTTTCCTCGTCCTGGGCTCCGACCACGGCTACTGCGGTCATGTTGAGAACGCCGCGTGCCGTCACCGACGACGTCAATATGTGCGCAGGGGATGCCGTCCCGAGAAGGATCGGGCCGACCGAGAGGCCGTCCGCTGCGACCTTGACTATGTTGAAGGCGATGTTGGCGGCGTCGAGGGTGGGCATGACCAAGAGGTTGGCCGCACCCGAAAGCAGGGAATGTGGGAAGACGCGCTCCCGGATCGACGGGTCGAGCGCGGCGTCCGCGTGCATTTCGCCTTCCACCTCCAGATCGGGTGCGGCCTCGTGCAGCTTCCGCAACGCCTCCCGCATCTTCTGGGCGGACGGCGTGTCGGCGCTGCCGAAGTTGGAGTGCGAGAGAAGGGCGATCCGGGGCGTGATGCCGAAGCGCTGCACCTCGGCGGCGGCGAGGACAGCCATCTCCGCGATCTCGTCTGCCGTCGGGTCGGGCGTGACGTAGGTGTCGCAGAGAAAGTAGCTTCCCGTGGACAGAATCAGAAGGTTCATGGCCGCGAGGTTGCGGACACCTTCCTGCTTTCCGATCGTATCGGAAACGATCCGGAGATGCTGTTCGTAATGCCCTACCGGGCCGCAGATCATCGCGTCTGCGTCCCCCCGCCGCACGGCCGTCGCCGCGATTACGGTATTGTTGGTCCGCATCGCGGTGCGGGCGGCATCGGGGGTGACGCCCTTCCGTTCCATGATTCGGTGATAGGTCTGCCAATATTCCCGGTAGCGTTGGTCGCTCTCGGGATTGATGAGCTCGAAATCCTCGGTGGGGCGGATGCGTAGACCGAGGCGCCGGATGCGCGTCTCGACCACGCTCGGGCGGCCGATCAGGATGGGATGCGCTATGCGCTCGTCGACTACGGCCTGCACCGCCCTCAGCACCCGCTCGTCCTCGCCTTCGGCATAGACCACGCGGCGAGGGTCGCTGCGCGCACGTTCGAAGACTGGCTTCATGACGACGCCGGAGCGGAAGACGAACTCCCCCAGGCGTTGCCGATAGGCGCGGAAGTCCTCGATGGGGCGCCGGGCGACGCCGCTGTCCATTGCTGCGCGCGCGACGGCGGGTGCGATTTTCAGGATTAGGCGGGGGTCGAACGGGCGGGGGATCAGATAGTCCGGGCCGAAGCCGGAGTGCTCGCCGCCATAAGCTTGCGCCACCACGTCCGACGGTTCCGCCAACGCGAGCTCGGCCAGCGCCTCGACGCAGGCGATCTTCATTTGTTCGTTGATGGTCGTAGCGCCGACGTCGAGTGCGCCCCGGAAGATGAAGGGAAAGCACAGGACGTTGTTGACCTGGTTCGGATAGTCGCTGCGGCCGGTCGCAATGATCGCATCCGGGCGAACGGCTTTCGCCTCCTCGGGCATGATTTCCGGCGTAGGATTGGCGAGCGCGAGGATGAGCGGCTTGTCCGCCATCTTCTCCACCATCTCCGGCTTCAGGACGGCCGGCGCGGACAGGCCGAGGAAGACGTCTGCCCCCGGTATTACGTCCGCGAGGGTGCGAGCTTCGGTCGGGCGGGCCCACGCAGCCTTCCATTTGTCCATCAGCTCGTTGCGGCCTTCGTGTACCACTCCGGCGATGTCCGTTACCCACACGTTCTCTCGCCGAACTCCGAGTGCCAGCAGCAGGTCGAGGCAGGCGAGCGCGGCCGCTCCGGCACCGGAGGTGACGATGCGCACGTCGGAGATCGGTTTGCCGACGAGGCGGAGCCCGTTCACGATCGCGGCACAGACGATGATGGCGGTGCCGTGCTGATCGTCGTGGAAGACCGGGATGCTCATCCGCTCACGCAAGGCAGCTTCGACTTCGAAGCATTCGGGTGCCTTTATGTCTTCCAGGTTGATGGCGCCGAAGGTCGGCTCCAGCGCTGCGATGACGTCGACCAGCCGGCTCGGGTCTTCTTCCTTTATCTCGATGTCGAAGACGTCGATGCCGGCGAACTTCTTGAAGAGAACGGCCTTGCCTTCCATGACCGGCTTCGCGGCGAGCGGTCCGATGGCGCCGAGGCCCAGCACCGCGGTTCCGTTGGTGACGACCGCGACCAGATTGCCGCGCGCGGTAACGGTCGAGGCGTCGTCCGGGTTCGAGACGATTGCGGCGCAGGCCGCGGCCACTCCCGGGGAGTAGGCGAGGGAGAGGTCGCGCTGCGTTCCCAACGGCTTGGTCGGCGTGATCGCGATCTTGCCCGGGACGGGGTTCCGGTGATAGGCGAGAGCGGCGTCGCGCAGGTCAGCGGCCATCGAACCTCCTGGGCATTATGGTTGGGCCGGCGCTCTCGGTGAAACCGGATCGCGGCTCGAAATTCCCGACGGCGACCTCAGTCTATAGCCACGTCTCCGCGCCGGAACCAGAAGCACGCCCGCATGCGGTCGGCTCCAGGAGCTCCGGCGCGCAGCCGCTGCCTCATCCGAAAAGGTAGAGGCAGATCGCCACGGCTCCGATCACGCCAGCGAGATCCGCGGTGAGGCCCGCGGCGAGGGCATGGCGAATGCGGCGAATCTGCACCGCGCCGAAATAGACCGCCAGCACGTAGAAGGTCGTCTCGGTCGATCCTTGCAGCGTGCTCACCAGCAGGCCGACGTAGCTGTCGGGGCCGATCGCGGGATCCTGGATGATCGACACCATGATGCCGTACGCGCCCGACCCCGAAAGTGGCCGGAGCAGCGCCATCGGCAGCGCCTCCGGCGGGAGGCCTATAAGACGCGTGATCGCGCCGAGCGGCTGAACCAGGAGATCCATGGCCCCGCTGGCGCGGAACATGCCGACTGCGACGAGAATGGCGACGAGGTAGGGGATGATGCGCACGGCGACGTCGAAGCCGTCGCGCGCCCCCTCGACGAAGACCTCGTACACCCTGACTCCGCGAGCGAAGCCGAACGTGAGCAACGCGACCATCAGCCCCGGAATGATCCAGGGTGCGATTTCGCGTCCGTATGCGATTGTCAGAGGGATGAGAGCCGCAATGCCGCCGAGCACCAGGAACGAGACCCACGCCGGGTACCCTGCACCGATCTCGTCCACAGCCTCGCTTTCCGGTTTCTCCGCTGCCAGAACGTTTGGCCCTGTTGGCTCCGGTTCCGGCGCCTTGGTGATGCGCTGGTACAGCTTGGCAGCCAAAATCGCCGTCGTGGTCGAGCAGATGGTGGCGAAGAGGGTGGTCGGCACGATTGCCGCCGGCTCTGCCGAGCCCGCCGCCGCCCGGATCGCTATCACCCCCGTCGGGAGCAGCGTGACGCTGGAAGTGTTGATCGCCAGGAAGAGAACCATGGCGTTGGTGGCGGTGCCCTTCACGGGATTGAGTTTGTCGAGCTCCTGCATCGCCCGGATGCCGAACGGCGTGGCGGCGTTCCCGAGCCCCATCGCATTCGCCGAAAGGTTGAGGATCATCGCTCCCATAGCCGGGTGATCCGGGGGCACGTCCGGGAACAGTCGAACCATCAAGGGCCGGACGGTCCGGGCGATGATCACGAGGAGGCCGCCGGCCTCGGCCACCTTCATCAGACCGAGAAACAGCGCCATAACGCCAATGAGACCCAGAGCCAGCGTGACCGAGCTGGACGCGGTCTCGACCATGGCGTCGGCCAGCGCGTCCATCGGCGCGGAAGCATCGGGAGCTGCCGGTGACCAGACCTGTCGCACGGCCGCCACTGCGAAGGCGATCGCGACGATCGCGAAAAAGACGACGTTCAAGATCTACACTGAGTCAGTGGCGGAAACGGTGCCCGTGCAGCGGTTCTGCGTCGGCGCCGCGGCCAGTATACGGAAACTCGTTCTACTATCCGACCCGCGGCAGGGCCTCATGAGCCGTATCGGTCAGTAGCACTTTTTGTCGGCCACCAGACCCGCTTCCTCGGCCCATGCGCGATCTTCCGGCGACAGCTCGATGCGGCGCCCATCCCTGTCGTAGAAGATGCATCGCTCGCTTGTTGCCGGTCTGGAAGCGGTCTGTTCTGTCGTAGCGGCGTGGGATGGAGCCTGCGGCGGAGACGTCAACTGCGGGCCGGCGCCGCATGAGCTGCCTTCGATCGGCCACCAGGTGCCGCCGACGCATTCGTGCTGTGCGCCGGCCTTGCATTGCGGACAATCCGGACTTGGCTGCGCGACGCAAGCGACAGAGCTCTCCGGAGCCATGGAAGAGGTGATCTGACCTTGCGGTGTCATGGTCCGATATGGACAATCCGCTTTGGCGACACCGCCGATGCCGAGGGTCAGGACAAGAGCGGAAAGGGCGGCCATCCCGGCCGGGAATCGTATCACTGGTTGCACCCCACTTGTTCGAGCGACTGTAACATTGAGCCTCAGAGCGGCGGATTGCATCCCTATACGTTGTGGACTTTCGTGCCGGGTTCGATGCCCAGCATCACATCCGCTCTACCTTGGTTGACCGCCAACTCGACGAGACCGTTCGAATTCGCGTACCAGAACGGCACTCCCCGTTGTGCTGCTCCGAAAGTTCGGGAATGGGCGATCGTCCGTCCGCCGACGCGAAACATCTGGCTCGTCGGCACTACTGCGGAGCGCAAACCGGTCACGGCGTTGCCATAGCGGTCTATGTAGACGATCTGGCTGAGGTCGTCCGGCCACTCCCGTCCTGCCTCCGCGGGCGGAGCAGGCGGACCCAGGGATCCGCTATCGCCGATCGCGAGGCGAGCGGCGACAGGCGCGAAAATGTCCCGTCCGTGGAACGAGACGGAGAGGCGCTCGGGCCGCCAGACGATCGGCCGCCACTCGGCCGAAGCAGCACGCCTCGCCACGATGGAGAGAAGACCGTTGTCGGGGCCGACGAACCACCGCCCGTCGGCATTGAGCGCGACCGCACCCCGATCGGTCCCGACGCCAGGGTCCACGACGCAGACGAACACCGAGCCCGGCTCGAAATCGGTGGAGTATGCTGCGAGAAGATAAGCCGACGATACGGGGTCGAAGCGAGGAGCGTCTGCGAACAGGTCGATCGTCGGTATGCCGGGAGCAGCACGGTGGATCGCCGCCTTCATCTGTCCCGTGTAAGGGCCCTCGAGGCCGAAGTCGGTAAACAGTACAATCAATCGTCTGGCCCGGTCGCTCCGCTGTGTTTCTCCGTGTTGGCGCTTACCGCCCGGCCGCTGCCGTGATAATCAGTGCGCCATGCTTCGACTGGAAAATCTAACCTATCGTGTGGGTGCGCGCACGCTCCTCGACGGCGCCTCCGTCACCATCCCACAGGGGCACAAGGTCGGCCTCGTGGGGCGGAACGGCACCGGCAAATCCACCCTCTTGCGGCTGATCGAGGGCAAGCTCACGCCCGATGCCGGAGAAATCTCGGTGGCTCCACGGCTACGGATCGGCGGCGTCGCACAGGAGATGCCGGATGCGGACGGCACCCCGCTCCAGTTCGTACTCGCGGCCGATCGCGAGCGCGAGACGCTGACGAGAGAAGCCGAGACGACGGTGGACCCGCACCGGCTCGGGGAGATCTACGACCGTCTGGATGCGATCGGGGCGCACTCGGCCGAGGCCCGAGCGGCGTCGATCCTGGCCGGACTGGGGTTCGACGAGGCTGCCCAGGCGCGGCCCCTCGGCAGCTATTCCGGCGGCTGGCGCATGCGAGTGGCACTCGCCGCGACCCTGTTTGCGGCCCCGGACGTCCTGCTGCTCGATGAGCCGAGCAATCACCTGGATCTGGAAACGCGTATCTGGCTCGAAGGCTATCTGAAGTCCTATCAGGGAACGATCCTGCTCGTCAGCCACGACCGCGATCTTCTCAATTCGGTGACGGATTCGATCCTTCACCTGCATGGGCTGAAGCTCACGCTGTACCGCGGCAACTATGACCGCTTCGACCGGACACGGCGGGAGGCGCTGGCACATCAGGAGGCCGCCTACGCACGCCAGATGGAGCAGCGCCGGCACATGCAGGCGTTCGTCGACCGCTTCCGTTACAAGGCGAGCAAGGCCCGGCAGGCGCAATCGCGTCTGAAGGCGCTCGAGAGGATGGAGATCGTGGCGCCGGTCGAAGCGGATAGCGATACCGTTTTCCGGTTCCCGGACCCGGTCGAGCTGCCGTCGCCGCTCGTCACCATCGACCGCGTCGCTGTCGGCTACGGATCGAGGCCGGTGCTCAAGGGGCTGAACCTCACGATTTCGGCCGATGACCGGATCGGCCTGCTTGGCGCCAATGGCAACGGCAAGACGACCTTCCTCCGCCTCGTGCTCGGTCAGCTTCGGCCGCTGCAGGGCGAGATCATTCGATCGCCCAAGCTCCGCGTCGGCTACTTCGAGCAAGAGCAGGCGGATGCCTTCGATCTGGAGAGCACGCCGGTTGCCGTCATGTCGGCTCTGATGCCGAATGCACCCGAGGCGAAGGTGCGGGCGCATTTGGGGCGGTTTGGGCTGACGCAAGAGCGCGCAACCACACGGATCGGACAGCTTTCCGGTGGCGAGAAGGCGCGGCTGCTGTTCGCATGCGTGACCTATGACGCGCCACACATCCTGCTGCTGGACGAACCGACTAACCACCTGGACATCGACGCGCGCGACGCTCTGGTCCAGGCCCTGGCGGAGTATCGGGGGGCGGTGCTGCTGGTAACGCACGATCCGCGGCTCGTCGAGCTGTGTGCCGACCGGCTTTGGTTGGTAGCCGATGGGACGTGTCGGGCCTACGACGGCGATGTCGCCGACTATAGACGGCAGTTGGCAGAAGAGCGTCGGGCAGAGCGCGCCGATGCGAAACGGAACGATGCCGCTTCGGCCACGTCGCGTATCGCGTCGAAGAAGGAGCGCCGCCAAGCCGATGCTGCTGTGCGCGCGGCGCTCGCGGGCGAGCGAAAGCGCGCTCGGGAGGCGGAGAAGCGGGTGGAGCGCCTCAGCGCCGAGCGAAGTGCGCTTCAGGCGAGGCTGACCGATCCGAAACTCTACGAAGGGACGGGGGACGAGGTCTCTCGCCTGCAAATCCGACTGGCGGAAGTCGAGCAGGCAATAACCGAGGCCGAGACCGAGTGGCTGGAGGCTCAGGAGGCGCTGGAGTCGGCAGTGCTCTGATCCGCTCTCCGCAGTGCATTTCCCCCGAGCCATGCCCGCGCAGCAACGTAATGCCGTTCGCGGAGGTGACTGGAGATCGCACCGATCGCGGCGGCGAGTGCGGCTGCATCGTCGGTGAATCCGATGAGAGGCAGGAAGTCCGGCACGGCGTCGGCCGGAATGACGAAATAGGCGAGGGCGCCGAAGATGATTGCCTTGGCCGATCGCGGCGTCTGCGGATCCGTAGCACAATAGAAGGCGGCCACCGCATCCTGTGCGAACGGGACGTGAGAGGCGACGCGGCGAATCTTCGGCCAGAAACCGCTCAGGACCAACTTTTCGTGACCGGGCATTTGCATGGCTCGGGATAACTCCATGCCCTCACTTATGGTCGCCAGCGATCTGGTTCAACCGCCTGATGGGCAGGTGAAGCCGTGCCCGTAGCCCAGGGCTATTGTCCTCGAGCGTGAGCGTGCCGCCGTGGAAACGCGTGACAGCGCGTACCAGGCTCAGCCCGAGGCCGCTGCCAGAGCTGTTTCGGCTGGCTTCGAGGCGTACGAACCGTTCCTGCACCCGTTCTCGGTCGGCTTCCGGAATGCCCGGCCCGTTGTCGGCGACCACGATCTCTGCCCATGTTCCCGTTTTGCGGGTGCCGATCTCCAAGGTCCCGTCTGCGGGCGTGTACTTGATCGCATTGTCGATCAGATTCGCGACAGCCTGCGAGAGGAGGTGCCGATTCGCCGGCAGGACGATGCTCTCACAGGCCACAACATCGATCCGGATGCCCTTATCTTCGGCGACTGGCCCATAGAGCTCCACCACGTCCTGCACCGTTTCGGCGAGATCGATCTCCGTCATGCTGTCGCGATCGGAGCGGGCTTCGAGCTGGGCGATGCCAAGCAGGGCGTTGAACGTGTGGACGAGCTGCTCGGCCTCGGCTACGGTTTGCTCGATCGCACTGCGATAGGCCTCCTCCGAAGGCGGCTCCCGCAGCGTCAGCTCGAGCCGACTGCGCATCCGGTTCAGGGGGCTCCGCATGTCGTGTGCGATGTTGTCCGTGACCTGGCGCATGGCGACCATCAGTTCTTCGATTCGATCGAGCATCGCGTTCAGGTTGCGTGCCAGCTCGTCCAGCTCGTCGTTGCTGCCCCGAAGCGGAATGCGCCGGCTGAGGTCGCCTTCGATGATCTCGTGGCTCGTGCGATTGATCGCCTCGATGCGTCGCATCATGTTCCGGCTCATGATGATGCCGCCGAAGAGGCCGAGTCCCAGTGTCAGGGCAAGCGCCCACGCGAGCGAAGTTCGCATCAGCCGGTCGATTTCTAGCCGGTCGGAGATATCCCTTCCGACAAGAAGGTGCAGACCGCCACGCAGGAGCAGGTGGCGCGCCCGGGCCGAGTGAGTCTCCACCTGCTCACCGACCGCGCGCTCATAGGCGAAGTCCAGCCAGCCCCCGGGTCCGGTCTCCACCTCCGGCCAGGCGTTCAGGTTTCCCGCAATCGGATCCCGGTCCGAGTCCGCAAGCAGATAGAGGCTGTGTCGCTGGTTGCGGCTGCGCTCGATGATTACTTGGGTCAACCCGGCGAGACCGGTTCGGCGATACTGCTCGGCCAGTCCCGTAATCTCGGCCGCGATGGTCTCCTCGCTCTGCCGGACCATGAAGCCGGCCGTGGTCCAATAGATGAAGCCGAGAAGCGCCAGCACGGAAACGGCGAACAGCGCCAGATAGATGAGCGCCAGCCGGAAGGTGGTGGTGTTGAGGAGATTAGTCAGGCGCACGCAGCGAATATCCGGCGCCCCGCACCGTGTGGAGGAGCGGCTGATCGAAATTCTTGTCGATCTTGCTGCGCAGGCGGCTCATGTGCACGTCGATCACGTTCGTCTGAGGGTCGAAATGGTACTCCCAGACGTTCTCCAGGAGCATCGTTCGTGTGACGACGTGGCCGGCGTGGCGCATCAGGAACTCCAACAACCGGAACTCTCGTGGCTGAAGGTCGATGCGCGTGCCGGACCGTGTGCAGGTGCGGGCGAGCAGATCCAGTTCGAGATCCGCCACCCGCAGCCGGGTCTCGACCTCGCCTGGGCTCCGACGGCGAACGAGCGCCTCGATGCGCGCCAGCAACTCGCTGAAGGCGTAAGGCTTGGCGAGATAGTCGTCACCGCCCGCCTTCAATCCGCGTACCCGGTCGTCGACATCGCCGAGAGCGCTCAGGAACAGGACAGGGGTGCCGTTCCCTGCCTCCCGCAGGCGCTCGACGAGCGACAGGCCGTCGAGGTTCGGCAGCATCCGATCGACGACCAATGTATCGTAGCCGCCGCCGCAGGCCATCATCAGGCCCGTCTCGCCGTCCTCCGCATGGTCGACGACGTGGCCCGATTCACGCAGGCCTCTGATCATGTAGCGAGCAGCTTCCCGGTCGTCTTCGATCACGAGGATTCGCATGGAAGACCATTCCGTTCGTGAAGGGAAATGCCGAGGCGACCCGCGGTGCTCCACGGGCCACCTCTTGCACTGACGTCATGGGCTCAGGCGGTGAGAGGAAGAGCAACGAAGCGCTGCTGTGCATCACGTGCCACCAGCATCACCAGCGCCTTCCGGTTCTCTTTCTTGGCCGCAGCGATCCGCTCCCTCACTTCGGCCGGTGAGGTGACCTTCTGGTTCTCGACCGAGACGATGACGTCGCCTGCGGAGAGGCCTCTCTCGGCTGCGGGGCTGTCGCTTCTCACGCCGGTGATGAGGACTCCGTCCACCGACTCGTCGAGGCCCAGGCGCTCGCGCGTTGCAGCGTCGAGCTGTGCGAGGCGCAGGCCGAGGGCATCCTCCGTCTCTCCGGCTCGATCGTCGCGGGCAGCGACCTGCTCCTCGTCCGGCATGCTGCCGATGGTGGCGGAGACGGTCATCTCACGTCCGTCACGCCAGATGTCGATCTTCGCCTTTTCCCCGGCCGGGATCCCGGCGATGACGCGTGGAAGCTCGCGCATCTCTTCGATCCGCTCGCCGTTCACGGCGACGATGACGTCCCCCTGCCGGATGCCGGCCTTCTCGGCGGGTCCGCCTGGCGTAACCTGCGAAACGATGGCGCCTTCTGCGGACGGCAGGTTGAGCCCGGCAGCGAGATCCTCGTTGACGGTCTGGATCATGACGCCGAGCCAGCCGCGCTCCACCTTTCCGTGTTCCTTCAGCTGCCGGACGACGTCCGCGGCCATGTTGGACGGAATGGCGAAGCCGATGCCGACGCTGCCGCCGCTCGGGGAGAATATGGCCGTGTTGACGCCGATCACGCGCCCGTGCGTATCGAGCGTCGGACCGCCGGAGTTGCCGCGATTGATCGGCGCGCTGACCTGCAGAAAGTCGTCGTAGGGCCCCGCACCGATGCTGCGGCCGCGTGCGGAGATGATACCGGTCGTTACCGTTTGGCCGAGCCCGAAGGGGTTGCCTACGGCGATGATCCAGTCCCCCACTCGGGCGGTATCCGAATCACCCCACTCCACATACGGCAGCGATTCGTCCGCATCGATCTTCACCAGAGCGAGATCCGTCTTGGGATCCGCGCCGATGAGCTCCGCCTCGTATTCCTTCCCGCCCTGCAGCGTCACGGTGATCTTGTCGGCATCTTCCGCCACGTGATTGTTGGTGACGATGTAGCCTTCTGGATCGATGATGAAGCCCGAGCCGATGCCGCCGACCCGCCGTTCCGGCATCTGTTCCGGCACTCCGAAAAAGTCCTTGAAGCGCTCGTCTCCGAAGAAGCGCTTGAAGAACTCCGGCATGTTGTCCGGGAGGCGTGGGCTGCCCATCGACAGACCGCCGATCTTCTTCTCGACCTGGATGCTGACGACTGCGGGCGCGACTTTCTCGACGACGTCCGCGAGGCTGCCGGGCAGAGCACCTGCTTGTCCGGCGGGCGCCGGATTGATCGCGTCGGAGGCTTGCAGGGGCGGGGTGCCGACGAAGGTCGCTGACCCTGCAGCTATCGCTAGAGCCGTCGCCGCGGCGGCAATTCGGCCGGCCCTCCGCGGCGTCCGGTCAGTGTGGATTTCTTTCATGTCCCTCTCCCGAGACGGATGGTTGTCTCCTCACCCGACATTTAGGAGGGGCTGCCTTACTGTCTCCTGACCGGCTGGTTAATTCTTGGTAACCCGGCACCGTCGGCTGGTCGCCTTCTACGATGGAGAGCAGAACGGGAGTGACTAGAAGCGAATGCCGAGGCTGACGCCGCCGAAGAACTCGTTCACCTCTTCGTCGGTCGGGTTGTCGACCGAGCCGCCCACCATCCGCTGCGCGCCGATCATGCCGCCGACCGTCCAGCTGTCGGAGATGGAGTACTCGACCGCACCGGAGAAGGTGAGCTCGCGCGAGCCGGGAATCGGATCGTAGAGCTGAAGGCCTCGGCCGGGAACCCGACGCGGCGTGAAGCCGCTGAGCCCGTCGAGGTAGTCGTCGCTCGCCCAGCTGAAGACCGGCCCGACCTCGACCCTCCACCCGTCGGCGAACTGGGTCGCCCATTTCAGGCCGAGGTCGCCGGCGAACCCGCCGCTTTCCTCCTGCAGACCTTGGCCAAGGCTGGCGCTCAAGGTCCATTCATCGAAGGTGAAGGCGCCGAATGCACCGATGTCGATGACGTCGTCGCCGGCGAGACTCGTCGACCCGTCCGTAGAGGGCCGGACGTCGCCTCGAGTGCGCAGTCCCAGCCGGAAGCCGTCGCTTTCCAGGATGGTTGCGCCGATGCCGTCCAGGCCCTGAAGGAACAGCCCGTCGCCCACATCGCGCTGGGATGGCGTTGCCTCGAGGGCGGCCGTGCTTCCGTAGGTGAGGTCGAGGAGGGATCCCATGCCGGGCACGGTGGCGAGGAAGTCGATTTCCGTCTTCTCGGCCGCAGCGCCAGCGCCAGGCGCCGCGAGGGCGACTGCCGCTACCATGCCAGCTGCCGTTATGACTTTACCGACCCGCACCGAATGTCCCTCTTATTTGGATATTATAGATAATCCTATTGGTGGTTTCGTTAAAGAACGATTTCGCGGCGGGACGGAAACGCTGCCCCGCTCGCGGTGTCGCTCGACGACCGAGCCAGCGTCTGCAATTGTCCCGGTCGGCCGGTCTGTCGGCCAGCGATCGGCGCCGTTGGTGGTCGGAGACCCTGATTTGACTTTTGATGTAGAGAGGGCGCGACGCGAGACGCCCGGATGCCGCACGCGGCTGCATTTCAACAATGCCGGTGCCGGGCTGTTGCCCCAGCCGGTGCTCGAGCGTGTGGTGGAGCATCTGAACCTCGAGGCCGCGATCGGCGGCTACGAAGCGGCGGCAAAGCATGCGGCCGGGATCGAGCACTGCTACACGGCCCTGGCCGGGCTCCTGAACTGTCGCCCGGACGAGATCGCCGTCGTGGAGAATGCGACTCGTGCCTGGGATGCCGCCTTCTATGCCATGGCCTTCGAACCCGGGGACAGGATCCTCACGGCCGGCGCGGAGTATGCCAGCAACTACATCGCGTACCTCCAGGTGGCGAAGCGCACCGGTGTGGTGATCGACGTGATCCCGGATGACCGGGACGGCCAGCTAGATGTGCATGCGCTTCGCCAGATGATCGACGAGCGGGTGAAGCTCATCTCGATAACGCACGTGCCGACCAACGGTGGGTTGGTGAATCCGGCGGCGGAGGTCGGCGCCGTCGCCCGCGAGGCAGGTGTGCCGTTCCTGCTCGATGCCTGTCAGTCGGTCGGTCAGATGGCGATCGACGTCGAGGCGATCGGCTGCGACATGCTTTCCGCAACAGGGCGAAAGTATCTGAGAGGTCCGCGCGGGACCGGATTCCTATACGTGAGAGCTTCGATGCTGGAGCGGCTCGAGCCACCCATGCTGGACCTGCACGCAGCGAGCTGGATCGGCCGCGACGAATATTGCATCCGGCCGGACGCTCGCCGCTTCGAGAATTGGGAAACCAATGTCGCCGGCAAGATCGGGCTCGGCGTCGCAGTGGATTACGCCACGGGCTGGGGGCTGGAGACGATCGGCAGGAGGGTCGACTGCCTGGCGGCACTCCTGCGTCGGGAACTCGGCAGGATCCGGAGAGTGACGATCCGCGACCTCGGACGACGCCGTTGCGGGATCGTTACCTTCACCGTCGCCGGGAAGGAGGCAGAGTGCATCAGGCGGAAGCTGGCTGAGCGGGGGATAAATGTCTCGGTCTCCCGGCGCGGGTCGACCCTGCTCGACATGGATCGTCGCCGGTTGGACGAGGTAGTTCGCGCTTCGGTCCATTATTACAACACGGAAGAAGAGGTCGGGCGGTTCTGCGAATCGCTCGAGTCGATCGTTGGTTCCTGAACGGAAGAGAGGCAATGGAGATCACCAGAGAGGGCTTCGACGCCTGGCGCGCCGATCAAGCGGACGCTCCGTTTACCGAATGGCTCCGGGAGACGACCGAGCCCGTGTGGACGGAAGTGGTTACCCACCGCTTTGCGAAGGAGCTGGCGGCCGGCACGATCGATCGGGATGTTCTCCGCCGATATCTCGTTCAGGACTACTCCTTCATCGATCGATTCGTCAGTCTCGCGGGCATGGCGATCGGCCGCGCTCCGGATCTCGAGTCGCGACTACCGCTGGTGCGGTTCCTCGCAATGATCTGCAGCGACGAGAACACCTATTTTCAGCGCTCTTTCGACGCTCTCGGCGTATCCCAGCGAGAGCGGTCCGCACCGGAGCTGCTCCCGGTCACCGCGGACTTCCATGCCATCATGGCCGAAGCCGCCGAAGGTGCCACTTACGCCGAGGCGCTGGCGGTGCTGGTCGTGGCTGAATGGTCGTACCGTAGCTGGGCGATCGGCGTCCGTGGTCCGAGGCCTGCGGAATTCACGATGGCGGAGTGGATCGAGCTGCACGACAACCCCTTCTTCAACGACTTCGTCGATTGGCTGAAGGGCCAGCTCGATCGGGAAGGAGAGACGTTGCGCGGGCCGGCCTTCGATCGGACGGTCTCGCTCTTCCGTCGTACCGTCGAACTGGAAAAGCGGTTCTTCGACGCTGCCTACGGTTGAGAGTTCAGAACGGGCAATCGTCGACCATCCGGATTCGTCCCACCGGGTGGCCACGCCGGTTCGAGACCGCGGGCTCCAAGGTTGCTGAAAGACGCGTTTGCTCTTCATCGCTCAGAATTCCGAGCTTCACGAGGAGGCGCCCCATGATAACACCGGCGGCGCGGCCGGCGCCGTCATCCACCTTGAGGGCGAGGCCGAGGCCGGCCTGGGGGAGCGCTCCGCAATAGACTCCTTCGGCCCCGGCCTTGATCAGGGCCCGTTCACTCGTGACGGACATGATCGCCGTGCAGACCCGCCCGGAGCCCGCCACGAGAAAGGGCTCGGCGGCCATGGCCGCTCGAATGCGGGCGCACGCGGCCTGTCGTCGCTCCGGCTGGCCCGCCGGATCCGCGAATCGGGCCATCGCCAGGGCGAGATTGCCGAGCGGAATACCGATCTGCGGTATGCCGCACCCGTCGACGCCGCGCGGGGCCGCGTCGAGGTCGAGGCCGGTCATCTGCTCCAGGATGCCGAGCAGCATCTGCTGTACCGGATGCTCGTACCGGACGTAGCCGGATGTGGGCCAACCGCGGTGGCGGGCGACGCTGAGGAAGCCGGCATGCTTCCCGGAGCAATTGTCGTGGACCCGTTCTGCCCGACCGCCCGACGCGAGGAGATCTGCCGCGGCCTCGGCGTTCGAGGGAAGGTGACCGCCGCATTCGAGGTCGTCGACGGTACAGCCGATTCGGCCGAGCCAATCGCGCACCAGCGCCACGTGCCGAGGCTCGCCGGAGTGACTCGCGCAGGCGAGAGCGATCTCGGCCGGCCCGAGGCCGAAGGCGTCGGCGGCGCCGCTCTCGACCAGTGCCAGCGCCTGCAACGGCTTTATGGCGGAGCGAGGATAGACGCGATGCTCGATGTCGCCGGCCGAGAGCACGACCCTTCCTTCGGTGCCGACTACGGCAACGGCAGCCCGGTGACGGCTCTCCACCATCTCGCCGCGCGTGACCTCGACGAGGACAGGATTCGCATTGGTCACTTCTGCGTTCCTGGAGCCGGCTCGGTCAGGTGTACTGATTGAGCTTTCCTTCCGGCGGCTTCTGGTGGAAGTAGTTCGCTCGATAGAACTCCAACACCAGATCGCCATACAGCTTCGGCTCATAGCGCGGCGGGTTGTCCGGGCCAATGCAGCTCGGCACGCACTCCAGAACCTTCGTCGGGTTCGGACTGTGGAAGTAGGCGATCGAGTAGCGGTCCTTGTCGCCTTCCACGATCACCCCATGCGGCGTCGACAGGAAGCGGTCATTCGAAAGCCGCTTCATGATGTTGCCGAGATTGACGAGAAACGTTCCCGGGATGAGCGGGGGCTGCACCCACTCGCCGGAGGTGAGGCGGATGGCGAGTCCGGGGACCTCCATGCGGGCGAGGATCGTCAGGAAGCTGTTGTCTGTGTGCGGCCCGGTACCGAACTCGTCGTCGCCTGCGTTCGGCTGCGGCGGATAGTGCAGGAAGCGCAGGTTGCAGTGCGGCTCGCCCTCGAAATAGCGGTCGAAGAAGTCCGGCTCGAGATCGAGGGCCACGGCGAAGCCCGGCAGCATCCGCTGCGCCAGGTCGTTGAGGGCATGGAAGTACTGCATCGCCGTCTCGCGGAAGCCCGGCAGGCCTTCCGGCCACTTGTTCATGCCGCGGAGCGGCACGCCGGCCTTCACGTCCGGATGGTCCGGCGTGCGGTCATAGCTCACGAAGAACGATTCGTTCAGGTTCGGCTTGGTGTTCCTGTGAACGGTCGAATGCTTCTGCTGACTGGCGCCCATAGGCAGGTAGCCGATGTTCCACTCGTTCAGGGAGAGCTTCATCTTCTCGCCGAGCGGCAGGGCGTGAAACCTCTCGCTCTCGGCAAAGGCGCGATCGACGAGTGCCTGAGGCACACCGTGATTCCTGATGTACAGGAAGCCCACATTCTCGCACGCGTGCCTCAATTCCGCGCCGAGACGGGCGAGGGCACCCGACTCGCCTCGAAGGTAGGGGCCGAGGTCGATCACCGGGATCTGTGCGATCGCCGCGTCGTAGTCCTTCGGCCGGTGCTGCTGGAAGAGATTTGCCATGCGGACGGCCTCCGTTCGCGATTGCAGCCCTCAGTCTACGCGTGTCGGACAGGTCCGTCATCGCCTGCGGTCGCCGATCGATTCCGACGGCATCCGCGCTGCCGCTTTCCGCCCCCGCTCGAGGCGCCTAACATTCCCCGGCCGAAAAGGAGGAACACGCATGCCGGCCGTGAAAGAGCTGATCATAAGCGAAGTCGAATCGCCGACATTCGAGGGTATGGAGTTCGGGAATGTCGGACCGTACGAGAGCCTCGTCGGGCGTGCGGTCTGCGAGATCGATCCGGCGGCGCCGCAGAACCGCGGCATCGTCAATCTTGACAAGGCGCCGCGCAATGCCGCTGGCCTGGTCGAGTACGACGTCGACGTTTACATCCTGCGTCCGGTCGACCACGGGCGCGGTAACGGCTGGCTCTTCTACGAGGTGCTGAACAGGGGCGGAAAGCGCTCCATCAACCGGATCAACAACGGCAGCGCCAGCAACACCCCGCGGCTGAAATCCGACGTCGGCACCGGCTTTCTGATGAATGAAGGCTATACCCTCGTCTGGACCGGATGGCAGGCCGAGTTGGCGCCGGCGCCGGGGTTGATGACCGCACGGTTCCCGATCGCTTTCGACGGCGACCGCCCGATTACCGGACGCGCAGTCGAAGAGTTCATCGACGAAAGCGACGGATCGACCTTCGTCGGCAAGCTGACCTATCCGGCCGCGACTTTGGATCGCAGCGAGGCGACGTTGACCGTTCGAGAGCGGGAGCGGGACCCGCGCGCGACGCCGCCGGGGCTCTCGTGGCGCTACCTGGACGAGCGGCGGATCGAGATCACCCGGCCGCCGGGGCGCGACTACGACAAGGGCGCCATCTTCGAATTCGTCTATACGGCACGCGATCCGATCGTCTCCGGTCTCGCTTTCGCGTCGGTGCGCGACATCATCTCCTGGATGCGGTCCGGCGAGGCGGACGGTGCCGGCAATCCCAATCCGATGGTGCGGAGCGGGCGCAACGAGATACGCCGCGCGATGCTGCTCGGCATCTCGCAAAGCGGAAGGTTCGTGCGGGATTTCCTGTATCAGGGTTTCAACCAGGACCAGGGCGGGAGACAGGTGTTCGAGGCGGCGGTCCCGATCATCGCCGGCTCTCGCAAGACCTTCGTCAACTATCCCTTCGCGCAACCCGGCCGCTATTCCCGCCAACATGAGGATCACTGCTATCCGGGCGACCAGTTTCCCTTCACCTACACGCCGCTGAGCGATCCGATCAGCGGCCGGACCGACGACATCCTGCCCCGATGCCGGGAAAGCGGCACCGAGCCGAAGATCATGCATATCGACACCGATTCGGAGCTGTGGTCGGCCCGCGCCTCGCTGGTGGTGACCGACTGTGAGGGCAGGGACATCGAGATGCCCGAGAACGTCCGGGTATATCTCACGGCTGGGCTGCAGCATGGAACCCCGCCGCGAGAGACTTTCGACAAGATCGGGCAGCCGCCGAATCCGGTGGGCTACGGCGCGTTGACCCGGCCCCTGCTCGTCGCCCTGAAGAGATGGGCAGAAGAGGGCGTCCCACCGCCCCCGAGCCGCTTCCCCAGCATCGCCGATGGTACCCTGGTCACTCTCGAAGAAGGCCGGAAGCGCTTCCCCGAGATCCCTGGCGCGCCCTATCCATCGGTTTTCAATGAGCTCCGGCTGATGGATCATCGTCTGGTCCCGGCGGAAGCGGGGCCGGCCTACCCGGTGTTCGTCTCGACGACCGATGCCGACGGCAACGGCGACGCCGGCATCCGCCATCCGCTGCTCGACGCGCCGACGGCGACCCATGTCGGCTGGAACCTCCGCGCCCCAGGCTATGCTGCCGGAGAGCTCGCCGGCGTCATCGGCTCGCTCATCCCGTTCGCCCGAACCAGGGCTGAGCGTGAGGCGAGCGGCGATCCGCGCCCTTCGTTCGAGGAGCGGTACGGCGACAAGGCCGGATTCGTGAGAGCCCTGCGCCAGGCTTGCGATCGTCTCGTGGAGCAGGGTCACTTCCTTTCGGAAGATGCCGATCGCCTGGTCGCCGCGGCCGAAAGTGGCGACGATCTCTACACCGCGGTCTGACCGCGCACCCCGGAGCAGGAAGAGAAATGAAAGTCTGTGTCTACGGTGCCGGTGCAATCGGCGGCCACATCGCGGGCCATCTCGCCAGAGCCGATGTCGAGGTGAGTGTGATCGCCCGCGGCCCGCACCTGGAGGCGATGCAGCGCAAGGGGCTTCGCGTCGTAACGCCAAACGAGGATTTCACCGTCCCGGTCAAGGCGACCGGCGACGCTTCTGAGCTTGGACCTCAGGACTACGTCTTCATCACGCTGAAATCCCACCAGGTGACGAATGCGCTCGATGCGATGCAGCCGCTCCTCGGCCCGGACACGGCGGTGATTCCGCCGACCACCGGTATTCCTTACTGGTATTTCTACGGCCAGCCCGGTCCGCACGAAAATCTGCGGCTGGAGCGTCTCGACCCGGGTGGCCGGCAGTGGGAGATGCTCCGACCGGAAAGGGCGATCGGCTGCGTCTTCTGGACCGGGGCCGAGGTGGTCGAGCCCGGCGTCGTCCGCCAGGATGGCGCCGCTTCGGGCTACCCGATCGGTGAGCCGGACGGATCGGAGTCCGAGCGCATCGTGCGGCTGAGCCGGGCCATGTACGATGGCGGCCTCAAGGCCCCGGTGCGCCGGGCAATTCGTGGCGACTTGTGGATCAAGATGATCAACAGCATGTGCTGGAACCCGGTCGCCGCGCTCTGCAACGCGACCAACGGCGAGATCGCCGAGGCGCCGGACGTGGTGGACGTGGTCCGGCGCATGATGAAGGAGGCCGAAACCGTCGCCGAAGCGCTCGGCGTAGAGATTCCCGTGCCGATGGAAAAGCGGGTCACCATCACTTTGGGCGCTGTTCACCACAAAATGTCGATGCTGCAGGATCTGGAGCGCGGTCGACCCATCGAGCTCGACGTTCTGGCGGAGTCGATCGCCACGATGCGGGAGCTGGCGGGGCTCGAAACACCGACGATCGATGCTGTCCTGTCGCTGGTTCGCTTGAGGGCGCGCCACCTGGGGTGAAATCGATACCGGCAGCTGCCTATCGCAGCTCACGGGAGAGGAGGATGGCGACATGCGGATGAGCGAGGATCGGATCCTGACGACGCATGCCGGCAGCTTGCCGCGGCCGTTGGAGTTGGTGAGCCTCTATGGCCGCCGCGCGCAGGGCGGTGCGGTGGATGCCGCCGAGCTGGAGCGTGCAGGCCGCGACGCGTTGCGGCAGATCGTGCCGAAGCAGGCCGCAGCCGGCATCGACATAGGCAACAACGGAGAGCAGCAGCGCGAGGGTTTCTTCCTCTACGTTCAGCATCGCATGTCGGGCTTTGGCGGCTCCTGGACACGTCGTCCGCGCGGCGATGTCGCCCGCTATCCCGACTATGCCCGCATGATGGAGGCGCAGCAGGCCGGACGCGTTGCCGTCAGCAATTTTCTCCCTCCGAAAGCAGTGGGGGAGGTGCGGTACCTCGATGCGGGGCTGGTCGAGGCGGAGTGCGTGGATTTCCGAGAAGCGCTCGATGCCGCGAGCGATCCCTTCGTGGAGCCGTTCATGACGGCACCGTCGCCAGGCATCGTCGCGGCGGCGATGAAGAACGAGCACTACGACACGGAAGATGCTTATCTTTCTGCGCTCGCCGATGCGCTCCGGGTGGAGTACGAGACGATCGTGCGCCACGGCTATCTGCTACAGCTCGACTGTCCCGATCTTGCGCTGGAGCGGCACATCGGCTTCCAGGACCGGCCCCTCGCGGACTTCCTCGCCTTCGTGGAGGCGGTGGTCGCATCGATCAACCGCGCGCTGGAGAACATCCCTCGCGACCGGGTGCGGATGCACGTCTGTTGGGGCAATTACGAAGGGCCGCACGATCTCGACGTTCCGCTGGAGGAAATCCTGCCGATCATCCGTCAGGCCCGCGTCGGCGGCTTCGTCTTTCCGTTCGCCAATCCGCGCCACGCACACGAATACAAGGTGCTGGAGAAGCGGCCCCCTGACGACGACCAGATCCTGGTCGCCGGCGTGATCGACACGCTTACCAATTTCGTCGAGCACCCGGAGGTCGTCGCCGACCGGATCGAGCGAGTCGCCCATGCCATCGGCGACCCACGTCGGGTCATTGCCGGCACCGACTGCGGCTTCGACACCTCGGCCGGCATGGGGCGAGTTGCGGAGGACGTGGTCTGGGCGAAGTTGCGGGCGATGCGCGATGGCGCGCGCATTGCGACGGAGCGGTTGTTCTAGTGTTGACGCCCGTTACCCCTCCGGCACCACCTTCTTCGGGTTCATGATCCCCTTCGGGTCCAGCGCCGCCTTGATGGTCCGCATCAGATCGAGCTCGACCTCGCTCTTGTAATGAGCGAGCTCCTCGCGCTTGAGGCGGCCGATGCCGTGTTCGGCGCTGATGCTGCCGTCCATGGAGGCGACGATGCGGTGAACCGCGTCATTGAGCTCGCCCCAGCGCGCCAGGTACTCGGCCCTGTCCATGCCTACCGGCTGGGTGACGTTGTAGTGGATGTTGCCGTCGCCGACATGGCCGAACGGGCAGGGACGGGCACCGGGGATCGTCTTCTCGACCACCGCATTCGCCTGCTCGATGAAATCGGCTACGCGGGAGACGGGAATGGCGACATCGTGCTTGATGCTGCCGCCTTCCGGTATCTGCGCCTCGACGATCGCCTCGCGGATCCGCCAGAGGTCCTTCACCTGCTGCTCGCTCTCGGCGATCACCGCATCCAGCACCAGGCCTTCCTCGATCGCCTCGGCGAGCGTCTCCTCCACCAACTCGCGGAGGCCACTGTTGCGCCGCCCGGCACTGGCTCGCATCAGTGCGTAGTGCTCGTACGGCTGGTCGAACGGGTCCCGGACACCGGGGACGTGCTTCACCGAAATTTCGATGCCGAAGCGCGGCATCATCTCGAAGGCGGACACCTGGTCGCCGGTCGCGAGCCGCATGCGCGACAGGAGCTCGATCACGCCGGGTAGCGAAGAGACGGCGGCCATCGCCGTCACCTCCTCGCGCGGCTTCGGAAATATCTTGAGCGCGGCGGCGGTGATGATCCCGAGCGTTCCTTCGGCTCCGACGAACAGGTGCTTCAGGTCGTAGCCGGTGTTGTCCTTGCGCAGTCGGCGTAGGCCGTTCCAGATGCGGCCGTCCGGCAGGACCACCTCCAGCCCGAGGACGAGGTCGCGGGCGTTGCCGAAGCGGAGCGTGTTGATGCCGCCCGCGTTGGTCGAGAGGTTGCCGCCGATCTGGCAGCTTCCTTCGGCACCGAGGCTCAGCGGAAACAGCCGGTCGACCTCGTCGGCCGCCTGCTGGATGTTCTGGAGCACGCAGCCGGCCTCGACGGTCATCGTGTAGTTGAGCGGATCAATCTCACGGACCCGGTTCATCCGGCTGAGGCTGACGATGATCTCCTCGCCTTCCTCGAACGGGATCGAGGCGCCGCATAGGCTGGTATTGCCGCCTTGGGGCACGATCGGCGTGCCGCTTTCCCAGCAGAGGCGCACGATGGCGGAGACCTGCTCGGTCGAGGCGGGCCGAACCAGCATTGGCGTCTTGCCGCGAAAGAGGCCGCGCAGCTCCGTGAGATGCGGCTCGAGGTCAGCCGGGTCGGTGAGGACGGCCCTGTCACCGACGACGGCACGCATCCGGTCGAGCATCTCTGCGGCGGGCATCGCCATGGCGGATTTTCCTGTCGTTCGGACGGTTGTTCCATTTATCCCAGTGCGGAAATCCCGGCAAGACGAGCGCAGGGCCGCCATTGCCGCGAGCGGCAGCCGCAATATGCTGTCCTGAGCGCCTGCCGGCCGCGGCGGCGACTTTTCGAGATGGAGCCTCCCGAGTGAACAGCGTTACCGGCAAATCCACGCCCATCGCCGAGGCGGTGACGGCGATGCCGAAACTCGGCTGGGTACTGTTGCCCGGGCTGACGCTGCTCTGGGGCGTCAACTGGCCGATCCTGAAGGTGGGGCTTTCCGAGATCCCCCTGTTCACCTTTCGGACGGTGACCGCCTTCGTGGCCGCCGCCGGCCTGTTCGCCATCGCCCGCGCCTATGGCCAATCCTTGCGGGTTCCGGTGTCGCAATGGCGTGGCCTCGCCGTCGCCGCCATTCTCAACATGGCGCTCTGGAACGTGCTCATGTTCTACGGGATCATGTACATGGATTCGGGGAGGGCGGCGATCCTCGGATACACTATGCCGTTGTGGGCGACCTTGGCCGGTATGCTGCTCCTCGGGGACAGGCCCACCCGTCGCCAGACGTTCGGCCTCGTCTCCGGCCTCTGTGGTATGGCGGTTCTCGTGATCGCCGATGCCCGCAACATCGGCGCGGCCCCGCTCGGAGCTCTTTCGATCATCGCCGCCGCCGCCTGCTGGGGCGCGGGAACGGTGGCGCTCAAATACTACCGCTTCACGTTGCCGACGGCGGTGCTCACCGGGTGGCAGCAGCTCATCGGTGGCATTCCGATCCTGCTGTGCGCGCTTGTCCTGGAGCTCGGCGAGATCGGCCCGGTGTCGCTGCTGCCGGCCCTCGCTCTCGCGTATAACGCGGTGATCGCTTCGCTCTTTTGCTATTGGGCATTCTTTACGATCGTCGCCATCACGCCGGTGGTCATGTCGACCGTCAGCACGCTGATGGTCCCGGTGGTGGGGGTCGTCTCCGGCGCACTGCTTCTCGGTGAGACACCGGGGATCGACACCTTCCTCGCTCTCGCCCTCGTGATTATAGCGATCGCGTCCGTGGTGTTTCCGGGCCGCCCCGTCAAAGCCTGACGATCTCGACATCGCCCGCGGGCGCGCCTTCGGCCGCGCGCCAGTCGCGTGAGATCAGCACTTCGCCGTCGCGCCGCAAATCCTGCATCAGGCTGAGGTCCAACTCGGCATGGATCAGGCCGGCGCGGTTGATGCCGCCGAGCGCGATCACGCCGTCGGGCGACAACGCCTTGTCGGCCGGGGCGAAGATACCCGCGGCACCGACGTTGAAGTCGATTGCCGGCGACCAGGGTGCATCACCGACGGTCGCCGCCTGTACGACATAGCACTGGTTCTCCAGAGCGCGCGCGAGTCCGGCGGTGCGGACGCGGTGATAGCCCGAGAGGCCGTCGGTGCATGCCGGGACGAGCACGACATCGGCACCCGCCTCCGCTAGCCGGCGGACGAGCAGCGGAAACTCGGAGTCGTAGCAGATGGCTACACCGAGCCTGCCCAAGTCAGTGTCGAAGAGCTTGAGGCTCTTTCCCGGGGCGATTCCCCACGTTTCCGCCTCGAAACGGGTCATGTTCAGCTTGTCCTGCGCGGCGCATTCTCCGGTCGGAGAAAACAGCCGCGCACGATTGCGGTAGCGGCCGTCGGGGTCGCATTCGGGGAAGCTGGGCGCGAGGAGATAGAGCCCATGGCTCCTGGCGATCGCCGCATACAGTTGGAGCCATTCGGGCAACAGGTCCTGCATCGCTTCGAGCTGGGCCGCGAGATCGTGTTGTGCCGGTCCCGTCAGAAGCGACGAAAGCTCCATGCTCGCATATTCGGGCAACACCAGGAGCCGCGAGCCGTGGCTCGCCGCTTCCCGGGCAATTGTGTCGACCTTGGCAGCGAAGGCGAGCCAGTCGGCCGAAGGGGCGACCGGCCATGCGGAGGTCGAAACGCGGATGCAAGCGCTCAATTGTTCTCCGGAATTGTCTAGGTCAGGTCCTTCGCCCAGAACAGCATGCGCTTCGGGCTCTCGGCCTCCTCGTCCAGATCCTGCCACGAGAAGGTCGTCTCGAGGGGGATGCGCTCATAGCCCCGCTTGCGCCAGAACGCGTCGAGCGGAACGTAGTCTGCCGGCCGCCGCGGGTGATCGGCCGGACGATCGACCGCGCAGAAGACCGCCTTCGTCAGGCCCAACGACCTGGCGTGCGCCTCACGATGGGTGAAGAAGCTCACCCCGACACCGCGTCCGCGCCATTCCGGCAGCAGGACGGACTCGCCGAAATAGCAGATCCGATCGAGCGGCCAGCCGGCCTCTCTGAATGGCGCCTGCTCCTCCTCGACCGCGTCGACGAGAGGCAGGGCGGTGGCCGCACCCACCACGACTTCGCCGGCCCGGGCCGTGACGATGACGGCATCCGGTACGGCGGTATAGGCGGCGAGATATTTCTCCTCGTATGCCGTGCTGCCGTCATAGAGGTAGGGGAACTCGCGGAAGACCTGCATCCGTAGCCTCGCGAGCGAAGGAATCTCGCGCGCCGCGTCGGCTCCGGTCAGGCTCTCGATGGTGAGTTCGTCGATCTTCGAGCGCATAGGCTCTCCGTAGATGAGATACTGCGTCACACACTTTGCTGGGGCGGCCCGATCGCGCTTCACAAAGGGGCCGGGTTCTATGTGGGTTATTCTCCGCGACCGCAAGGCCTGCGTGAGGAATCAGTGCAGACGCCGGCGCAAGCAAGGAGGGCTGACCCGGCCGATCAAGAAGCGGAAGTTGGATCCGACCTGTTACTGCGCACGCAGCTCTTCGACGAAACGAGCCAGGCGGTCGAGCCGCGGCAGGACATTGTCGGCGCTGTCAGCTTTCAGCCCGAAAATGCAGCGGGTCACGCCGGCGTCGCGGAGACGCCGAATGGTTTCCGGGTCGCGCGGAGTGCCGAAGGTTGTGATCGGGTAGGGCGGGCGTCCAGCCTCTGTCGCCCGCCGAGCCAAGTCCGCCATCATTTTCAGCCGCTCCTCGAGCCGGCTTTCTCCGGGCGGGTCGGCGAGCATCGGGATCCAGCCATCGCCGTAGCGCATCACCCGATCCAGGGTACGCTCGGCGTCACCGCCGACGAAAACCGGCGGATGCGGCTTCTGCACCGGCTTCGGCCAGGACCAGATGCGCTCGAACTTGACGAACTCGCCGTCGTAGCTCGCCTCGTCCTGGGTCCAGATCGCCTTCATCGCCTCGACGCGCTCTCGCATGACCTTGAAGCGGCGCTTCCAGTTCGTGCCATGGTTCTCCATCTCCTCCCGGTTCCAGCCGCCGCCGATGCCGACATCGATGCGCCCGCCCGAGAGGTGGTCGAGGCTCGCAATCTCCTTCGCTGTGATGATCGGGTCGCGCTCGATCACGAGGCAGACGCCGGTGCCGAGCCGAATTCGCTTCGTCACGGCCGCAGCCGCGGCGAGGCCGACGAACATGTCGAGATTGCGGATGTAGTCGTCCGGCAGTTGCCCGCCGATCCGGAAGGGAGACTTCCGGCTCGCCGGAATGTGCGTGTGGTCGGGGATGAAGAGGGCGTCGAAGCCACGTTCCTCGACCGCCATCGCCAGCTCCGCCGGCCCCATCGAATAGTCGGTGGCGAACATGGTGACGCCGTATTCCATCACTCCCTCCCGCTTCTCGTCCGCAGAGCGGCATCTCCGTCAGCATGAAGAAGGGCTTCGCGCGGGGCAATCGTCGTTCATCAGGTGCTCCTGAGCCAGACGCGTGCCGCATCGGCCTCGGCTGGCGTGAAGGTGCGGACTTCGGCCTTCAGCGCGGGACCGACGACACGGACGAGCCATTCGATCCAGCGTTCGTCCGTGACGATCGCCGCGCGGCTCACGTCGTTCATGTGACGCAGGCTGAACTTCACGTCGTCCCAAAAGGCCGCGGGGTCCATGCCGCGGAAATCGCGGATGTCTTCCAGCAGCCGAACCTTGCCGTGACGTGCGATCGCCGCTTCGAGGTTCGCTGCGATCTCGTCGAACTCCGCGCGCGAGACCTTTCCGTCGACAGTGATCTCGATAAGGTTCGTACCCGGCTCCTCTTGGTAGGTGATCATCCTTTTCGCCGCTCCGGCCCCGTTTCCTCCGAATTCCAAACTGCGTCCTTGGCTTCGGCGATTTCTTCCATGGCTCGGCCGGAAGCGACGCTCCAGGCATTCTCTTCGAGCCAAGCTTCGGGCTCGCCCCGAAGCGCTTCCTCATCCCGATCCTTGATCAGCAGCCAGTTGTCGCGTCTCTCGTCACGTGCCTTGCCGCCCATCCGGACCAGTGCCCAGACGCCACGTAGCTTTTCACCGCGCAGGCGGACTTTCATATGCCCGCCTTCATAATCCGCGCCGCGTTCGCCTACCGGCTCCCACGTGCCGCGATCCCACAGCATGACCGTGCCGCCACCGTATTGTCCTTGGGGGATGACGCCTTCGAAGCTGCCGTACTCGAGCGGATGATCCTCCACATGTACGGCCAGGCGGCGGTGGGCGGGATCCAGGCTCGGGCCCTTGGCGATGGCCCAGCTTTTCAGCACACCATCCAGTTCGAGGCGAAAATCGTAGTGGAGGCGACTCGCCGCGTGCTTCTGGACCACGAAGCTGTTGCCGTCTCCCTTGTGGGATGCCGTCCCCGCCGGCTCCGGCGTTCGCTCGAAGTCCCGTTTTGCGGTGTAGGCGTCGAGTGCGTCGGAGGACCTGCGACCGGAATCGGGCGATTTCCGTTGGTTGGACCTCCGGCTGTTTCTAGCCTTAGGCTTGGAAGGTTTCGCAGAACCCGAGGCCATCAGCCGCCCACCACTTCGCCGCCGTTCGGGTGGAGGACCTGTCCCGTCATATAAGACCCGTCGGCGGAGGCGAGAAAGATGTAGCAGGGGGCGACCTCATCCGGTTGACCGGGTCTCCCGAGCGGGACCTTGCCGCCGAACGTCGCGACGTGATCGGCATCGAAAGAGGCAGGGATCAGCGGTGTCCAGATTGGGCCGGGCGCCACGCCGTTCACCCGAATTCCACGTTCTGCGAGAGAGAGGGCGAGCGACCGGGTGAAGGAGACGATGGCGCCCTTTGTCGAAGCGTAATCGATCAGATGTGAACTGCCGCGGTACGCAGTGACCGAGGTGCTGTTCACGATTGCGGATCCATTCCCCAGATGCGGCAATGCCGCCCTGGTGATGTAGAACATCGAGAAGATGTTCGTGGCGTAGGTCCGGTGTAGCTGCTCGGTCGAGATTCCCTCCAAAGTGTCGCAAGGGTGCTGCTCCCCCGCGTTGTTGACGAGTATGTCGAGACCCCCGAGCTCCCGCACGGCTTCCGCGACGGCGGATTTGCAGAATGCCTCGTCGCCTACATCACCGCGGATGAGGTGGCAGCGCCGCCCCTCGGCCTGCACCAGTCGCCTGGATTCGTTCGCGTCTGCGTCTTCTTCGAGATAGATGATGGCGACATCCGCCCCTTCCTTTGCGAAGCCGATTGAAACCGCCCGGCCGATGCCGCTATCGCCGCCCGTCACGAGGGCCTTCTTCCCGGTCAGTTTCCCGCTGCCCCGGTAATTCCTCATTTCGCTCTGGGGCTCCGGGGTCATCTCGCCTTCGCGACCGGGTTGACGAGCCTGGTGCTGGGGCGGCTGCAGCTCTTCCTTCTCTGCCATCGAACGGCTCCGGTCCTGTGGTTCTCTCCCGCTTCCCCGGTCGGAACCTTGGTCGTGGGCAACGGTTCCGGGCGCTCGCGGAACCCCTGACGGGCCGCGCGCTTTAACCCGGTGCGGCGGCAGAATGCCGCCCGCGGATCATGTTCCGGATGCTGATGATGCCCACCCAACTCGACGATCGTGTGAGCAGCCTTGCCGATCTGAAGCCGGCCATCGACGGGTGCCGAAGATGCCCGCTCTTCCGGAACGCGACCCAAGGGGTGCCCGGGGAAGGGGAGGTATCGGCCGAGGTGATGCTGGTGGGCGAGCAGCCGGGCGATCAGGAAGACCTTCAGGGACATCCATTCGTCGGCCCGGCCGGGCGACTGCTGGACCGGGCGATGAAAGAAGCCGCACTGGATCGCGCCCGGACGTTCGTCACGAATGCCGTCAAGCATTTCAAGTTTCAGCCCCGCGGCAAGCGACGCATCCACCAGAAGCCGGACGCGGGAGAGATCCAGGCGTGCCGTTGGTGGCTGGATCAGGAGCTTGACCTGGTAGACCCTTCCCTCGTGATCGCGCTAGGAGCCACCGCGGCACGGGCGCTGATGGGGAAGGTGGTCACCATCTCCAAAGTGCGGGGACAGTTCATCGAGCTCCAGGAGAGCCGCCGGCTCCTGGTAACAATTCATCCGTCCTATCTGCTCCGCCTGCGTGGCGAGGCCGACAAGCAGCGCGAGTACGACCGTTTCGTACAGGATCTGGCGCGCGCTGCTGGCGAGCTCAAACGGCCAGCGGCGTGATCACACCACTCGCCGCTTTCGGAGTTCCGCAATCCGCTCCGGCGCGTAGCCGAGCTCCGACAGGATGGCGTCGGTATGCTCGCCGAGCTCGGGCGTCGGCAATCGGAGTTTATCCGGCTGTGGTGTCTTCGGCAGATTGATAGCCTGCCCCACGACCTTGATCGGACCCAAAGCGGCATGCTCGACAGTGCGGGCGATGCCGAGGTGTTGGACTTGCGGATCGGCAAAGACCTGGTCCATCGAATAGATCGGGCCACAGGGGACACCGGCCTCGTTCAGCAGTTCTATCCAATGCTGGCTGGGCTGCTGGCGGGTTCGCTTCGCGATCTCCTCGTTCAACGCCGCGCGATTCGAAGATCGCGTTTCGAAATCGGCGAACCGCGAGTCGGTCAGCAACTCTTCGGCGCCGATCGCCTTGCAGAAGCGCTCGTACAGCGTGTCGCCGGAGGCGGCGATGTTTATGTGACCGTCGGCGGTCTCGAAGACGCCGGTGGGGACGCTCGTCGGATGATCGTTGCCCGCCTGCTTCGGGACCTCGCCGGCGATGAGCCAGCGCGCCGCCTGGAAGTCCATCATCTGAACGAGCGCCTCGAGCAGCGAGGTGTGGACCCATTGGCCTTCGCCGGTCGTTTCCCGCTGCAGCAATGCGATGAGGATGCCCTGCGCGAGGAGCATTCCTGCGGTGAGGTCGGCGATCGGAATCCCGACCCGCACGGGACCCTGGCCCGGTAATCCCGTGACCGACATGAGGCCGGCCATCCCTTGGGCGATTTGGTCCACTCCCGGCCGCTTGCCGTATGGCCCGTCCTGGCCGAACCCGGCGATGCTGCCGTAGACGATGCGCGGATTGACCTTCCGCACCGACTCGTAATCGACGCCGAGGCGATGCTTCACGGCCGACCGATAGTTCTCGACCACCACATCGGCCCGCTTCGCCAGTTCGAAGAAGATCTCCTTCCCCTCGGCGGTTTTCAGGTCGAGGGTCACGCCGAGCTTGTTGCGATGGAGGTTCTGGAAGTCGAAACCATGCCGTCGGCCCAGAATACCGCCGCCGTCTTCGCCCTCGGCCGGTGGCTGCTCGATCTTGATGACGCGGGCGCCCCAGTCGGCGAGTTGCCTGACGGCCGTCGGCCCGGCCCGATGGGCCGTGAGGTCGAGAACGGTGTAGCGTGAAAGCGGTAGGTCGGCAGCCACGGCTGTTCCTCCATGCCGGTTCGATCGGGTTATTCTGGCGGTTCTGGCGCAAGATGCCAGTCGCACCCGTTTCCAGACACAGAGGGATGCATGTCGGACATCGTCGAACGCGCGAGCAGGTTCGCCGCGACCCATATCCGGACCAGAACCGACCTGAACCGGAAGGGCCACTTCCCACGCGACCTCTGGCTGGAGCTGGGGCAGGCGGGGCTGCTCGGATTGTTGCTGCCGCCCGAGTTCGGGGGTGCCGGCCTTCGCCGCAGGGACCAGATCGCCGTCGCCGAGGCGCTCGTCCGCCATGGTCGCAATCTCGGGATCGTCTCGGCCTGGCAGTCCCAGACGACGCTGGGAAGCTGGCTCATCGCCCGTTTGGGCAATGAAGCACAGCGCCGCACATACCTGCCGCGCCTCGTGACGGGAGAAACGATCGTATCGGTAGCGATATCCGAGCTGGGAGCCGGCGCGCACCCGAAGCACCTGACGACCCGAGCGGAGCGGACGGCCGAGGGATGGTCGATCTCCGGCGAGAAGGCGTACGTAACGAACGGTCCGGTCGCCGATCTTTTCGTGGTGCTGGCGATCACGTCGGTCGAGGGAGGCCGGAAGCGTTACAGCGCGTTCCTGGTGCCGCGTGCCACGCCGGGACTTTCATTCACGGAAGCGGGCGCGGTCGATTATCTGCGGCCGGCACTTCACTGCGGTCTGAAGCTGGAGGGCTGCATCGTCCCGGAGAGCGCGATCCTGGGACCCGAAGGCGAGGCGTACCCGATCGTGGCCCAGCCGCTCCGCACCGCAGAGGACCTGGTCGGGCTCGGCACCGGTCTCGGAGCGATGGCGGCCGCTTTCGCTTTTATTGCCGAAGAGGCGACAGGCGAGCCGGAGGATTCTGCTCTGGAAGAGATCGGATTGATGGCAGCGATCGCCGCTGGTGCGCGCACCATCGTGTTTGCAGCCGTTGAAGCCTATGAGGGGGAGGGAGGCGAGAAGGCGGCGATCCCGCTTCTGATGGCTGGCCGCGAACGCATAGCCAGCTTTCAATCGCGCCTCCCGGAACTGAAGTCGAAACTGGTCGGCGAGGCCAGCGAGGCATTCGAGCTTCTGGTCCGGGATATGGGCAAGCTCGGCAGTGCGGCGGGTTACGTGCAGCGGATTCGCCTGCGGAACCTGGGTCGTGAGGCACTCCATGCAGGGTGACGCATTTTCTTCGACCCGAGCCGGCCGAGGCGGCATATTGACGGGACGGACAACGGATAAGAGGCATCGGGCGGACAATGCTCAGCGAAACGACGGGTGATTTCCTGACGCTCCACGAGATCGTGAAGGAGGCTCGGAAAAAGCTCTCCAACAACATCTGGGATTACCTTATCGGGGGGACCGAGACGGAGACCACGCTCAAGCGGAACCGGATGGCACTGGACTCGCTGGCATTTCGCCCCAGGGCGCTGCGGGACGTCTCATCGATCGACTGCAGCGGTAGCTTGCTCGGGCGAAAGCTGCGCATTCCCGTCGCGCTCGCGCCGATCGGCTCACTGGAATCGTTCGAACCCGGTGGTGGTGCTACGGCCGCCAAGGCCGCCGGTGAGTTCAATGTCTTCACGATCCTCAGCTCCGTCTCGCAGCCCGGCATGGAAGCGGTCGCCGAGGCGGCGGCCGGACCGAAGATCTTTCAGCTCTACGTCCGCGGTGATGACGCCTGGGTGGACGATCATGTGCGCCGTGCAATCGACTCCGGTTACGACGCTTTCTGCCTCACGGTCGATACGGCCGTTTACAGCCGGCGGGAGCGCGATATCGCCAAACGCTTCGTCAAACCCTGGCGGCAGCGGGCGTCGGGCCTAGAGTTTCAGGCTGGATTGAACTGGAACCACGTGAAGCGTCTGAAGGACAAATTCGACATTCCGTTGGTGATCAAGGGGCTGGCCACCGGCGAGGACGCCGCACTGGCTTGCGAGCACGGAGTGGAGGTCGTCTATGTTTCCAACCATGGCGGGCGGCAACTCGACCACGGGCGCGGCGCGATGGATGTCCTTCCGGAGGTGGTCGAGGCCGTGGCCGGACGGGCCGAGATCGTGATCGACGGAGGCTTCAGCCGCGGCTCGGACATCGTGAAGGCGATCGCACTCGGGGCCAATACAGTCGGGATCGGACGATTGGTCGGCTACGGTATGGCCGCCGCCGGTCGCGAAGGCCTGGTCCGGGTTCTCGAGCTGCTGGAAGCGGAAATGTTCGAATGTATGGGCCTGCTGGGCGTGACCGACCTCGGGCAGCTAGACCGGACGTACCTGCATCCTGCGCAGCCGGTGGTGCTGCCGCACGTGCATAGCGCGTTTCCGTTGCTCAACCTGGACGATCAGGGCTACTGATCAGGGCGTTTCCGGTCGGCTGCTCGACTTCGGCGCGGGGGACGACGATCTCGCACCGCAGGCCTTCCTCCAGGTACTCCGTCTGGACCTCGCCATTCAGCTCGTAGGCCATACCCTTCTCAATGAGAGTCGTCCCGAAGCCGCGGTGGGACGGTGCCGTCACCTTCGGGCCCCCGGTCTCGCGCCAGCGGTAGACGAGCATCTGCCCGTCGGGATGGTTCCGGAATGACCATCGCAGCTCGACCTTTCCCGATGGGGCTGAAAGCGCGCCGTACTTGGCGGCGTTCGTCGCGAGCTCGTGGAGCGTAAGACTGAAGCTGAGCGCGGCCTTCGGTGAGAGCATGAGGTTCGGCCCGTCGATCGTGACCTGATCCGAGCCGCTCTTGTGAAAAGGCTCCAATGCGCGCCGTGACAGCGTTCGCAGGTCCGCGCCTTTCCAGGATGTCTGTGTCAGCAGATCGTTCGCCACGGCGAGGACGCGAAGCCGCCCCTCGAACGAATCCCGGAACTGCTCGATCGATGGACTCTGCCGCAGCGTCTGGGTCGCGATCGATTTCACCGTGGCCAGCGTGTTCTTGACCCGATGGTTAAGCTCTGCGAGCAGGAGGGTTCGTTGCTGCTCGACCTGCTTGCGCGCCGTGATGTCTTCGTGCAGCCCGATATAGTGCGTGATCTTTCCGTCTGAGGATTTGCTCGACGAGATCGATACCGAGGCCCAGAACAGGCTTCCGTCCTTGCGAGCGTTGCACAACTCGCCCCGCCAAACGCGCCCGCTGGAGATCGTGTCCCACATTTCCTCATAAGTCGTCCGAGGGGTCTCGCCCGATTTGAGGATGCTGGTCTTGCTGCCGATTGCTTCATCGCGCGAATAGCCGGTCATGTCGGTGAAGGCGGGATTGACATACTCGATCCGGCCTTCGGCGTCGGTGATGGCAACCGAGGTCGGGCTCCGCTCGACAGCGCCGGAAAGCTTGCGCAACGCCTCGATCATGCGATCGAACTCCGCCGCCACGCCCGCCAGCTCCCGAAACGTGTTCTGCTGAACGAACGACCCCACGCTCGGGCCGGCGCTCTGTATCTCAGTCGCCAGTCGGCTGAACCTCGAAAGGTTGCGCCAGAGCCTGATGAAGAGGGAGATCACGATGAGGGCGGTCGTGGCGTAGATGAGCGCAGCCAGCTGGATCTCCGGCGCCTGCCAGTATGGCTTGCCCAGCGTGCTGGCCAGAAGACCGCCTCCCGAATAGGAGGCGACGATGGCCCAGCAACCGAGATCGTTGCGGACGGGGGTGATCGACGTAATCAGCTCTTCCCTGCCGCCGGGCGATCGGTATCTGAGCGCTGCCGGAAGGTCGAGAGCGCACGAGGTGGCGAGCTGATCCAGGACGCCCTGCTGCGTCAGCCGCTGCCGCTCGCTCTCGAGGAACGCAGCGCTGACGGGGGGGCTCGCCGCGACGTAGAAGAAGCCTTGTGCCCCTTCGCCACCGGCCGGCCGAAGGAGCACCTTCGTATTGATCCTCGACCCGGAGAGCTCTGGAAGGATCTGGGGCACGGCGATCAGGGGCGACGGGTCCTGGCGCGAAAGGATCGGGGCAAGCCCAGCCGCGATTATGCGGCCCTGCTCCCGAACGCTCTCCAGGAGAAGTTGCGACTTTTCCCGGTCTGCCTGCTGGAACTGCTGGTAGAGGATCACCGGAACCGCGAGGAATACCGCCACCATCAGTGCCAGTTTGGCACCCAACGACATGTGCCGGACGCCTCTGTCACCGCTTCCCGGTCGAGCAGTCGCCCCTTTCGCGGCCGGTACGGTGAGGGTGGTGTACCGATGCCCTGCTTCCGCCGAAGCCTCGGCTTCGTCATGCCTGATCTCGCCTGCACTGCCGGCGTGGTCGGATGTGGTTGCGGCTCTCAGGGGAACGACACTCATCGGCACACCCATTGACCCGCCGGTGGAGAATTCAAGAAGCTTGCCGAACGTTGGTAGCTCGACCGGCGGGCGAATCTGCCTTCGCGAGGTCGGCGATACACTGTTCGCCGTCGCCATGTCCGAGCACCTCGTAGCGGAGCACGCGATAAACGAGCGACTCCACTTCGGGGAAGAAGTAGAGCCGTATGCTGCAGTTCTCTGCTGCGTAGAGCCATATCCTGGACGGCGCTGCATCTTCGGCGAAATTCGGAGGCCCGAGCCGCCCACGGGTCTCCGCCTCGGTCATGCCGACGAGCCTCTCGACCGTCCAGTTTTCCTTCTCGGGTTCCGTTACGGGCTCGACCGGCTCGACCGGCGTCGCCTTCGTCGCTGCTTGCGCGGTCTTGCTCGACTTCTTCGCGGATTTCGGTCGGTCCGGCTTGGGACGTGGAAGCGGCATCCTGGGGGTCTCGGCCGGCAGCTCGTACACCACGGTTTCCTCTCGCGCCGGGACCGGCCCGTTGTCCGCGCATGCTGCGATAGCGAAAAGAGCAACGGTCAGAACGAGCTTCATGCCGAAGCGGCCCTGCCTCATGCGCGGTCGGATCGCGATCTCATGCGTAGCGGGCGTTACGGCTTTCACGGCGGCCTCGGAGCTATGTCGGGATGCGAGGTGCGCGTGCAGGTGCTCGATCCCGAACGGTTGAATATCAGCATCGCCCCCCAGAGCCCGATCCGGCATCCAATGCTTAACCAGAGATAACGGAAGAAGGCTAACGATTGGTTAACCGCCGCACGTTCCGCCGTGAGGCGGTCATCCGTGGCTTCTCCGTCAACTTTTACTTAATCGCTGCGTGAGACCTTCGCCATGGTGCGAAGCACGCTGCGGCCATGGGAGATGACCAGACATGCTGTTCCTTGATCCCCCGGTGCGGACCGGCGCAATCGAGATGGTGGAGGCGTTCTTTATCGACTCCAATCACCAGCTGATCGACGCTGTTCTGCGCCGCTTCGATTCCGTCTGGCGCGCCAAGGTATTGGATGGCGAGCTTCCGGCACGGGACGACATCGATCCGGCCGAAGTGGCCGATCTCCTGCCGCATATCATGCTCGCCGATATTGTCGAGGAGGATGCGGGGATAGTCGTCGAGCTCCGCCTCGTCGGGCAGCACCATCTGGCCCTCAGCGGCACCATGCCCGACAGGACGGTACTGAGTGCAGGCACGGAGGAGGGGGCCTTTGCCTACGTCGCGCTCGAAGAGATTATAGAGCGCGGGCAGCCCGCTTACTCCATGCTGCGCGTGCGGTGCAGCGGCACCGACAATTTCGAGGCGGCGCGGGCAGTCTACCCGCTCTCGAGCGACGGCAAGCACGTCGACCGCATCGTTTCGGTGGTCGTTCCGTACTATCCGGCCGCCAAGGGACCGATCGAGGCGCTGGCTCGCGGTTGATGTGCCGCCCGCTCAGGCAGCAGCACGAAGGCGCGCGAAGCCCTGCTCCATGTCGGCGATGAGGTCGTCGATGTCCTCGAGTCCGGCGTGAATGCGGAGGGTGGGGCCCTCCGCGCGCCAGGTCGTTGCCGATCGATTGGCCGCCGGCTGGGTCGGAAGAATCAGGCTCTCGTAGCCGCCCCAACTCGCGCCCATTCCGTACAGCTCGAGGCCATCGAGCATCGCCGCCACGGCAGAATCGCTCACGGGATTCAGAACGACCCCGAAAAGACCGGAGGCGCCCAGGAAATCGCGCTTCCAGATGGCGTGACCGGGATCGGACGGCAGGGCCGGATAGAGCACCCGCGCCACCTCCGGGCGCCCTTCGAGCCATTGCGCTAGGGTCGTCGCATTCTCCTGATGCTGGCGCAGACGCACCGGCATCGTCCGGATGCCTCGCGTGCCGAGATAGACGTCGTCCGGCCCCGCGCACACTCCCATTGTGCCGGCCGAGTCCCGCAGGGGCTCGAGGCACTCATCGGTCGAGGTGACCACGCCGAGCATCGCGTCGGAATGACCGACGATGTACTTCGTGGCGGCGTGGATCGACACGTCCACACCGTGGTCGAACGGCTTGAAGAACAGCGGCGTCGCCCAGGTGTTGTCCATCAGGACCTTCACCCCGCGTGCATGGGCAGCTGCAGCGATCGCCGGGATGTCCTGCATGTCGAACGTCTGGGAGCCCGGAGCCTCGACGTAGATCACCCGCGTGTTGTCTCGGATCATGCCGGCAATGTCGCCGCCGATGGCCGGATCGAAGAACGTGGTTTCAACCCCCATCCGCTTGAGCATCGTGCCGGCGATGCGTCGTGCGGGCGCATAAACACAGTCGACCATCAGCATGTGGTCGCCCGCGCCGAGAAAGGCGAAGAGCGCGACCGTGATGGCATTGAGCCCAGAAGGTGCGATCACCGCGCCGGCCGCCCCCTCGAGCTCGGACACCGCATCCTCGAGCGTGAACACTGTCGGAGTGCCGCGCCGCCCATAGCGCGGATCGCGCACGCCCTTCGGTCCTTTCAGCGCGGCGACGGTCGGGTTGAGGATGGTGGAGGCGCGGAACACCGGGGTGTTGACGACGCCGAAATGCTGCTCCGGATGGCGCCCGGCGTGGGTCGCGATCGTCCTGTCTTTCATGATCGTTCCAGTTTTGGCGCGGGAGACTCAGGGCTCGATCGGCGTGTCCTGACGGCTGCCCCATTCGCTCCAGGAGCCGTCATAAACTGCGACATCCGAACGGCCGATCAGGTAGAGGGCGAGTGCGAGCACGGCGGCCGTGACGCCGGAGCCGCAGGTCGTTGTGATCGGCCGCTCGAGGTCGACTCCGGCGTCCGCGAATGCCTGACGCAGTTCGTCCGAAGAGCGGAACGTGTGGTCGGAGGCGAGGAGCTTCGGATAGGGAACGTTCAGGCTTCCCGGGATGTGTCCACCGCGCATGCCGGCCCGTGGCTCGGGCTCGGTCGCGGCAAATCTGCCGGCGCTCCGGGCGTCGACGACCTGCTCCCGCCGTAAGTCGATGTTCCTCCGCACCTGCTCGAGGCTGCGGACCAGCTTCTCGTCCTTCTCGGCCTTGAAGGATTTCGGCGGAAGCGTCACGGCTCCCGCTTCGGTCGGCCGGCCCTCGGCCAGCCATTTCGGCAGGCCGCCGTCGAGCACCGCCACGTCGCGGTGCCCGAAGACGCGGAAGGTCCACCAGACCCGTGCCGCACCGGTTGTGCCGATCGTGTCGTAGACGACCACCTTGTCGTCATTCCCGATACCGAGTGCACCGACGTCGCGCGCGAACTGCTCGGCGCTCGGCAGCATGTGCGGAAGGTCCGTGTCGCGGTCGGCGATGGCGTCGATGTCGAAGAATACCGCCCCGGGAATGTGGCGCTCGCCGTATTCCGTGCGGGCGTTCCGCCCGGCCGTAGGCAGATGGTGACTGCCGTCGACGATCCGCAGGTTCGGTGCGTGCACATGCTCCGCCAGCCATGCGGTAGTGACCAGGGCTTCGGGCCGGGCGTAACTCATCGTCAGCTCCTCATTCCGCGAAGGCCACGTTGACACGGCGGTTGTGACGGCCCTTCTTCTCGATCTTGGAAACCACCACCGGGCCAATCTCACCGGTCCGGCGGACGTGGGTGCCGCCGCAGGGTTGTACGTCGACGCCTTCGATCCGGATGATGCGGACCTTGCCGCTCCCGGACGGGGGCTGCACCGACATCGTCCGCACCAAATCCGGATTGGCCTCCAGCTCGGCATCCGAGATCCAGCTCGCATCGACGGGCAGGTCCTCTTTGACCAGCGCATTGAGGCGATCGGTCAGGGCGTCCTTGTCGAGCGTCCGGTCGGGCAGGTCGAAGTCGAGCCGTCCCTTTCCGTCGCCGATCTGGCCGCCGGTCACACCGCCGGGCACGATCGAGCAGAGCAGGTGGAGACAAGTGTGCATCCGCATATGCCGGTAACGACGCTCCCAGTCCACCGTGGCCGTGAGACAGGTGCCGACCGGTGGTGAGGGGACACCCTCTTCGAGGATATGGACGATGTCCTCCTCATTCTCTCCCTTGACGGTGGTGACGATCCGAAGCTCGGCTCCATTGTCCAGTCGCAACACGCCGCTGTCACCCGGCTGGCCGCCACCGGTGGGGTAGAACACGGTACGATCGAGGCGGATTCCCTGACCTTCGGCGCTTGTCACCGTCGCTTCGCAACTTCGCGCGTAAGGGTCGTCGCGGAACACCGCTTCCATGGCTGATCCTGTCGAGGCGGCTGGGTCGGTCGAGCTTACACGTCGGCCAGAAGGCCGATCAAGCCGAGGGCTGACGGAGCCACCGTTGCCAGAGGTCGTCCCGGTGGAGCGCGAGCCACTGCAGCGCGATGATCGTCATGCCGTTGTTGATCCGGCCGTCCGCCACTCTCCGCATCGCCTCGTCGAAGCCGATCGCGTAGACGAGTATGTCCTCGTTCTCCTCCGGATTGCCGAAGACCCCGTCTACGCCGGTGGAATCGATCCGGCCGCAATAGACCGTGACGAGTTCCGAGCAGCCGCCGGGCGTGGAAAGGAAGTCGCAGATGTGCACGAGATCGCCGATGTCGCGGCCGATCTCTTCCCGTGTTTCCCGGCGCGCGACCGTTTCGGCGTCTTCGCCTTGGTCGACCATGCCGGCGACGATCTCGACGATCCACGGGTCGAGTCCGGCTGCCATCGCACCGATGCGGAACTGCTCCACGACAACGACGGTGTCGTTGTCCGGGTCGTAGGGGAGGACGGCGACGGCGCGGCCGCGGTCGAAGTTCTCGCGCGCTATGACCCGGCTCCACCCGCCGCGGTGCAGGCGATGCCGCAGCCGGTAGCGGTCGAGGCGATAGAACCCCTGATAAGCCGTTTGCCTGTCGAGGATTTCGACGTCATTCTTGTCCACGGGGACGCCTCCTGCGCCGGAAGAGATCGTGCTGGTCCGGGCCGTGGGTCGAGCGATCCGTAGCTGCGGGGTTTCGCGGAGGGAAGGGGGTCGCATGCTGGGGCTCATTTTCGGCCTGATACGTCTCTATTTCGGACTCGGGATTCTCTTCGGCCTCGTTCTGTTCACGGCGACCATCTATCGGGGCTATGTCGCCGATCCGCCGGTCGCCGACGTAACCGACGTGATCGTCGATGCTCTGGTCCAAGGGTTGTTCCGCATCTTCCTCTGGCTCCCGACGCTCTGGAACGACGTTCTCAACGGCGGCAGGCCGTTCCTCGACTGGTTGCTCGGGGTCTGACCGGGCCTCCGTTCGGGTCACATCCAGTAGCGGCCCGAGGCGGCGACCACCACCACGATGATGCCGAGCATCAGGTTGGTGCCGACGAGCAGGCGGATCTGGCTGATCTGTCGCGCTCCCATATCGGTGTCGTTGGCCTCGAGTGCCTTGCCGAGGCGCCGGTAGGGCGCGAACCAGAGGTGGAAGAACAGCAGCATCATGACGATGCCGAGACCGTGCATGATGTGAATATGAAGCCCGGCATTCGCGAAGCCGCCGAGCTCGGCGAAGATGATCCAGTAGCCGGTGAGCAGCAGAAGCACGATCGATAGCCAGACCCAGAGAAAGAAGCGGTCGAAAGCCCGCTTCCAGAGCGCCAGACGCGCCGGCGGCTCGAGCGGGCCGATGGCCGGACGCAAGGCCATGTAGGCGAAGAACATGCCGCCGACCCAGACGACGGCGGCGACGGCGTGCAGCGCAGTGGCGAGGGCGATCATTCCGGGCTCCCGATGTGACCTCGGCAGACTGTTCGGCGGCGGGGCCGGGGTCAAGCTGCCTCGTCTCAATGGAAGTTCCTCGAGCGCACGATCAGCGGCGGTTTCTCCCTGGCATCGGGACTGGCGCGGACGTGGTCGGCGCCGGTGATCTGGGCGCGGATGGCGTCCTGACGGGCGGCGATGCCGGTGTTGACGAACTCGTCCGCCCGGCTCAGGGGTGCGGTCATCCTTGCCTCGCTGAGAATTGAGAGATCCGCGGAGCGATCGACGAGTCGGTCGACGACGATATGGATCACCTCGCCCTCGCGCTGGAGCTTGCCCTCCGCCCAGAGCAGGCTCGCCTTCAGGACCACATGGCGGAAGCGCTCGAATACCTTCGGCCAGACGATCAGGTTTGCGACCGCGGTCTCGTCCTCGACGGTGATGAAGATGACGCCGCTGGCGCTGCCGGGCCGCTGCCGCACGAGCACCAGCCCCGCGACCCGCACCCGGGTATCGGGCGGCGTCTCGCGCAGGCGGATGTTCGGGGTCACACGCTCGCGGGCGAGGCGCTCGCGCAGGAAGGCGAGCGGGTGGCGCTTCAGCGTCAGACTGAGGGTGCGGTAGTCGCTCGCCACATGCTCGCCGAGCGGCATCCGCGGCAGTGCCACCTCCGGCTCATCGATCCGCTCTCCGGCTGCGAACAGCGGCAACGCCTTCGGCGCGAGCCGGCGAACCTGCCAGAGCGCCTGACGCCGGTCGAGTCCGATCGAGCGGAAGGCATCGGCGCGGGCGAGGCGCTCCATTGCGCCGACGTCGAGATTGGCACGATCGCGGATCTCTTGGACGCTGCGATAGCCCCGGCCGCGTGACTCGACCAGCTTTGTCGCCTCCTTCGCCGCGAGCCCCTTGATCTGGCGGAAGCCGAGACGGAGCGCCATTCCGTCCGAACTGGAGGCAGGCTCCAGCGTGCAGTCCCACTCGCTCGCGTTGACGTCGACCGGCAGCACCTCGACGCCGTGCTCGGCCGCGTCGCGGACGATCTGCGCCGGTGCATAGAAGCCCATCGGCTGGCTGTTGAGGAGCGCGCAAGCGAAGGCGGCCGGATAGTGGCATTTCAGCCAGGCCGAAACGTAGACCAGCAGGGCGAAGCTGGCGGCGTGGCTCTCCGGAAAGCCGTAGGTGCCGAAGCCTTCGATCTGGTGAAAGCAGCGCTCCGCGAAGTCGCGGTCGTAGCCGCGCGCGGCCATTCCCTCGATCATGCGGTCGCGGAAGAGGTGGATGTCGCCGTTCTTCTTGAAGGTCGCCATGGCCCGGCGCAGGCGGTCGGCCTCCGACGGGGTGAAGCCGGCGCCGACGATGGCGATCCGCATCGCCTGCTCCTGGAACAGCGGCACCCCCATGGTCTTGCGGAGCACCTCTTCCAGCTCCTTCGAGGGATACTCGACCTTCTCTTTTCCCTCCCGGCGGCGGAGATAGGGATGAACCATGTCACCCTGGATCGGGCCGGGGCGCACGATCGCGACCTCGATCACGAGGTCGTAGAACTGCCTGGGCCTGAGGCGCGGCAGCATCGACATCTGCGCCCGGCTCTCGACCTGGAAGACGCCGATCGAATCCGCATGGCAGAGCATCTCGTATGTCGCCTCGTCCTCCCGCGGGACGGTGGCGAGGGTGAGCGGCAGGCCGTAGTGGCGGTCGAGCAGCCCGAAGGCGCGGCGGATGCAGCTCAGCATCCCGAGGCCGAGCACGTCGACCTTGAGAATGCCGAGAGCGTCGATGTCGTCCTTGTCCCATTCGATGACGGTGCGGTCTTCCATCGAGGCGTTCTCGATCGGCACCACTTCGTCGAGCGCCCCGCGGGTCATGACGAAGCCGCCCACATGCTGCGAGAGATGGCGCGGAAAGCCGGCTACTTCGCGGGCGAGGGCGAGCGTCAGCGCGAGGCGCCAGTCGGCGGGATCCAGTCCGATCTCGCGCACCCGCTCCTCCGACAGGCTCTCCATGCTCCAGCCCCAGACGGTGCCGGTCAGTGCCGCGATCGTGTCGAGCGAGAGGCCCATTGCCTTGCCCATGTCGCGAAGGGCGCCGCGGGTGCGGTAGCAGACCACGGTCGCAGTCATGCCGGCACGATCGCGGCCATAGCGCTCGTAGATGTACTGGATCACCTCCTCGCGCCGCTCGTGCTCGAAATCGACGTCAATGTCGGGCGGCTCGCCGCGCTCGGCGCTGACGAAGCGCTCGAACAGGAGGTCGATCTCGGTTGGATCGACCGAGGTGACTCCAAGGCAGTAGCAGACGACGGAGTTCGCCGCCGAGCCGCGGCCCTGGCAGAGGATGCCCTGCTCGCGGGCGAAGCGGACGATGTCGTAGACCGTGAGGAAGTAGGCCGCGTAATCGAGCTCGGAGATGAGGCGGAGCTCATGGGCCAGCGTGTCGGCGATCCGCTCCGGCACCCCGTCGGGGAAGCGGCGTGCCGCACCTTCGCGGGCGAGGCGCTCGAGCGTCTCTTGCGGCGCCTCGCCGGGGGTGAGGATCTCGGCCGGATACTCGTAGCGCAGCTCGTCGAGGCTGAACCGGCAGCGGTCCGCGATCTCCACCGTGCGGTCGAGCGCTTCGGGATAGCGGGCGAAGAGCCGCGCCATCTCCTGGGGCGGCTTCAGGTGGCGCTCGGCGTTGGCGAACAGGCGGCGACCGGCGGTGTCGATGGTGCAGCCCTCGCGCACGCAGGTGAGCGCATCCTGGAGCGGGCGCCGACCGGCGGCATGTGCGTGGACGTCGTTGGTGGCGACGAGCGGCGTGCGGCAGGCCCGCGCGAGAGCAGCGAGGCAGGCGAGGCGGCGCGAATCGTCGCCGCGATAGAGGTGGTGCGCGGCGAGATAGGCGCGGTCGCCGCACACTTCGCGGAGCCGATGCAGCAGGGTGCGGAAGCCGGCGTCGGGCACCGCCGGCGGCAGCGCCACGAGGATCTGGCCCTCGCTCGCCGCGAGCAGGTCGTCGAGGCCGAGCCAGCACTGGCCCTTCTCGCCCCGGCGTCGACCGAGGGTGATGAGGCGGGACAGCCGGCCATAGGCGGCGCGGTCGGTCGGGAAGCAGAGCACGCTCGGCCCGTCCGGCTCGCGCGGACGGCCGTCCGCCCGCTTCGGCTTCGCCGCCGCGGCAGCGGGATCCCGGTCGAGGTCGATGCGGGCGCCGACCACCAGCGGCAGGCCGGCATCCTTCGCCGCGATGTGCGCCCGCACGACGCCGGCGAGACTGTTTCGGTCCGTCACGCCGATCGCCCTGTGCCCGAGGCTCGCGGCCGTCAGCACCAGCTCGTGCGGATGCGAGGCCCCGCGCAGGAAGCTGAAATTGGTCGTGACCTGAAGCTCGGCATAGTCGGACATGGCGAGGGCACGGGCTCATGCCGGGCGGGCGGCGAAAAAAAACATGGGGAAATGTGTGAATTCATAGGGGTAACGGCCCCGCCTTCCCATCATGCCATCCCGACTTACGGGTCGCGGGCCATTGGCGGGAAAGCGAGAGGTGGAAGGCATCAGGCTCATATCGACCAGCCGGCGAGCGGGCTGATCAGCGATCCGAAAGCCGTTCCTCCGACCACCGAGAGGAGTCTTCTGTCGTCTGTTACGAGCGTGGCTTCGCTTGCTTCGGCGCAAGCGATGTAGATGCAGTCATAAACTGGATGGCGGAGTTCGAACGCGATCTGCTGGGCGCGCGGAAGAAGGGAAAAGGTGGGGAAAAATGGGGTGAAATGGGGGTCGAGCAGCGTCACGATCTCTTCCGCATCGCTTGCCTGAATCTCGCCGCGCATGGCCTTTTTCCAGAGCGCGTTCGCGACCTCGACCAGAATGAGCTCGGGCGCCAGCAGATCGGATTCCCGATCGAGGATGCGCAAGGCGGCTTCATGCAGGTTTTCGGCGAAGAACCATTTCAGGGCAACGCTGGCGTCGATCACGAGGCTCATCTATCGCGGTCTTCGCGGATGAGCTCGGTGCTATCGGAGTGCGCACGCCCGGCAGTCGCCGCGGCAATACGCTCGGCTTCTCGCTTCAGGTTCTTCAACCTGCCGGCGGCACCGGCGGTTCGAGTCAGCACTTCGCGCAATTCGGCTTCCAACGAGCGGTTGTGCAGGCGAGCCCGCTCCTTCAGTTGGCGGACGACCTCATCGTCCAGGTTGCGGATTGTCACGGTCGCCATTGAAGCCTCCCGAGGATGTGCATGCATTTTGCTAGCAATTAGTGCGGGGCCCGACCGGTTTCCATAAGCGCTTTGTCGGCCGGCGGGCCGGGATGACATTCATTCGGGTTGCAAGCGACCCCTCACGCGAACAGGCCGTGGACGTACCAGCCGGGGGGCTTTTCGGCCGGTGGCATGGGGCGGTAGAGGCCTTCGCGGAAGACCCAGAAGCGCCGGCCTTCGGCGGATTCCAGACAGTAGTAATCGCGCGTCTCGGCATCGGGGGCGACGAGGTCGTGCCACCATTCGGGGGCGATCCGCTCCGGCCCCTCGGCGCGGCGCACCCGGTGCAGGAGACTGCGCCAGCGGAACATCACCGGCGGCTGGTCGGGCAGGACAGCGGTCGCCTGGATCGGCTCCGGCCGGTCGAGCAGGCGCAGGGGGCGCGGCTGCGGCAGGGGCCACGGCGTCGGCGGGGCAGAGGCCGCTCTTCTCTTCTCCGGCTCCAGCGGCGGGACGAGTGCGGCCGCCCGCTCGGGAATGTGGCTCTCGCGCCGCACCTGGCGAACCACCCGGCGCTCGCCGAGGCGGTGGGCGAGTCGGTCCACGAGCAGGGCGAGGGCGGCGGGATCCTTCTCCTCCTCCGCTGCTCCGGCGGCGACCGTATGCGGCAATGGGAGTTGCGCGGCACCGAGGGGCTCGGTCTTCGGCGCGGTGATCACCACGACGTCGGCGCCGAAGCCGAGGTCGACGCGCTCCAGCGGCTCCTGCAGGAGGCGCATCAGGTGGCCGGGGTCGCGCACCGGCCGGCCGGTGCCGGCACCGGCGCGGGCGACGGTGCCGTCGACGCCGTAATAGGCGATCTCGATCCGCCGCGCGCCGCGACGCTCGTTGCCGAGCCGCTCGCAGAGTGCTTCCACCAATCGTTGCGCCGCGCCCCGTACGCCGTCGGGGTGTGCGATCGGCTCCGCGAAGCCGAGGCGCATCCGCCAGGGCGGCACCGGCAGGCGCGGATCGACCGGCTCGAACGACTCTCCGAGCGCCTGGTCGAGGCGGCGGCCGACGGCAGCGCCGAAACGGGCGGCGAGGGGGGCACGCGGCACCGCGTAGAGGTCCCCGATCCGGTGCAGCCCCACCTGGCGGAGACCGTCGACGGTCTCGGGCGGCAGGCGGAGCCCGGCGACGGAGAGCGGAGCGATCGCCTGCCGTGCCTCACCCGGTGGCACGATCCTGCCCCAGCCTTCCGGATCGGGGTCGGCGAAGCGGGCGGCCGCCCAGGCAGCTCCCGGCGTATCGGCGATCGCGGCGCGGGCGGAGAATCCGATGCGGGCGAGGCGCTGCTCGAGGTCGTCCAGCATAGCCCGCTCGCCGCCGAAGAGGTGCTGGCAGCCGGCGATATCGAGGAGGACGCCGTCGCCGCCGTCGGTCGCGACGAGGGGGGTGTAGCGGCCGCACCATTCGGCGAAATCGCCCAGATCGCGCGCCTCTCCCGCCGGGTCGGAGTCGAAGCATTTCAGATCGGGCAGAAGGGCGCGCGCGTCGGCGAGCGGCATGGCGGGCGCGATGCCGGCCGCGGCCGCCGCAGCGCTCGGCGCCACGACGACTAGCCGACCCTGCTCCGTCCGGGTAGTGACGAAGGCGCGCTCCCGCCATGCCGCACCGAGCCGCCGCGGCCGGCACAGCCGCTCGGTTGCGAATCGCGGCAGCCAGAGCGAGAGAACGCGGCGGTTGATGCTGTTTCCGGCGTGCGGCATCGTCGTCTCCCTCGCTCATTTGTTCTCTATTTGTTCTATTTCGAGGAGGTGAGAGAGTCAAGCCGACCTCGCGGAGAATCGAGGGAGAACCCGAGCCAAGCCGTTTGCCGGCTTCCGGCGCCTGGCATACGCTTCTCCTCCAGAGCTCCACGAAAAGAAGGCGGACAAAGAATGAAGAGCGAGAAGGGCGAGGTTACGGCCATCCCGGGAGACCCCACCGTCGGCAAGAACACCGAGCGGCTGAACGAGCTGGCGATGGGGTTCAAGAAGAGCCAGGCGCTCGCCGCGGCCCTCGAGGTGGGCCTGTTCAGCGCCATTGCCGAAGGGGCGGGAACGGTCGAGGACATCGCCGCCCGATGCGGCATCGACCGGGAGACGGCGGACCGGCTGCTCATCATCGCCAAGTCGATGGACCTCGTCCGCGACGTGGACGGCCGCGCCCGCAATCTCGCCGACGTCGAACGCTATCTGGTCCGCTCTCGCCCCACCTATTTCGGCGACTTCCTGCGGTTCACCATCGGGACCGAGTACGACGAATGGCGCGGCTTCCCCGACCAGATCCGCGATGTCAGCTCCGATCCGCTGCCGTCGAAGCTCTACGAGGGCGACCTCAACGATCCGGAACGGGCGCGCGCCTTCACCGAGGCCGGGTACAACGCCTCGATCGCGCTCGCCCATCGGCTCGCCAAGCGGTTCGACTTCTCGCGCTTTTCCCGCTGGCTCGACTTCGCCGGGGGGTCGGGCTGTTACGCGATAGCCGCTTGCGAGCGCTATCCGAACCTTCGCGTCACGGTCATGGACCACCCCAACGTGGTACCGGTGGCGCGGGAGTTCATCGCCAAGCACGAGCTTTCCGACCGCATCGATGCCCGTCCGGGGAACTTCCTCGTTCCGGATGATTATCCGACCGGATATGACCTGATCTCGTTCATCACGCCGCTGCACTGGTACCTGAAGGACGACGTGGTGAAGGTGCTGCGCCTCGCCTGGCAGGCTCTGCCGCCGGGCGGCACGATCCTTATCGTCGGCTACATGCTGAACGACGACCGTTCGGGTCCGCTCGACCCGGCGCTCTACCATCTCCAGGCGATCCGCGAGGGCCACTATACCGGTCATGTGCCGAGCGGGCCGGAGTACGTCGCCTATCTGCGCGAGGCGGGATTTCCCGACGCAGCCTACGACTGGCTGCTGCCGGGCCGGCTCGGCCAGATCGAGGCGCGGAAACCGGACTGAGGGCGGAAAGGAGCACACCGATGGCGGACGGAGACTTGCAGAACAGCGCCGAGCAGGCGGCGCGGGTCGACCTGGCGGCGGCGCACAGGCTGGCCGTCAGGCACGGGCTGAACGAGGGGGTGTGGAACCACATCAGCCTGATCTCGCCCGACAATCCCGACCACATGCTGATCTCGCCGGGCCATACCCACTGGTCGCAGGTCACCGCGAGCAACCTCGCGCTGATGAACGGCGAGGGCGAGATGCTATCGGGCGAGCGGCCGCCGATCGTCGCCGGCTGGATCATCCACTATCCCGTGCACAAGGCGCGGCCGGATGCGAACTGCGTCATCCACGTGCACGCGCCCTACATCACGGCGATGTCGATCCGCAACGACATGCGGCTCGAGACGCGCAGTTCGCAGCAGGCGGCGCGCTTTCACGACAGCGTCGCCTATTACGAGGTCTATGACGGCGTCCTCAGCGGCGAGGACGAGGGCGAGCGCATGGCCGAGACGCTCGGCGACAAGCGCATCCTCATGCTGCGCAACCACGGCGCCCTGATCGCAGCCCCCAGCGTCGCCATGGCCTATCTCGACGTCTACCAGCTCGAGCGCGCCTGCATGTACCAGCTCCTGGCGGTGGCCGGCGGCGGGGAGATGCAACTCATCCCGGAGGACGTTGCCGCCGAGATCGGTCGCCTCGCGCGGGAAGGCCGCAACTCCGGCCACTGGGACGGCTTCAAGCGCTGGCTCGATGCAGTGGAGCCCGACTACGTAAACTGAGGCTCAGTGCCCCCTGTCATCCCGCACGTGACGCGGGCCGACAGGTCTGAGAGCGGACTGCCGGCAAGGCGATCCCGACTGGCGGGATGACACTGCAGGGCCGCTAAGCGTGGCCTGTGCGAATCCCCACAGCTCTAGCACCCCAGCGATGTAGTGTTCGACCACTGGCTCGCCGGAGCCGCAGTGGCTCCGATCGCCCGGGAAAGGTTTCTCCCCGAGGAGGCTTCCTATGGGTCTGGTGCGCTGGTCACGATTCCTTTTGCTCGTCTGCACTTCGTTCGGCCTCTCGATCGCCGAGGCATCGGCAAGGCGAGCGGTCGACGATGACGGCGATCTCCCGCCGGGATTGGACCGGGCGCTCGAATGCGTCGAGAAAACACGCGCCAGCATCGCTGCCGCGTCTCCCACCATCCCCCTGGGCGGCAGCACGGACCTGAATTGGTCGGTGCAGGTTCCGCGGGACTGCACCATGCTGCAGCAACTTACCCTCAACGGTAGGCCGGTCGGGCATTCCGGCAGCATGCCGGTCCAGCCGATGTCGAACACGATCTACCGGCTGCAGATGCGAATTCCCCGCGGTTCGGCGACGTTGAGTTCCACCGAAGTCGAGGTCAGCCTCCCTTCGGTAGTGAGAATCACCGGCAGCACGGCGGAGTGGCGGAATCTCCTGGTCCAGGCGGTAGGAAGCGTGCCGCCGCCTCCGGCGGCGCCTTCGGCTGGTGCTGATCGCGGACGGCGTCGACATCGACATGACCGGTTTGTCGCATATCGCGATTCATGGCGGTGTAACGCTGACCAGCGAGGCGCCGCGGCTCGGAGTCGAGCGACCGATCCTCTCGCATGCTGCACAGCTGCACCGGATCGCCTACCGGCATCCGACGGATGTGCTGCGACCTTATCCGCTGATCGGGGCGCTGGCGCGCGACGCACGCAACCCCGGTCCTCGGCTCTTCACGACCAGCCGGCCGAGGCCGCTCTTCTTCATTCCCTGCGCGAGCGCGACGGACGTAGGCGGCAAGGTCAGCATCTCCGGCTTCCGCCTGCAGGGGCCGCATCCGGATCCGGAGGAAGGTGATGCCAATCTCGAGCGTGGCATCTCGGTCGACTCCTGCAACCCCGTGGAGATCAGCAACATGGAAATCTCCGGGTGGAGCGGCCAGGCGATCTATGTCCAGAAGCCATTCGGGCAGGTGCTGGAGCCGGATGCCATCCGGATCCATGACAACTTCCTGCACAACAACCAGCATATCGGCGGGAACGGCTACGGCGTGGACGTGTCGGCGGGCGCCCATGCGCTGATCGAGCGGAACGTCTTCGACCTGAACCGACACGCCATCGCCGCCAGTGGAAAGCCCGGGACGAGCTATGTCGCGTGGCGAAACCTGGTGCTGCGCGGCGGCGGATTCCACGACAGCTACCCGATCTACGGCAGCTACTACACCCACCAATTCGACGTGCATGGCACCGACCACTGCTACCACACGCCGATCAAGGACATTTACCAGTATGGCTGCGGCGATGCCGGCGAGTTCTTCGAGATGCGGGAGAACGCGTTCCAATACACGAGCGGCAACGCCATCAAGGTGCGCGGCAACCCTTCGGTCGGTGCGGTGGTGGCGCGCAACGTGTTCGCGCATGGAAGCCAGGCGACGCCATCCAGCAGAACGGCAATTCCGGACCCGGCGACAACATCACCAACCCAATCGAGGAGACGGGAAACCGATTCGGGATCCAGACCTACGGCAAGTATGGGATTTGCGACTTCGACGGCGACAGGCGCGATGACCTGTTCCTGGCGACCGGCGTTTCATGGTGGTACGCCAGCGCCGGTCGGATGCACTGGACGTTCCTGAATGCCCAGGACGCGCTGCTGGAGACGCTCGGGCTCGGCGACTTCGACGGCGACGGGCGCTGCGACGTTTTCGCTGTCCACGCCTACGATTTCATGATCTCGAGCGGCGGTAGGGGCGAATGGCATTCGCTGGGCACGTTCGCCGTGCCGTTCAGCGAGCTCGGCTTCGCCGACTTCAACGGCGACGGGATCCAGGACATTTTCCGGCGTGCGCCGGACGGCCAATGGTCGGCAATTTCGCCGGGGATCTACGACTGGACCTTGCTCGAAAGGTCGTCTTTTCCGCTGAGCGATCTGAGGTTCGGCCATTTCAACGACGACCGGATCGCAGACGTGATCGCGGTGCAGGGAGGACGCTGGTCCGTCTCCTTCGGCGGCCGCACGAAGTGGCAGCCATTGAATCCGAAGCTCGCGGACAAGCTGCAGCCATTGCTGATCGGCGACGTGGATGGGGATCGCATCGACGACATCGTGCGCTATCGGGCCTCCGGCGACGGGCTGACGGGAACATGGGAGATATCGGCGAGGGGGGCCGACCCGTGGAAGCCACTGGCGAGCCTAAGCTGGAGGGACACCTATCAGGCGCGTCAGATCAGGCCGGCCCGCTTCGTCGTGTCGTTCGCCGGCCGCTTCGACCTCTGGGACGGAGCCGACGTTCTGGCACTCGACTACGATCGGCGCGGCCATCTCCACAACAACGGGGTGCCGGGGTTCTTCCCCTACAACCTGCATGCGTTTTGAGGACCGCTACCGTCATCTCGGGCCGTTGGACGGGATGGCGTCGGAGGGCAAGCGGGATCCTCATGGTGCGATCGGCAGCACCACTCCCGATGGCCTGGCCGCGTCGACGAACACGGTGTTCGTCGCCACCTGCATGCGTCGTGCCCGGCCTTCGGGCTCGCCCGTGTTGGTATTCAGGTCGAAGTGGGGGAAGTTGCTGCTCGAGATTTCGACGCGCAGGCGGTGGCCGGCCTTGAACAGGTTCGCGGTTGGGAAGGGCTCGATCTCGATCTCGTAGACCTCGCCCGGGTGCATGAGGGTCGGGTATTCCCAGGACTCCCGGTAGCGGCAGCGGAGGATTCCCGACGTCAGATTCATGGCGAAGCCCTTTGGGTAGTCGGCGTTCGCGGGGTAGACGTCGATCAGCTTCGCCGTGAAGTCGGTGTCGGGCGCCGTCGAGGCGATCCAGAGGCGGAAGCGGATCGGACCGACGACTTCGAGGTCCGACCCCAGCGGCGGCGTCTGGAAGACGAGCACGTCGTGGCGCGCGGCGAGGGGCAGGTACGGCTCGCGGGAGCCGAAGAAGCGCGGGCCCTCGACCTGGTCGTAGGCGCCGGCCGCCATCACCGGTTCGCCGGAGCTGATCGCGCCGCCGATGGTCGGCACGGAGTGGCGCGGGTCGTAATCGTAGGAGAGGGAGGGCGCGTCGGCCGCGGGCTTCTCCTGCGAGAGCGAACCGTCGCCGTGGAAGTAGAATTGCACGAAGCGCGTGCCGGGCAGCGGCCAGTCCTCGTCGGACCGCCATCGCCCGCCGTGCTCGAGACGGCCGACGGCGTTGCGACGGCCGCTGCCGCCGCCCATGACGAAGAGGCGCACCGCCGGCTCGGCATCCACGCCGTTGTCGCGGCCCTTGAGCCAGCGGTCGAACCAGCGCAGGCGAAAGGCGCGGTGGTCCTCGGCGATGCTGCCGTCGAGGGTGGAGTCGGGGCCGAAGTCGACGTCGCCGGCATAGGTGAGAGAGCGATCACCGTGGGTCCAGGGACCCATGACGAGCCGAACCGGGCCCTTCTTCAGGCGCGAAAGGCCGACATAGTTCTCGGGCGCCGTCTTGGCGTAGGGGTCGTACCAGCTCGACATGTGGATCATCGGCACGTCGGAGAAGGCTTCGTAGAAGCCTTCCGCCCAGATGCCGGGCTGCTGCCAGAATTCGTCGAAGGTGCCGTTCTCCCACTGCTCGAACAGATAGTCCTCGTAGTCGGGCAGGTGGCGGAGCGGGGAATGGCCGCGCTTCCACGGCATCCGCGTGAACCAGTCGGTTATGTCTTCGGCTTCGAGTGCTGCGCGAAGAACGGGGTCCGCGGCGGCCTCGGGGCTGAGACGCGCCTGCTTGTAGGCCCAGGTCGCCTGCTTCAGCTCGAAGGCACCGCCCTGGCGGATGCCGCTCCTGTAGGCGTTGGAGAATCCGCCGCTGTCCAGCAGCAGGCAGGCGAGGTGCGGCGGCGCCAGGCTGGCGGCCGCCGCCTGGGTGTGGGCGGAATAGGAGAGCCCCATCATCCCGACCTTGCCGTCGCACCAGGGCTGTGCGGCGATCCATTCGACCGTGTCGTAGCCGTCGGGGCCGTCGTCGAGATATTTCCGGAAGGTGCCTTCGGAAGCGTAGCGGCCGCGCACGTCCTGATAAGCGACGACATAGCCGTGGCGGGCGAAATACTCGGCGATCCGGGCGCGCGGCGCGGCCTTCGGCTCCTTCACGGTGATCTCGGAGCGGCTGACCTCGGCCTTGCCGTAGGGCGTGCGCTCGAGGATGACGGGGAAAGGCTCCTCGACCGGCCGGCCGTTCCTGGCCGGGCGGTAAATGTCAGTCGCGAGGCGGACGCCGTCCCGCATCGGGATCATGACGTCGCTGTCGAGATGAACTTCGTAGAAGTCGTCGGTCATGGGCGGAGGCGTCCCGTCGCGGCTTGTCCGGATTCCGCGTCCATCCTACAAGGGTAGCGTAGGGATTCGACAAGCGGTGAAGGGAGGAAACGATATGGCAATCCAGCGGCACGAGATCACGAGCGGACCGGGCCCCCGCATGAGCCGGTGCGTCGTCAACGGCGACATGGTCTATCTCTGCGGCCTGACGGCGAGCGACACCTCCGCCGACATCAAAGGCCAGACGCAGCAGATCCTCGACAAGATCGACGGTTATCTGAAGACGGCCGGAACGGACAAGTCCAAGTTGCTGACGGCGCAGCTCTGGATTACCGACATGAAGAACTTCGCCGACATGAACTCGGTCTGGAACGCCTGGGTCGATCCGGAGAACCCGCCGGCCCGCGCGTGCGTGACCGCCAACATGGCGCGTCCGGAAGTTCTGGTCGAAATCATGGTGACCGCGGCAAAGTAGCGGCGGCGAGGATCCGAGGGCCGGGCTTCGCCCTTCGAGACGGCCGCGTGCGCGGCCTCCTCAGGATGAGGCCCTACTTTGGCATCGCAGCACGATTTTCACGGCGCGGGTTCAGCCAGTCAGGGCGCGGGGTTGCTGAGACGGCTCGACCTCCTCTGCCAGCCGCAGGCCTTTGACCGGCCCGCGCCAGACCAGCCGCCAGCTCCGAGGTCGTCCGCCGCGGCAGCGGATCAGGTCGACCTGCCAGACCGGGTGCTCGGCGACGCCTTCGTCGAGCTCTTCGGGACCGGCCGGCTTCGGCGCCGCATCGAGACGCCAGCGGGTGACGGCGGCACCAGGCGTCAGGCGATCGGCGTCGGGGCGTAGCAGCAGCGCCGTGATGCCGTGGCTCTCGGCTGCCAGTTGGAGACGGCGGCTCGCCTTGAGGTCGAGGTCCATCACCTCGCCGATCACGGCGGCGAGGGCGGGGGTGCGAAGGCCTTCCTCCATCGCCCAGAGCGTATCGAGATCCCGGCGGGTACGGGCGATCACCACCCGATCCATGTCGAGGCCGAAGGCAGCTAGGCCCGGCCCGTAAAGGCTCGACGGCGGATCGCCGCGCTTGTGTCGCATGCCGTCGTTCAGGCACCAGAGGATCGGCAGCGAGCTCTCCATGAGTCGTGCCGCCAACACGGTGGCGAAGCCAATCGCCGCCCCGTCGGCGAAGATGCCGCCAGGAGCCGCCACCTCGTGAAGCGCCGCCCGCGCCAGGCCGCCGCCGGGCAGAGCCTCGTCCACCGCCGGGATGCCGAGAGGTACAATCTCATTCCGCGCGGAAGAGCCGCCGCCGGCCCGCTCGATCGCAGCGATCCGGGATCGGAGCTGGTGCAGGGCCGCCTTGGCCAAAGCAGTTTTTACAACAGGTTGCCGAGCCATCCGAGTGCAGCCGATGACATTCTCGTCCAGGTTTGTTCCTGATATGTTCTATATCGACGCCATGCCCGGATCAAGCCGACGCCGCCTGGCTCTTCAGCGACAGCCACGGAGTGCGGGCGTCGTCGCCGAACACGGTGGGTGGATCCGCATTGCGTCGGCTGAGGTCGCCGCGTAGGCTGCCGCGGAAGGAATGAGGCCCGACGGCCGCAGCGCACTATAATCCAGGGAAGCCAGCAACATGCCATTCGATCCTAACAAACCGGATCTGAAAGTCGGCGTCGTCGGCTCCGGCGTCATGGGGCGAGGAATCGTCCAGGTGACCGCCGAGGGCGGCATGGCAGTCAAGGTGTTCGATGCCCGCGAGGGCGCGGCGCAAGCTGCGAAAGATTTCATCGGACAGATGCTGTCGCGGCAGGCCGAGAAGGGTCGAATCTCGGCCGAGGACGCGAAGGCAGCGACGGGTCGGATCGAGATCGTCGGCGGATACGAGGATCTGAAGGACTGCGACGTCGTCATCGAGGCGGTGTTCGAGGACATCAAGGTCAAGCAGGAGGTGTTTGCCAAGCTCGATGCCATCTGCGGCGAGAACACGATCCTCGCCACCAACACCTCGTCGCTGTCGGTCACCGAGATCTCGACCGTCTGCGAGAAGAAGGGCCGGATCGCGGGCCTCCACTACTTCAACCCGGTGCCGCTGATGAAGCTGGTCGAGGTGATCGACGGCATCTTCACCGAGAAGTGGGTCGGCGATGCGCTCATGGTGCTGGGAGAGCGCCAGGGTCGCGTGCCGGTGCGTTGCGGCGACACTCCGGGGTTCATCGTCAACCATTGCGGCCGCGGCTTCAGCGAGAGCCTGAGGATCCATGCCGAAGGCATTGCAGCACCTGAGGACATCGACCGGGTGATGCGCGACGTCGGCGGCTTTCGCATGGGCCCGTTCCAGCTCATGGATCTGACCGGCATCGACATCAATTTCGCGGCCGGGAAAGCGATCTACGACCAGTACTTCCAGGAGCCCCGCTTCCGGCCGTTCGTGCTGCACAAGCAGCGCTTCGACGCCGGCCTGTTCGGTCGCAAGACGGGCCAGGGCTGGTACCGCTATGAGGAAGGCAAGCCACACGAGCCGGAGGAGGCGCCGATCCCGTCGGAGCGGCCGGGTAAGGTGTGGATCAGCCCGGCGGAGCCGGATGGCCATCTGGCACTGACGGAGCTGCTGAAGGGGCTCGGCGCCAACGTCGATACCGGGCCCACGCCGCCGACGGACGCGCTCTGCATCGTCACACCCTATGGGCTCGATTGCACGACCGCCGCGGTCGAGCAGGGGCTCGATCCGAAGCGGACGGTGGCGGTCGACACCTGTTTCGCGCTCGACGCGCGCCGCACGCTGATGACGAACCCGCTGACCAATCCGGACCTGCTGAAGGCGGCGCGCGGCCTGCTCGGTGCGGACGGCGTGCCGGTCACGGTGATCAAGGATTCTCCGGGCTTTATCGCGCAACGGATGATCGCCCACATCGTCAACATCGGCTGCGACGCGGCACAGCAGCGGGTGGCGAAGCCGAACGACATCGACACGGCCGTGACGCTCGGCCTCAACTATCCCTACGGGCCGCTGACCTACGGCGACCGCGTCGGCGCGGAGCGCATCCTGCAAATCCTGCACAACATGGAGCGCTTCTATGCCGATCCGAGATACCGGCCGAGCCCGTGGCTGACTCGCCGCGCGAAGCTCGGGGTGTCGCTGCTCATCGACGATTGAGCTAGCGGCGGAGGCCGTCGTCTGGACTGAGCGACGCCAGGTAGACGGCGGCGTCCCGCATCTGCCGATCCGTCAGGCGCTCGGCAATGGTTGCCATGATGTGCGCGAAGGGCGTGCCGCCGCGCACACCTTTGCGGAACGCGCCGAGCTGATCGACGATATAGCCGGCGTGCTGCCCGGCGAGAAGCGGGTAGACGGGATATCGGCGCTCACCGTCCGCCGCGTGGCAACTGGCGCAAGGCGGGATGCCCTCGCTCGGAACACCACGCGTGACGATCGCTTCGCCTCGCCGAAGCGTCTCCGGATCGGTTGAGGGCTCATCGTCGCGCCGCGCCGCGCGCGGCGTCGCCTCGGCGAAATGGCGAGCAAAGGCACGCATCTCTGCCGGGCTCAGAAGCTCGGCCATGGGCCGCATGAAGCCGCTCCGCCGGGCGCCGGTCGCATAGGCCTGTAGCGAGGCGAGCAGGTACGCTTCGCTCTGCCCCGTCAGGATCGGAAAGGCGCCGTTGCCGCGCCCCGCGCCATCCTGCCCGTGGCAGCGAACGCACTGCCGCGCGGTGTCGGCCCCGAGACCGGCGATCGCGTCCGCATCGGCTCCGGACGCTTCGCCGAAGGCGAGCATGCGGTATCGCTCGGCGTCGAGTCTTGGCAGCTCGAGTAGGAAAGCCACCATGGGCCAGACCTCGTCGTCGCGGCCCTGCGCCGGCCAGGCCGGCATCCCGGTGAACTTCACCCCGTGCATGACGATCCAGAACAACTCCTCCGGTTCCCATTCGTCGATCCGGTCGGCGAGGCCGGGCGGGTGAGGGGTCATCCGTTGGGCGACGGCACTCGGGGGAGTGCCGGGCCCACCGTGGCAGGGCGCGCAGCTGCTGGCGAAATGCCCGGCGCCGCGGTGCACCAGGGCCGGGTCGTCGAGCGGCGGCACCTCGATTCCCATCGACCAGGTCGAGACCGAGCGCCGCATGGCCGTATGCAGCAGCCAGTCGGTTATCTCCCAGTGACCGCTGCTCGCCGCGATACGGAAGACGCCCGACCAGACGACGAGCGCCGCCAGGACCAGGCCGCCGGCCGCGAGCAGAAGCAATCTGCCGAGTGTCAGCCTCATCGGTCCTCCCCGTCGGCTGCGGAAGGCGGCATGGGCTCACCGAGTGCGACCGCGGGTGGCGCATGGGCGGTTCGCTTCATGCCGGGCATCTCACTGACACGTCTCGATGAGCATCGCGGGCAGGGCCACGAACAGAGTGGCGACGAAGCTGAGGCCGCACAGGAGGAACGCCGCGAAGCCGAGGAACAGCCGTTGGTCGCGAATGGAATCGGCATCGTGGGTCGGCTGGATCTTCAGCTCGAACCCCCAGATGCGGTAAGCGTGCGCGCCGGCGGCGAAGATGCCGGCGAGGACGGCGACCGTGATGATGGCGATGGCGATGCGGACTGGTGCGAGATCCGCCTGCAGTCCCGCCTTGGCGCAGTAGACCGCGGCCGTTACGTAGCAGACGAGAAAATGCACGGCCCACAGGGTGGGCGCCGGGATCAGCGACCAAAGCGTCCCCCGGACCTCCTTTACATCCCCGCCGGGGTGTCCGTGCGTCATCGCGACACCTCCGGGAAAAGGCCGATCACAGCAATCGTGACGGCTGCCGTCAGCGCCATGAAGTGCCAGTAGAGGGCGACGTTTCGGACATCGGCGTCGTAGATCGCGGTGCAGAGGCCGACTGCGGTTCGGGCGATCACGTAAGCCTGCATCAGAACGCCAGCGGCGGCGTGGATGCCGGTCCAGAGAATCAGGACCCAGACGATCGCCGGATAGGCGTGAACAGTCGGGTCCATGCCGGTCGCAGAAGGCGCGAACACGAGCGCCGCCGTGCCGCCGAGCGCCAGCGCAATGCCGGCGACGAGGCTCGCGCACGCCGCATAGGCGGAGCCGTTAGCATTCGCCCTCACCGAGAGAAGGGTGAGCGCCCAGGCAGCGGCGTAACCGACTGCCGCTGCCACGAGCCAGAAGCGGTCGGGCTCTGCCGATCCGACAGGCGGAAAGGCCCCGTGCACCGTCCAGAAGTAGAAGTAGCCGAAGACGAGGCCGGAGAAGGCAGTCAGATCCGCCAGCATGGTGATGAACATCGCCCACCAGCCGACCGAATTCGATCCCGACTGGTAGAGGGGCGCCGTGGCGCCGAGGCCGATGTCTTTCTCCGGCTTTTCCGGGATCATCGCGGTGCCGGTCCAGAGCCAGCGCAGAATGAACGCCACGCCGGCTGCGCCCGACAGCGCCGCCGCGATCCACCAGTGAAAGGTCGCGAGGATGAACGAGCCGCCGATGCCGATGGCGGCGAGCATGGGGAGGAACGAGGGGCCCGGTATCCTGAGGCATTGAACCACCTCTGCAGCGAGGGTGGTGGTGATCAGGGTCTCGCGCTTCTCCTCCTCCGCATCCGGAAGATAGAAGCGGCCTTCGTCGACCTTGCGGACAAAATCCGGCTGCTCCCAGAGCGGATAACGGCTTTCGATCAGAGGCACGCACCGCGCGCCCCAGGACTCCGGCGGCATTCGCGCCACCCACTCCAGGGTGCCTGCGTTCCAGGGATTCCGCTCGGAATAGGGCTGATGACCCTTGGGGCGGAAGATGTCCCACATCACGATCAGCACGCCGACGGCGAACACGGCTGCGCTGACCGACGAGAACAGGTTGAGCCAGTCCCAGCCGAGATCCGCCGGGTAGGTGAAGACCCGACGCGGCATTCCGAGCAGCCCCGTTAGATGCATCGGCAGGAAGGTCGCATTGAAGCCGGCGAACATCGTCCAGAACCCGACGACGCCGAGGCGGTAGGACAGGCTCTTTCCCGTCGCGATCGGATAGAAATAGTAGACGCCCGCTAAGAGCGGAAAGAACATGCCGCCGATCAGGGTGTAGTGCAGGTGGGCGACGACGAAGTAGCTGTCGTGGGCCTGCCAGTCGAACGGAACGATCGCGACCATCACGCCGGTGAGACCGCCGAAGATGAAGATCGCCAGCGCCCCCGCGACGTAGAGGAGCGGTACCGACAGCGAGACCTGCCCGAGGAGCAGCGTGGCGATCAGCGCGAAGAGCTGGACGCCGGTCGGGATGACGACCGCCTCCGAGGCGGCCGAGAAGAAGCCGAGCGAGATCGCCGGCAGCCCGGTCGTGTACATGTGGTGCACCCACAGACCGAAGCTGATGAAGCCGGTCCCTACGGCCGCGAGCACGATCCAGGAATAGCCGTAGATCGGCCGCTGCGCGAAGGTCGGGACGATCATCGCCGCCAGCGCGATCGACGGCAGGAAGACGATGTAGACCTCAGGATGGCCGAAGATCCAGAAGAGGTGTTGCCAGAGGATCGGGTCTCCGCCGCGGCTCGGGTCGAAGAACGGCCAGTCGAACGCCCGCTCGAGCTCGAACAGGAGGTCGCCGGCGATGAGCGGCGGGAACGCGAACAGGATCATCGCGCCGACCACCAGCACGTACCAGGCATAGAGCGGCATGAGGTTGATGCGCATCCCCGGCGGCCGGCACTTGAGCACGCCGACGATCAGCTCGACGGCAGCGGCGATCGAGGCGATCTCGATGAAGCTGAGGCCGAGCAGCCAGATGTCGGCCCCGATGCCCGACTGGTCGGTATCGGTGGTCAGAGGGGGATACATGAACCAGCCGCCGGTGGGTGCCGCGTCGAAGAAGATCGAGCCGCAGACGAAGACGCCGCCGATGATGAAGCACCAGAAGCCGAACGCCGACAGCCGGGGAAACGGCAGATCGCGTGACGACATCATCTGCGGCAGCAGCAGGATCGCGACCGCCTCGAAGATCGGCACGGCGAAGAGGAACATCATCGCCGTGCCGTGCAGCGTGTACGCCTGATTGTACGTGTCGGCGGAAAGAAAGTCGTTGTCAGGGACCGCGAGCTGAGCGCGGACGAGGAGCGCCAGAACCCCGGCGAAGAGCATGAAGGCCAGCGAAGCGCCCGTGTACCACAGGCCGACTTCGCTATTGTTCACGGCCGACCAGTAGCGCCAGCCGCGCGGTGCCGCCCATACCTTGCGCAGGCGTTCCTCCTGCTGATTCCGGCGCTCGCGGTCCTCCGCATCGTCGAGAGGGCGGTTCATTCCAGGCCCTCGAGATAGCGGGCGATCGCTGCCACCTCCGCATCGGGCAGCATGGCGAACGAGGGCATCAGCGCACCCGGTTTGATGGCTTCGACATTGCGGATGAAGCGGATCAGCGAGGATCTGTCGTTCGGCAATATGCCCGCGCCGAGTGAGAGCCGGCTTCCGACATGGGTGAGGTCCGGCCCGATCACCCCGCGCGCCTCCGTGCCGCGCACCGAGTGGCAGCCGCCGCATCCCGCCTGGAGGAACAGCCGCTCTCCCGCCGCATCCGCCGCATCCGCTCGTGCCGGTTCCCTGCGTGCCTCGATCCATGCGTCGAAGCCGGCCCGGTCCATCACCACGACCGGAAATGCCATCAGTGCATGAGATTCGCCGCAGAACTCGGCGCAGACGCCCCGAAAGGTACCGGTGCGGGTCGGCTCCAGGACCAGCCGCGTGGTCCGGCCTGGGATCATGTCCAGCTTGCCCCCGAGTGCCGGAATCCAGAGAGAGTGGATCACGTCGGGGCTGTCGAGCATCAGCTCGACCCGCTCGCCGACCGGCAGACGCAGCTCGTTGGCGCTGACGACGGGAGCCTCGCCACCGGATGGTTCGTAGGTGACCCGCCACCACCACTGCTCGCCGGAGACGGCTACTCTCAGACCGCCGCCGTGTGCTCGCAGCTCCGGCATCAGGGCGATTCCGAAGGTGAGCAACCCGGCGAGCGTCACGACCGGAAAGACGATGCCGCCCCAGAAAATGAAGCGCTTCGCCGTCTGCTCCCGATGTGGTTGGGGAGAGACGCGCATCGCATAGACGGCGGTTCCGAAAACCGCGACCCAGATGACGCACGCCCCGGCGAGCATGCCGAGAAACAGTCGGAGGACGGTTTCGGCCTCTTGCCCGGCGGGCTGGAGTGCGGATTGCACCCCACCGCATCCCGCGAGCATGAGCGGGGCGAGGACACAGCCATAGGGGTGCCACCCATGCCGGCGGGGGCGACGCGACTCTGCTTGTGGGACGGCACGCGGTGCTCGGGGCTTCAATTCGTCGCGGCTCTTCCGAGGCATGGACGGCGGGTGCGGCGATCGAACCCGCAACTCAGGAAGCAACGCCGGCTGCCGTCACCTGTTCCTATTCGCCGCTCCCACCGAGTGACGTGCCGCCGCCGGCTACGCCGCCTGTGGCCCCCGCACGAGGCGGCCCGGCAGTTGGCGCGTAGCCGTGCCGTCGCGGAAGGTGACCTGCCCGGCGGCGATGGTGGCGACGTACCCCTCGGCCTTCTGCAGGAGTCGGCCGCCGCCGGCGGGCAGGTCGTGCGCCATGTACGGCGCCCCGAAGCCGATCCGGTCCCAATCGATGACGTTGAGGTCCGCCTTCCGGCCGACGCCGATCACGCCACGGTCGTGGAGACCGACCGCGTGCGCCGGATCGGAGGTGAGGCGGCGGATGAGCTCCGGGATCGGGAAGCGGTCCCGCTGCTTGCCCCAGTAGGAGAGCAGCCACGTCGGGAAGCCGGCGTCGAGGATGAAGCCGACATGCGCGCCGCCGTCGCCGAGGCCCATGATGCTGTTGCGGTCGGCGAGCAGGGCCTCACAGACCGACAGGTCGTAGTCGGCGTAGTTGCTGATCGGCGAATAGATGAAGCCGTGCCCGTCGTTCTCCAGCAGGAGATCGTACGCGACTTCGGGGGCAGTTCTGCCTTCCCGCTCGGCGATGGCCGCCACGGAGTCTTCGCGCTTCGGCTCGTAATTCGGCGTGCTGCCGAAGCGGAACATCTGTGCGTAGGAGAGGCGATGGATCAGGGGGAAGGTGCTCTCCTTCACCGGATCTTCGGAGAGAATCCGCTGCCGGAATTCCGGATCCCGCATGATGGCGACGCGCTCGGCGAGCGGCTTCTTCGCGATTGCCTTGTAGGACGGCGTGCCGGAGAAGGGATTCTGGCTCGATTCCAGACCGAGGAGGATGCCGATCGCGCGAGGCGCCACCACCGGGCGCACCGACAGTCCCTCTGCGTTCGCGGCATCGGCGAGGTCCAGGATCTCTCGCCAGACCGTCGGCTGGCTGTTCCGCTGCGACAGCGAGAAGACGATCGGCCGACCTGATTCGGCGGCAATTCGGCGCAGCATGCCGAACTCTTCGGCCGGTCCCGGCTGGCTCCATTCCGAGACGACTTCCATCACCCCGGCACCTGCGTCGCGGAGGCCCAGGGCAATGCCGGTCAGCTCCTGCTCCTGCGCACGCAGCGTCGGCGTGTAGTCACCGTTCAGGCTCTTGTGGCTCGTCGTGCGCGAGGTGGAGAAGCCGAACGCGCCGGCGCGCACCGCGTCGGCCGCGATCTCGCGCATCTGGGCGATGTCGCCCTGGTTGGCGTTCTCCAAGCGGAGTGCCCGCTCTCCCATCACGTAGACGCGGACCGCGGCGTGCGGGAGCAGGGCGCAGATGTCGACGTCGCGCGGGCGCTGCTCAAGGATGTTCAGATATTCGCCGAACGACTCCCATTGCCAGTCGAGGCCTTCGTGCATCACGGCGCCCGGGATGTCCTCGACGCCCTCCATCAGCTCGACCAGCTTCTCGCGATCCTCGACACGGCACGGGGCGAAGCCGACGCCGCAGTTCCCCATGACGGCGGTGGTCACGCCGTGCCAGGAGGAGGGGGCGAGATGATCGTCCCAGACGGCCTGCGCGTCGTAGTGGGTGTGGATGTCGACGAAGCCCGGCGTGACGAGCCGGTCGCGGGCATCGATCTCCTCGCGTCCGCTGCCCGCCACCCTGCCGATCTCGGCGATCCTTCCGTCGCGCACCGCAATGTCTGCCTCTACCGGTTCGGCTCCTGTGCCGTCGACAACGGTGCCGCCGCGAATGACGAGATCGAATTCAGCCGGCATTTCCACCTCCTGTTGTTGTGCAGGTAGAGTAAAGCGATAACAGCCGGGTCGTCACGGGGGAAGGAAACGCCGATGCTGATCGTGGACGCACAAGTGCACATCTGGGCTGCTCATTCGCCGGAGCGGCCTTGGCCCGAGGATGGTTTCGGTCGAGAACACTCGCCGGTGCCGCTGACGGCGGAAAAGCTGCTGACGGAAATGGACGAGGCCGGGGTCGACCGCGCCGTGCTCGTCCCGCCGTCGTTCGAGGGCGACCGCAACGATCTGGCGCTCGAGGCGGCCGGGCGACATCCGGGGCGGTTCGCGGTGATGGGCCGCATCGACCTCGGCGATCCGGCGAACGCGGCGCTGCTGCCGACGTGGAGAGAGCAGCCCGGGATGCTGGGCATTCGCGTCACCTTCATCATGCCGGAGCACCGGCGCTGGCTGGCCGAGGGTGTGTGCGACTGGTTCTGGCCGGCGGCGGAGGAATCGGGCATCCCGGTGATGGTGCTGCCGCCCGAACAGTTTCACCTGATGGACCCGATCATCGAGCGGCATCCCGGCATCAACTTCGTCATGGACCATCTCGGCATGAACTCGAAGCTGCGGGATGTGGAGGCGTTCGCCGCAGTGGACGAGCTTCTGCCGCTGGCCCGTCACCCGAACCTTGCCGTGAAAGCCTCGGCGCTGCCGTGCTACACGACCGAGAAGTACCCCTTCCGCGGCATTCACGACCATATCAAGCGCGTGCTCGATGCGTTCGGCCCGGAGCGCACCTTCTGGGGCACCGACGTCTCGCGCCTGCCGTGTACCTATCGCGAAGGAATAACCTTCTTCACGGAAGAGCTGCCGTTCCTCTCGGAAAGCGACAAGGAGCTGGTCATGGGCAGGGCGATCTGTGACTGGCTCGGCTGGCGGATCTGAGGGCCGCGGCCCGCCGATGCAGACGGTAGACTTCTTCTACGGGCTCGGCAGCCGCTACTCGTATCTGGCCTCGACGCAGATCGAGGCGCTGGAGCGTGATACCGGTTGCCGCGTCGTCTGGCGCCCGCTCAGCAGCGTCGATCTGATGGCTTTGCACGGTCGCTCTCCCTTCGCCGGCGAGCCCGTTTCCGGTCAGTACGACTGGGATTATCGCCGGCGCGATGCAGAGGCGTGGGCGGCGTATTACAGAGTGCCGTATGTGGAGCCGGCCCCGTTCGTCGTCGATCCGCGCCTGTTCGCGATCGCATGCCAAGCCGCCGGGCAGCTCGGCGCGGTCCGGGATTACAGCCGACGAATGTTCGGCGCCATCTTCGTCGATCATGCGACGGTCGACCGGGAATGCTGCCTTCGGCTGGCGGAGAAGGCCGGGCTCGACCCGGACCGGTTCGCGCGGCTGATGGACGATGCTTCGGTCGCGGCGGAGGTGCGACGCACGACGGAGGAAGCGCATCGTCGCGGCGCATTCGGCGTGCCGACGTTCTTCGCGGGCGAAACCATGATCTGGGGCAATGATCGCCTGCCGCTCCTGCGGCACCACCTGATGCGCGCGGCTCGCGGTCGGCGGTAGCCTGGGTCCTCTTAGAGGCAGGTCGAGAAGAATTCGCGCAGACCAATTTGTAATTGACGCGAAGTAGCGCGAGGCGCACGATTTTTCCGTTGGCAAATCGGAGAAGGGAGGAAGTCTGCTTTACCTCTACGGCTATGTGAGCGTTTGACGAAACACCCCAAGAAATGAAACAGGGAGGTAAACGTCATGTGCAAACGCTTTTCAGTCGTCTTCGCATTGGCTGCCCTGGCTCTCTGGCTCAACGCCACCGGGCCGGCACTGTCGCAGCAGTCCGATCCAATCGTTCTCAAGGGGCAATCGTCCCATCCAGCCACGGCCAATCTCCACCTGATCTTCAAGCTCTGGGGCGAAACCGCCGAGAAGATGTCGGGCGGCCGCCTCAAGATCGAGGTTCTGCCCGGCGGCGCCATCGTCCCGCCCTTCGAGGTGTTCGATGCCACGTCGCGCGGCGTTCTCGACGTCGGGATGGCGCCTTTCGGCTACATTCTCGGCAAGAGCCTGGCCGGCATCCCGCTCTCGCACGGTCCGGTCTTCGGAATGGACGGCGTCGACTATTTCGGCTGGTACTACGACGGCGGCGGGATGGAGCTCCTCGAAGAGTTCTATCGCGACGTGATCAAGCTGGATCTCGTCGCCTTCCCAATTCCGACCGACTATCCGCAAGCTCTCGGCTGGTTCACGAAGCCGATCACCAATCTCGAAGATCTGAAGGGCATGAAGTACCGGATCTACGGCATCGGTGCCGAGACCTACGGGAAGCTCGGCGTTTCGGTCGTCACCCTTCCCGGCGGCGAGATCGTGCCCGCGATGGAGCGCGGCGTCATAGAGGGCGCCGAGTGGATCAATTGTCTCGAAGACAAGAAGCTCGGCCTGAACAACGTCGCCAAGTACTACTACACGCCGGGCATGCACGAGCCGGTCACGGGCGGGCAGCTGATGATCAACCGTAGCATCTGGGAAAAACTCAGCCCCGATCTGCAGGAGATCGTCAAAGTTGCCAGCGTCCATGCGACCATGATCCGCAACGCTATGTTCAACCGCGAGACCGCGGTCGCATGCAAGGAGCTCGTCGATCAGGGCATAGAGGTGCACCGCACCCCCGACGACATTCTCAAGAACTTCCTCGATGAATGGGAGAATATCCAGGCCGGCTATGCGGAGAAGGATCCCTTTTACAAGAAGGTCCTGGACAGCCAGCGGAAATATGCCGAAGTCGTGGTGCCCTTCCGCCTCTCGTTCTGGCCGCCGTATGAGTTCGCCGGAAACTACTACTGGAAGGACAAGATCTACCGGAAGACTGCCGCCAAATAGCTGACGCCTGGCCCCCAAACGGCATCGGGTGCAGGCGCCCGAGCCCGACGGGCAGGTGCATTCCTCTCGTACAACAGCCGGGGAGGAGGGGGTGGTTGACCGAAGCGAGGCTGGCGCGGCTGCAAGCCCGCCGCCCAGGGTATTGGTCGCTTACGTCAGAGCAGCAGACCGCTTCGCAGAGCTTTGCGGACTGCTGTTCTGCTGGCTCGCACTGCCGCTGGTGGCTGCGCTCACCTATGAGGTGATCGCACGCTACGCATTCCACGCCCCGACCCTGTGGGCCTACGACGTCACCTACATGATCTACGGCACGCACTTCATGTTGGGTGCGGCCTACGCCCTCTACCGTGGCGCCCATATCCGGACGGACATTTTCTATCAGAACTGGAGCTTCCGGACCCGGGGCCTCGTCGACGCCACGCTCTACCTCTTCTTCTTCTTTCCCGGCATGATCCTCTTCTTCTGGATGGGGCTGCAGGAGGCGCTCCAGTCCTGGGACATCCGCGAAGTATCGGACGCCAGCCCCTGGCGGCCACCGATCTATCCGTTCAAATCGGTAATCCCGCTCGCCGCCATCCTGCTTCTCGTGCAGGGAATTTCCGAGTTTCTGAAAAGCGCCTGGGCAGCCGTACACGGGCGGCCGCTATGAGCGCGGAATATCTCGGCATCATCCTGCTGGTCGGGTTGATCCTCGGGATCTTCGCCGGCTTCCCCATCGCCTTCACGCTGATCGTCCTCTCGATCGTGTTCGGCTACATCGGGTTCGGAGATACCGTCTTCTACCTGATGGTCTTCCAGACGATCGGCCTGATGAAGGAGGAGACGTTGGCCGCCGTGCCGCTCTTCGTCTTCATGGGCTACGTGCTCGAGCAGGCGGGACTGATGGAGCGCCTTTTCAGGGCGTTTCAGCTGATCCTGGCTCCGGTGCGAGGATCCCTCTATCTGGGCGTACTGCTAACTGCGACGCTGTTCGCCACTGCCACCGGCATCATCGGCGCATCGGTCACCGTCATGGGGATGATGGCCGCGCCCGCGATGATCCGTGCTGGCTACGACCCGAAGCTGTCTGCCGGCACCATCGCTGCGGGCGGGACGCTCGGCATCCTGATCCCGCCGAGCGTGATGCTGGTGGTCATGGGGCCGGTGGTCGGCGTGTCGATCATCAAGCTGTTCGCCGCCGCCCTGGTCCCCGGCGTCATGCTCGCCTTCCTGTACATCGCCTATGCGCTGATCCGGTCATACCTGAACCCCGATCTCGGCCCGCCGCTGCCGCGCGAGCAGTGGGCGACATCGGTTCGGCAGATGATCGTCGAATTCCTCCGCGGCATCGTGCCCCTCGCGACGATCATGTTCGCTGCACTGGGAAGCATCATCTTCGGCCTCGCCACGCCGACCGAAGCGGCTGCAATGGGCGCGAGCGGCGCGCTCGTGCTGATGATCGGGTATGGACGGTTCCGCTGGAGCGCCATCCGCGAAGCCTGCCTGAGAACGTTGGAGACCTCGAGCCTCGTGCTGTTCCTCGCGGTCGCCTCGAACATTTACGGTGCCGTTTTCACCAGGCTCGGCACCAGCACCATGATCGCGGAGACGATGCTGGCGCTGGATCTCGGGCCGACGACGATGCTGGCATTGCTTATGGTCGTCATCTTCCTGCTCGGCTGGCCGCTCGAATGGCCGGCCATCGTCTTCATCTTCCTGCCGATCTTCCTCCCCGTCGTCGAGGCGCTTCAGATCGATCTCCTCTGGTTCAGCACCCTGATCGCGGTGAACCTGCAGACTGCCTTCCTCTCTCCTCCGGTGGCGATGGCGGCCTATTACCTGAAGGCGGTGGCGCCGAAATGGGAGCTGAGCTGGATCTACCGCGGCATGGTCGATTTCATGCTGCTACAGGTGATCGGGCTGCTGATCGTGTTCTTCTATCCGCCGATCGCGCTCTGGCTGCCGGCGGTGCTGTTCGGCCCGTAACTTCTCCGGTCCAGCTTTCCCGATAGGCCGGGCGGCGCTATCTGAAGCGTGCCGACCCGGCCGGCGTTCTCCGTTGACCGTCTCCACAGAACGAGCTCTTCATGACACCCAGTCCGATGCCACACCAGGGCGGTCTACCGCCACGTCCGCCGAGACAGCCGGTGTTCAACGCACCACCGGGGGTCATGTGGACGACCGTCGTCCTGGTGGTTTGCCACGCGCTGTTCAACATCCTGCCAGCGACGTGGCGGTATGGATTGCTCGAGTGGTTCGCGTTCGTGCCAGCGTATTTCTGGGCGCAGTTTCAGGGCGACGCTCAGCTCGATCTGCTCTCGATCTGCAGCCTGGTCACGCATGCGTTCCTGCATGCCGATCTGCTGCACCTGTTTCTGAACGGAGGGCTCTTGCTCGCCTTCGGCAGCCTCGTCGAGCGAGCGATGGGAACGAGCTGGTTCCTCCTGCTTTTCGCCCTGGCGGCGGCGGGCGGCGCATTGGCCCAGGCACTCGCCGTCGGACCTGCCCTGGTGGTGATGATCGGTGCCTCCGGCGCCGTCTACGGGATGATCGGAGCGGCGATTCCCTTTCTCTTCGCCGGCCCGGTCGCCCAGAGGCGTCGAAATGCGCTCTCCTTCATCGTCGTCATCATGGGCCTCAACCTCGTCTTCGGTGCGCTCGGTCTCGGCGAAATGCTCAGCGGCGGCGGGGCGATCGCCTGGCAGGCGCACATCGGCGGTTTCGTGGTCGGCTTGCTTCTGGGAGTGATCCGGCGAGGAAGCCATGGACAGGCCTGATGCGGCAGGGTTGAATTCACGGCAGACAGGTGGAAGCGCAGTCCGGCGAAAGGAATAGCTATGGCCGACAAGATGATGGTGGCGGACGTCGTGGCCGAGTTTCTCCAGCGCTGCGAGGTCGACACGGCGTTCGGCGTCACTTCGGTGCATAACATCCCGATGCTGGACGCGATCGGACGCCGCAACGCCATCCAGTTCGTCATGGGACGCGGCGAGGCCGGCGCCGGCAGCATGGCCGACGCCTACGCACGTACCCGCGGACAGCTCGGCGTCCTCTTCACCAGCACCGGTCCGGGGGCGGCGAACGCCTGCGGTGCTCTGGTCGAAGCACGCTTTGCCGGCTCTCCGGTGCTCCACATCACCGGCCAGACCGTGACCGCCCATCTGGACAAGGGGCGGGGCACGGTCCATGACGTGCCCGACCAGCTCGGAATGCTCAGATCCGTGTCCAAGGCAGCGTATCGGATCGAGAGTGCCGAGGGTGCGCTGGGCATCCTGCTGCGGGCCGCGACCGAGGCGCTGACGCCCCCGGCCGGACCGGTCAGCGTCGAGATCCCGATCGATATTCAACGCCGAATGATCGATCGGCCGGAGTTGCTGGACGCCCTGCGCGTCGCACCGCCGCCGCCCTTGCCCGCCGACCCCGGCGCGGTCGAACTATTGGCGGCCATGGTGGCCAAGGCGAAGCGGCCGATGCTGTGGTGCGGCAACGGGGCGCGCCACGCCGGAAAGGCGGTCGCGCGGCTGGCCGACATGGGTGTGGCCATCGTCACGAGTGCGGCCGGCCGTGGCGTGCTGCCTGAGGATCATCCGATGACGCTCGGCGCATTCAACGCCACGCCGGAGGTGGAAGCATTCTATGCGACCGTCGATCTGATGATCGTCGCGGGATCCCGTCTGCGCGGCCACGAGACGCGCGAGTTCGACCTGAAGCTGCCCGAGCGGCGCGCGCAGATCGATGTCGACCCGGCGGCGCTCGGCCGAACCTATGGCTCCGACCTTTTCGTCCAGGGCGACAGCGCCTCGGTGCTCGACGAACTCGCCGACCGGCTCGAAGGTCGCTTGCAAGTCGAGGCAGGCTACCGCGAAGAGATCGCGCGGCTGGGACGAGAGACCCGAGCCGCCTTCCGCGAGACGCTCGGCCCTTACAAGACATTTCCCGAGCAGTTCCGCGAGGCCATGCCGCGGGATGCGCTCTGGGTACGCGACGTCACGTTGTCGAACACTACTTGGGGCAACCGGCTGTTCCCGGTCTACGGACCTCGGGACAGTGTCTATCCCGTCGGCGCCGGGATCGGGCTTGCCGTCGGTCTGGCTGTCGGCGCTGCGGCCGCCAATCCGGGGCGGAAGACCGTCTGCCTCACCGGCGACGGGGGCTTCTTCTTGAACATCGCGGAACTCTACGCCGCGGTGCAGGAGAAGCTGGACATTGCGTTCGTCGTCATGAACGACGGCGGTTACGGCGTGATCAAACACATCCAGGACACCTTCCACGAAGGGCGGCACTACAATGCCGACCTACAGAATCCCGATCTGGAAGGCTTGGCCAAGCTGTCCGGGATGCACTTCGGCCGCATCTCTCGAGCCGATCAGGTGAAGGATGTGATCAGCGCCGCCGTTGCGGCCGAGGGGCCGGCGCTGGTCGAGGTCGACATGCACGCGATCGGGCCATTCCCGCGCTATTTCGTTCCCCCTGCGTCCCTGACCAAAGCCAACTCGTAAGGGAGGGAGGCGAGCTGGCCGAAATGGCGGGTTCTCTATTACCTCATCGCTCGCCTTTAGCGAGGACTCTCCAGTGACTGTTTCAGCCTCTGCGCTTCCTCGACCAGGGGATGTGGCTTGTACCGCGCGATGAAGCCGTCGTAGGCGTCCGCCGTGTCCCGACGCACCGCCTGATAGAAAGCGGCATAGATCGTCGCATCCGGGCCTGACTTGTTCGAAGTGCGCCATTGGGAGCCGGATCTGCCCCGGTCGGCATAGAGGCGCGACCTGGCTTGATCTGCCAGCGGATCTTCCGGATGGCGGGCGATAAAGCGTACCAGGGCTTCCGGGCTGCCTTCCGCCACGGCCGCCTCGAACTCCTTTTCGGTAACCCGCCGATAGTCTGGCTCCGGGGCCATGGGGCCGCCGGTCTGATCTGGTGAAGGTTGGGTGGAGCGCTGCACGGTTCGTACCTCCTGCGAGTCGCCTGTCGGCGGTGAAGCGGTGACGCAGGCCGCCGCCAAGGTGAATGTAAGGAGACAAGCTGCTGTCCGTATCATTCTCGAAACTCCTGAAGCAAATGTCTGATGCTCCTTCGCCCGGGCATCGCCCGCTCCGCGGCTACCGAGAGGCCTCTATCGTGACTGGGAAGCTATCTTTGGATCCGCTCAGCCCAAAGAAGTAATCTGAAATTCGGTAGTCGTTGCTCCGTTCGCAGTATGCAGCGATTTCCACGCGATTGACAAAAATGGCTCGGCGCTTCTTGCGCTGGGGGCCGTGACGTCGATCACAACTTCTCTCCTTTCCATACGGCGAAGCAAACCGTGTGCGAAAGATCACACCGTCCGGAATCCGAACCGAGATAGATGGAATTTGGCGCAGTTTTGCTGCTCCGGGGCCGGGGCTTGAGCCACGGCTCGAAACATCGTGGAGGAATCTCATGAGCAGGTTGATTTCGTCATACAGCGATATCCCGCAGCTCCCCGGATCGGCGGTCGATCTTGGCCTTGACGCATGGTTGTCCTCGGTGGCGGCGGCGCC
>JAJUGE010000002.1 GCA_029268305.1 Alphaproteobacteria bacterium
GCCGCCGTTCAGCGTGTCCGCACCGGCACCGCCCTCCAGCGTGTCGTCGCCGCCACCGGCACTCAAGTTGTCGTCGCCGGCCCCGCCATTGAGCAGGTTAGCACCACCGTCGCCCTTCAGAATGTCCGCGAAGTCGGAACCGATCAGTCCCTCGATGTTCGACAGAACGTCGCCGGACGCGTCTCCGCCGGTAGCCGTGCCGTTGTTCAGGCGCACGTCCACCGCCGCGGACGAGCCTGCATACGACGCGACGTCGAACCCGCTGCCACCATCCAGCGTGTCGGCCCCGACCCCGCCCTCCAGCGTGTCGATCCCGCCCTGTCCGAAAAGCAAGTCGTTGCCGGCACCACCCAGGAGCAGGTCATTCCCTTGCGACGCCGGCGTCTCGTCGTAGTTCGGCAGGGTTATGGACAGAGTGTATCTGGCACCGTTGTAGATGCCGTACCCGAGAGCGTGATCGATGACGATGTAGTAGTAGCCCGGCTCGGTCACGTTGTAGACGATGTGCGGGTCTTCCGAGCCGAGATTGCCATTGTTGTTCAGGTGCTGGGATGAACCCGGGTCGACGCCGGAATTGTCGCTCGCCGAGAGAAGAGCTCCGTTCGCGTGGAACAGGCCCATATATGCGTTGAAGTTCAGAGTCAGGTCGATGTCGAGAACGATGAGGCCCGGCCCCGGCACGAAGATTTTGAAGAAGTCCTGCCCATTGCCGTCTCCGTCCACCAGCACGCTAACCCGCGGGTTGGTGGCGCTGTCGCGAACGAACGGGGTCTCCGCCCTTCCGACCGAGGAGGTGAGGTCGAACGCGGACTGGATCGTGTTGTTCCCCGTGAAGAATGGAAGGCTTATCGCGGCCGGTCCATTGTAGGCCGGCCCACCTTCGCGGCCGTCGCCGAAGAGCGTATCGTTCCCGGCGCTGCCGTACAGGGTATCGTTGCCTTCGCGCCCATTGAGCGTGTCGTGTCCGGCGTTCCCGCGCAGCACGTTGTTGGCGATGTTTCCTTCGACCCAGTCGTTGCCCGAGCCGCCGTACGCGTTCTCGATCAACGATCGCTGATCGCCGTTGAACATGTAGGCATTGTAGATATTGCCGCTGGCGAGATGAGCTTCGAAGGGCTGCTGGCCCACGATCTGGTCTCGCAGGCCCTTGACGGCCGTCTGCGCATCGCTGACCCGCGACCACCAGCCCGGCGTGAGGTCCAGATGCATGTTCGTGGTATAGTTGGAGGCATCGTAGGTGTCGTTGCCGCCGCCGTCCCAGATGGTCAGGAAGATCTTGTTTGCGTCCGGATGGCCGCCGCCCGGCTTCCCCTGTCCGACGCCGTTGACGAACATCTCGCCGGTCGTCGGTGACCAGGAATAGACGGTGTTGCCGGCATTGGTGGAGTAGTTCGGCCCATAGAGATGCTGGATCGCGAGGATGTCCATCTGCATCAGCGTCTGCGGATAGCCGAACTGCTCGTTGTTGTATCCATTGATGAAGTCGTTCGGCACGGTCGCATAGCTCATGACCGAGAACTCCTCGGCCAGCCGGTCCGCGGGAATCACTCTGGCGAAAGTGCCGTCCGGGCTGTGAGCGTGAGAGAGGCCGAGGGCATGCCCGAATTCATGGATGTGGGTCTGCCACGCGAAGTTGCCGGGCAGCGGCGTGCGGTAAATGCCGTTGTTGTCGTTGCCGAACAGCACGTCGCCGCCCGATAATCTCTGGTCGAGGTCGGGAAACTCGACAACGCGGGCGGTCGGAATGTTCTGGCCGTTCATCGTGTCGGCTTCGGCGATCACCAGGTCGGAATGCCCGAATGGGTCGACCGCCAGAGAGATCTGCAGGTTGGAGACATCCGAATACGAGCCGTAGGAGAACGGCGAATTCGGGGGCGCGGAGGCGCCGCCGAAGATCGCGCGGGCGGCCGCTTGCTGCAGGGCCGTGACCTGCTGCAGTCCACCGATCGTATGCGGGTAGGGGGAGCCGAAATCGGCGACGCTGTCGGCAAAACTATAGGTCAGGCTGCCAGTCCACTTGGTGCCCCATAAGATGCCGTCGACATAATTGTTGCCGAACTGCGTTGCCGCGACCACCGTGGCCAGCGAATTCTGGCTGTTCATCGCAGCGTGGGACGGACTTAAAGTTCTCGCAGCGAAGCCGTCCGTCGAGGGGGCCGCGGAGGCGGAGCTGTATAGGGGCAACGTAGAATTGATCGTTGCGCGTGAGCCGAGATCCGTACCGAAGCTCAGGGCAAATGCGCTCGCTCGACCGTCGAGGACGCGCGCGCCGGCGGAGGTGGCTTCGCCCATCTCCTCGTGTTCGTGGTCGCCGGCGAGTACCGATCGGTGCTCCGGATCATCCGACGCGACAGACCACGACAGGCCGAGCTCGAACGAGTCCCCGAATGGCGATTTCCTGAACATGCGCCCCCCATCCCAAAGCATAAACATTTTATTCAAATATAATCTTTATCGAGGCGACCGCGAACGCCTCGGAGGAGGTTTAATTCTTCAATCGCCACCTCAGGAGCCGGTCATGTGACCGACATCACACCGAAAGCCCAGTTGTCCGCCGAGAGCCGCTTCTCCAGGAACGGATAAGGCATCCGACTGTTGCCGTGGCATTCCAATAGCGATGGAGAGCGGGATGGATACGGCGATTCAGGAGTTTCGCTCGTTCTGGACCGCGACGGCCAAGGAGACGCCGCCGACATATCCGGCCCTTCGCTCCGACCTCCAGGTCGATGTGGCGATCGTGGGGGGCGGCATCGTCGGTCTCACCGCGGCAGAGATGCTGAGACGCGCGGGGCGGAGCGTAGCCGTTCTGGAGGCGCGGCGGGTCGGACAGCAGGTCACCGGGCGATCCACCGCGAAGGTGACGTCGCAGCACGGGCTGATTTACGACCGCCTGATCCGCGACTTCGGAGAAGATGGGGCGCGGATCTACGGCGAAGCGAACGAGCAGGCGATCGGGCGGATCGAAGAGTTCGTCGCAGAACTCGACCTCGATTGCGATCTCGCCCGGGCTTCAGCTTATGTGTATGCGGCAACGCCCGCCGAGCTTCCACAGATCCAGCGGGAGGTAGAGGCGGCACTACGGCTCGGCCTTCCCGCCGCATACGTGGATCAACTGCCGCTGCCCTTCGCGACCGCGGGTGGCATCCGCTTCGACGGGCAGGCGCAGTTCCAGCCGTACGACTACACGCTCGGTCTCGCTCGCTCGGTGGCGAGTGCCGGAAGGATCTTCGAGCACACCCGTGTGACCGCCATCGAGGACGACGAGCCCTGTGTCGTGCGGACGGAGGCGGGAGCGACGGTGACTGCCAAAGACGTCATCGTCGCCACTCATATACCGATCGGTAAGATCGGCCTGTTCTTTGCCAAGGCCTTCCCATACGCGCATCCGGTCATCGCGGCGAGGGTGAACGCCGACCGCATCCTCGACGGCATGTTCATCAGTGCGGGTTTACCGAGTCACTCGGTACGGTTCGCTCGGCACGGCGGCCAGAACTACGTCATCGCCGCGGGCGACAGTTACAAGCCGGGGCACACAGACGAACAGTCACGGGCATTCGCGGATCTCGACCGCTTCCTGCAGGATGCGTTCGGCGTGACGGCGACGGAGTACCGCTGGACGAACGAAGACTTCGACGCGATGGACGGAGTGCCGTTCATCGGCCGCAGCCCGGGGAGCGGGCACCAATTCGTCGCGACCGGCTTCAATGCCTGGGGAATTACCGGAGGCACAGTGGCCGGGATACTTCTGGCCGATCTGATTGCCGGCCAGACGAACCCTTGGGCCGAGCTCTTCAATGCGGGTCGCGCGAAACCCGTGGCCGGTGGGCCTTCCTTCCTCAAGGAGAACATGCACGCCGCACAGCATCTCATGAGCGAGCGCATCCTGAAAAGGCGTCCCGACGCGTCTGGCGCCATAGGTCCGGGGGAGGGGGCTATCATCGAACTGGATGGCAAGCAGGTCGCCGTGCATCGGGATACCGAAGGCAGGTTGCATGCCGTTTCGGCAATCTGCACGCATCTGGGTTGTGTCGTTGGCTGGAACGGGGTCGATCGCACCTGGGACTGCTCCTGCCACGGGTCACGTTTCGGTCTGGACGGCAGCGTGATCCACGGGCCGGCCGTATCGCCGCTGGAGAAGAAGTCGCTTCCCGCCGAATAAAGCCGACAGACCTGTCAAGCGAGGGAGAATCAGATGCCGAAGATCGAACCCAAAGCCGGTCATGTGACTCAAATCACCACCGCAGAAACGGACGACGGCCGGCAGGAAGAGCTGCTCGAGCTGATGGAGGAACGGGCGCGCTTCATGTCGACACAGCCCGGCTTCATCTCGATCAGCCTGCACTGCAGTGTCGACGGCAAGCGCATCGTCAACTACGTGCAGTGGGCGGACCGGGAGTCTCTAGTTGCCGCCCACCACACGCCGGAGTTCCGGGCGAAGTGGCCGCTCGTCGGCAAGGCATCGGACGAGATCGAGCTGAATCTCTACGAGGTCGTGCACGTGCAGGAATAGGAGCGGTCAGATCGCGAGATACTGCCGACGCAGATCTGCGTTCTCCAGCACCTCCCGGGCGCCGCCCGTGTAGGCGACGGTGCCCATGTCTAGAATGACCGCACTGTCGGCGAGCTCCAGTGCGGCCAGGGCGTTCTGCTCGACGATGATCGTGGTGATGCCGAGCCGCTTCACCTCCTCCAGGATCGACTCTATCTCCCGCACGATCTGAGGGGCCAGCCCCTCATAAGGTTCGTCCAGGAGAAGAAGCTTCACGTCGCGGGCGAGCGCACGGGCAACCGCGAGCATCTGTTGCTCACCCCCCGACATCGTGGTCGCTTCCTGCCGGCGACGCTCGGCAAGCCGCGGGAAGTGCTCGTATATCTGCTCGATCGGCCAGCCCGGACGCTCCGCCACCTGTGCCACGATAAGATTTTCCTCGACCGAGATGCCGGGGATGATCCGCCGGTCCTCCGGAACGAGTTGCACGCCGGCGCGCGCGGCGCGATGCGCCTGCATGCGGTGGAGTGGCTGACCGGCGAGGATGATCTCCCCCTGCCGCAGGGCCGGATGCGCCGCGCGTGCGATGGTGCGCAGGGTGGATGTCTTGCCGGCGCCGTTACGTCCGAGCAGGGCGACGATCTGCTTCTCTCGGATCGCGAAGTCGACGCCCTGCACGATATAGCTCTCGCCGTAGTAGGCGTGAACATTGCGGCACACGAAGAACGGGGCAGCTTGGTCGGCTCCGGTCATCGGGGCGGCAGCTGGCTGCGTCATTGCCGGTGCGCTCCACCGAGGTAGGCTTCCTGAACGCGCGGATTGGCGCGGACCTCTTCCGGCCGCCCCTCGGCGATCACCGTTCCCTGAGCGAGGACCGAGATCCTGTCAGAGAGCGAGAAGACGACGTGCATGTCGTGCTCGATCACGATCTTCGTCATGCCCTTGCGGGAGAGATGCTTCAGGAGATCGATGGTGCGGTTGGTGTCGTGACGCGACATACCTGCCGTCGGCTCGTCGAGAAGCAGCAGTCGTGGACGGGCAGCGAGGCAAAGTGCCAGTTCCAGACGGCGCTTGTCGCCTCGGGAGAGATGCTGGGCTTCGTAATCCAGCCAGTCAGCGAGGCCGACCTCCCGCAGATGCTCGGCCGCTTCGTCCATGATCGGGTGGCCCGGGCCGAGCGACTCGAGCACGCGAAGCCCGAACTGCCCGTCGCGGCGCGCGAGCGCGGCGATCGCCACGTTCTCGACCAGCGACAGACCGGGAAATATCTGCGGCGTCTGAAAGACGCGGGCGATGCCCTTCTGGATGATCGTGTGCGGGGAGAGGCCTTTCAATTCTTCGCCAGCATAGAAGATGGCACCATGGTCAGCCTGCACGAGGCCGATCAGGACATTCAGAAGCGTCGATTTTCCGGCGCCGTTCGGACCGATGATGGCGTGAATAGAGCCTTCCTCGACGCTCAGGTTCACGTCGTTGAGGGCGCGGAGGCCGCCGAAGTTCTTGGAGACGCCGCGGATCTCGAGGATTTTCGAGCTTGGCATGTCGGATCTCCGCGGCCCTATTCCTGTTGCTCGCGATCGATTCGCCGCCGCCGTCGGTCCTCGTCCGCAGCGGGAGCCATGTCGGGAACGTTGTGTCGCCTGGCGCGAACCTTGTGGCCCAAGGTACGGCCCAGGCGCCGACCGAGATCGGCGAAGCCGCCGGGCAGGAAGATGACGATCGCCACGAAGATGATGCCGAGGACGAGCTTCCACTGTTCGCCGATGAAGGCCTGCACCACGTTCTCGAAATAGAGCATGAACGTGGCACCGATCATCGGCCCGATGAGCGTGCCGACTCCGCCGATCACCGACATGATCACCACTTCGCCGGAGGTCGACCAGTGGATGTACTTCGTCGCGACGTAGGGCTCGTAGATCACCATCAGAGAGCCGGCGACGCCTGCGTAAATCGCGCTGATGACGAAGCCGGCGATCTTGTAGGCGAACACGTTCACGCCCGTGTATTCGAGCCGCATCGGATTTTCCTTCACCGACCGCAGGATCAATCCGAAGGGCGAGCGGCGGATGATGAGTGCGATGAAGAAGGCGACGATCAGGATTGCCGCCGCGAAGTAGAACATCGTCAGGCCATGCATCCGCATTCCGAGCAGTGTCGGGGATGGGAGGCCCGTCAGCCCGTTGTCGCCTCCGGTCCACTGCTGCAGGGTCGACGAAAGCACTAGCGCGTGCGCCATTTCGGCGAATGCCAGGGTGAGGATCGAGAAGTAGATGCCGGTGCGGCGCAGAGTGACAACACCCAGCAGGAACGAGATCACGAGCAGGCAGGCGAACGAAAGGGCCATCGCCGGGATGATGTCCGGACCGAGATGCTTCAGCGAAAGGCCGGTGATGTAGGCGGCGGAGCCGAAGAAGGCTGCGTGACCGAACGAGAGGTAACCGGTGAAGCCCAGCAGGATGTCGAAGCCGAGCGCGAATATCGCCCAGATGACGATTTTGGTGGCCAGCGCCTCGTAGCCCGCGATCCAGACCAGCCACCACGGCATCGTCAGGACCGCCACCACGAACACGGCGAGCATGATGAAGTCGCCCCGGCGTAGCCGCACTTGCAGCCCCTTCGACCGATTCCCCACGACGGGCGCAGCGAGAGTGGTTTCTGCCGCATCGCTCATTCGAACACCCCCTTCGTGCCGAACAGACCACGCGGGCGGATCAGAAGCACGACGACGGCGACGAGATAGACCACGATCTGCTGCAGTGCCGTCAGCACGGTCTTCATTGTCGGGTCGCCTATCGCAGCGGCGAAACCGGTCGTGAAGCTGAGTGCCATGCCGAGCATGAGCGCGGCTATCAGGGCGCCGATCATGGAGCCCATGCCTCCGATCACGACAACCAGGAACGACGGTACAAGCAGCGCCATGCCGACGGTCGGCGAGACCTGGGTTATCGGTCCGCCGAAGACGCCGGCGATGCCGGCGATCAGGGCGCCGATGCCGAACACGATCGAGAAGCGCGCCGAGATGTTGACGCCGAGAAAGCGGACGATCTCGGCGTCACGCATTCCCGCTCGGACCACGAGCCCGAAGCGGGTGAACTGCAGCAAAGCGAAAATGGCGAGGATCGTCACCGCGGTCACGATGATCAGCAGGAGGCGCCACGCCGGGAAGAACGAGAAGCCCTCAAGGAAGGGCATGGGTATGCGAATGCCGGGAATCGCGTCCGGCACGACCGCCCCGGCGCCATAGAAGAGGACCTGTCCTGCACCCCAGCTCGGTAGTGCGAAGGGAATGTTGTTGGCGCCGAACATCCACTTCAGCGCCTCCTCGACGACGATGGCGACGCCGAACGTGACTAGGATCTGGTCCGTATGAGGTCGGGAATAGAAGAACTGGATCAGGCCGCGTTCCAGCGCGAGCCCGATCAGGAAGAGGATGATGGGCACGAGGAGGATGGCCCAGCCGAACCCCACACTGCCGGCGAGGAAGACCGCAAAATAGGCGGCGATCAGATAGAGCGCGCCATGGGCGAAGTTCACGACACCGAGCGTGCCGAAGATGAGGGTGAGGCCGAGCGCAATCAGCGCATAGATCGCGCCGAGCTGCAGCCCGGTCAGCATCATCAGGAAGATGCTGTTTATGGTCATCCTGCCCCCGCGACGATCATTGACAAGCGGGTGGAGCGCGGCATTGCACGCTCCGCCCAATGATGTCAGGCAGTCGGCTCGTAGGGACCGAGATCCGCCTCCGGGCCCCCGAATGCGGGCAGGTCCTCCGGATAGGTCACCTCCTCGCGCGGCACATGCTTGACGATCTCGAGCAGGTCGTACTCGTCTTGCCGTGCCGAAGGGGCCTTGCCTTCCACCACGAGAATATCGTGGAAGCATTGATGATCTTCGGCGCGATAGAGAGCGGTTCCCGGCCCGATGCCGTCGACTTCGAGGCCTTCCAGTGCCTTGATCACTTCCGGCGGATAGAAGGTGCCGGACTGCTCCACGGCGTTCGCATAGAGGAGCGTCTGCACATAGGCCGTATGGGCGGCCTGGGAGGGCGGGCGGCCATGTTCCTCCATGAAGGCCTTGATGAAGACCTGCGAACCGGGATCGTCCAGCTTCTCATTGAAGTTGGCCGTCCCGAGAACGCCTTCGATATTGTCGCCGGCACCCTGCGCCATCAGCTCCGAATAGAGTGGCACGACTACCTCGATCTGCTTGCCGTTCTTCTGCATGTCACGCATGCCGAACTGCACCGCCTGCGTCAGCGAATTGATCATGTCCTTGCCGTAGTGGTTCAGGATCAGCACGTCGGCGTCCGAATTGATCGCGGCGGTGAGGAACTGCGAGAAGTCGGTGGCGCCCAGCGGCGTCATGATGTTGTTGACGGTGGTCCAGCCCTGCTTCTCGGTCGCCTCCTTGATCGATTCGTACTGCGTGTGTCCCCAGGTGTAATCGGCGGTGAGATGATAGGCGCGCCGGTCCTTGCCGTAACGCTCGGCGATGATCGGTCCGAGGGCGATGCCGGACATGTAGGCGTTGAAGAAATGCCGGAAGCCGTAGCGGCGCCGGTCCTTGCCGGTGGTGTCGTTCGAATGCGTCAGCGCATCCATGAAGATGACGCCCTTTTCCTGGGCGAGATACTGCTGCGCCACGGCCACGGCAGAAGACGAACCACCGGAGAACATGATGACCCCGTCACGTTCGATCGCACGCTGGGCCGCCTGACGCGCGGCATCTGGGTTGGTCTGGGTGTCTCCGGAGACATACTCGATCTTCTTCCCGAGCACGCCGTTGCCCTTGAGGCTCAGCGGCTTGATCGTCTCCAGCATGCCGCCGCCCTCGTTGAGGTGCTTCACGGCGAGTTGGTAGGCGCGCAATTCGTCGGCGCCTTCGTCCGCGTACGCGCCGGTCTGGGGGACGATGAAACCGAACTTCACCGTCGATCCCTCGGTACGGGCAGGAAAGTTGCCGATCGCCTTCTGTGCCCAGGCGTTGCGGATGAAATGCATCGGGGCGGCGAGGGCGATGGACCCGGCTGCCCCAGCTCGCAAAATGCCGCGACGGCTGATTCCCTTTTCGGTGATCTTCATCTGGCTGTCCTCCCGGGGGTTTCTTGTTTTCCGCTCCGGCATCTGCCCCCGCACCGACGCCGAAAGGAGACGAAGGGGGTTCAGAGTAAATTTCTCAGGTGTGGCTGACTATAAGCTATTGGATTTCAGTGATATTTCTGTGAAGAATTAGCTGAAAACCCTTTGGACGTGTAAAGCTTGTCAATCGTTCGACGAACCGGCCGCCGACCAACCCCGCCCGCCGGCTTGCGACTGCGGCAGCGGCGCCGTGCGCTCGGCGTCACCCAAGCGGGACTGGCGAGCCGGGTCGGCATCTCGGCGAGCTACCTGAACCTGATCGAGCACGGAAAGCGCGAGGTGGGCGGGAGCCTTCTCCGCCGGCTGGCGGAGGCGCTCGGGACGGAAGTCGGCGCACTCACGGGCCGGGAGGAGGTGGTCCTCGTCGAAGAGCTCGCCGAGTTCGTAACCGACCCGGTGTTTGGGGGCCTTGCACTCGAACCAGCCGACGCTCAGGAGATCGTGGCGAGGCAGCCAGACTGGGCGCGCGCCATGATCCGGCTGCGCCGTCACTACAGCGCCGCTGCGAGGCTGGCCGAGACGTTGTCGCAACGCCTCGCACATGACGCCACGCTCGTCCAGGCGAGCCACGAACTCCTGACCCGCCTCACCACCGTCCGCTCGTTCGCCGAGATCCTGCGGGAGCACGAGGACGTGGAGCCGGAGCGGCGGACCCGCTTCATTCAGCAGATCGCCGAGGAGGGCGCGCGGCTCGGTGACGTGGCGAAATCGGTGTTCGAGCGGCTCAGCGATTTCGACGAGAGCTTGCGACCTTCGACGCCGGCCGAAGAAGTCGATGACTTCCTCGTCGGGCACGCGCACCACTTTCCGGCGCTCGAGCACGCGGCAGAACCTTTCGGCGAGCGTTTGCGGACTACCGGAAGTGACTACGAAGGCATGCTGATCGAGCGCCTGGTCGGGCGACATGGCGTCCGGATCGGGACGATCGACGACGCTGCACCGTGGCGTCCGACCTTCGACCCTGTAGCCCGTGAACTGCGGCTGCCGATAGGCCTCGCTGCGGAGAGCCGGCGGTTCGAACTGGCCCGGCTGGTGTTCGCACTGGAACATGGTGACGTCATCTCCGCGTTCGCCGAAGATCCGCGGCTGACGACGGCCGCCGCCCGAGAGCGGGCGCGCGAGGTTCTCTCCAACTACGGCGCCGGCGCGCTTCTGCTTCCATACGAGCACTTCCGGTCGGCAGCTGAGGCAGGGCGTTACGATATCGAGCGGCTTTGCGCGCTGTTCGACGCCAGCACCGAACAGGTTTGCCATCGCCTGGTGACGCTTCGGCGGCCGGGCGCCGAGGGTGTGCCGTTCGCATTCCTGCGCGTCGACCCGGCAGGCAACATTTCCAAGCGGTTTGGTCTGCCTGGCCTCCGGCTGCCTCGTTTCGGCGGAGTTTGTCCTCTCTGGGCGGTTTATCGAAGCTTCCAGTCGCCCGGCACGATTCTAGCCCAGCGCGTGCGCCTGCCGGACGGGCGCGAGTTCCTTCTGGTGGCCCGCGCCGTACTGAAGCCGCCGCGCTCATTCGGTGCCGTCTCCCAGACGTTCAGCATCATGATCGCCTGTGACGCCATGGATGCTTCGTCGACCGTCTATGGGGATGCCGCAGCGGCCACGCCGACGCTGGAGTCCGGCATCAATTGCCATCTCTGCCCACGAGAGCATTGTGCCCAACGTGCCTTTCCGCAGGTCCTGCCGGGAAGCTAGGTGGCGCTGTTCCTCCGTACCGGATCAGCCTAAGATCGGGGCCCGTCAGAATGCCGCGTCAAGCCGGCGAGCGGGGGAGGACGTCAGTGCGCCCACTGGTGCTGATCGCGGAAGACGAGCCGAACATCGTCGAGTCGCTGACCTTTCTGGTCGAGCGGGCAGGCTTTGCCGTGGTCAGCGTCAAGGACGGGGCGACGGCCTTGCAGAGCATCCAGAACCTCCGTCCGGCCCTCGTCGTGCTGGACGTGATGCTGCCGACTGTGAACGGCTTCGAGGTTCTCCAAGCGGTGAAGGGCACTCCCGATCTGAAAGACATTCCGATCCTCGTCCTCACGGCACGGGGGCAGGAAGTGGACCGGCAGCGGGCGGAGAGCCTCGGCGCTGATGCCTTCATCACGAAGCCGTTCTCGAACCGGGACGTAGTGCAACGCGTCTGCGAGCTGTCGGGCGGTGCTCCGGAACCGGAGCGTGGAGACGCCCGGTGAGGGGGCGCCGTCTCACCGAGGTAGCGTTCCTTCTGCCCTGGATCGGTGCATTCCTGCTGACACCGCCGTTCGTGGTGATTCTCCAGGCCTGGTCCGAGCTTTCCGGCTTGCCGCTGTTCATCGTCTACGTGTTCACCTGCTGGATGGCTCTCATCGTCGCCGGAGGGGTGGTGTACTCGCGGCTCGACCGGCTCGATGGTGTGGACCGACCACCGGATCGGCGGCTCGGCCGGCGCGACTCGGACTGAAGGGAGAGGTCGGTGCTGACCTCCGGCTTCGTCCTCACGCTCGCCGGGGGCTATCTGGCTCTGCTCTTCGTCCTCGCCTTCGTCACGGATCGCATGGCGGCGCGAGGGCGTGCGGGCCTCATCAGCTCGCCCATCGTCTACACGCTGTCGCTCACCGTCTATTGCACGTCGTGGACCTTCTTCGGGGCGGTCGGATCGGCTGCGCGCAATGGGCCGGAGTTCGCGACCATCTATCTCGGCCCGACCCTGGTCTTCGTCGGTGCATGGTTCCTGCTTCGCAAGCTGGTCCGGATCTCGAAGACGCACCGCATCACGTCGATCGCCGACTTCATCTCCTCGCGGTACGGAAAGAGCACGCGGATCGCGGCGATCGTGGCCTTGATCGCCGTCGCGTCGACCACTCCCTACATCGCGCTGCAGCTCAAGGCGGTGGCGACGAGCCTCGACACGTTGACGATCGGGCGTTCCGTCCTGACTGCGGAAGCGCAGGGGCTTTTCGACGACACCGCGTTCTGGGTGGCGGCCTCGATGGCGGCATTCGTGATCATCTTCGGCACCCGCAACATCGGCGCGGACGAGCACCATCCGGGGGTGGTTGCTGCCATCGCCTTCGAGTCGCTGGTGAAGCTTGCGGCGTTCATCGCCGTCGGCCTCTTCGTCGTGCTCGGGCTGAAGGCGACGGGCGCGGAGTATGCCGGGCCGCTCTGGCTCGACCCGATGCTCCGTGAAACGCCCCCCTTCCAGGCCAGCGATCCGGCCCGGTGGACCGCCATGCTGTTTCTCTCCGCGGCGGCGATCGTCTGCCTGCCGCGGCAGTTTCAGGTGACGATCGTGGAGGTTACCGACGAGCGTCACCTCAAGACGGCGAGTTGGCTATTCCCGCTGTACATGCTGCTGATGAGCCTTTTCACGGTGCCGATCGCCGTCGCCGGCCTCGGCCTGGTCGGCGATGGTGCGAACCCGGACCTGTTCGTCCTGACGGTGCCCATGAGCGTGGGCGAAGAGTGGCTGGCACTGGCGGCCTTCATCGGCGGGTTCTCGTCCGCGACTTCGATGGTGATCGTTGCCTGCATCGCGCTGTCGATCATGATCTCCAACCACATCGTCATGCCGCTCCTGCTGCGCAGCCCTTGGCTGCGGTTGCACGAGATGAGCGACCTGACCGGTCTGCTGCTCGCGGTGCGGCGCCTCTCGATCGTTCTGATCCTGTCGCTGGGCTTCATCTACTATCGTGTAAGCGCCCACTCCGACGCCCTGGCGGCGATTGGCCTCATTTCTTTCGTCGGTGCGGCGCAGTTCCTCCCGGCGATGGTCGGCGGCGTCTACTGGCGGGGAGGAACCGAACGCGGCGCCACCGCGGGGTTGATCGCCGGGTTCGTGGTGTGGACCTACACGCTGCTGCTTCCCAGCATCGTTCGGGTCGGCGGCGCGGCGACCGGATTGCTCACGGAAGGGCCGTTTGGCCTCGGTTTCCTGCGGCCGGAAGCGCTATTCCATCTCGACCGGTGGGATCCGCTCGTCCATGCCCTGTTCTGGACCCTGACGGCGAACGTGGTCGCGTATGTCGCGGTGTCGTTGGTCTCGACCCTGAAGCCGCTGGAGCAGTTGCAGGGCTCTCTGTTCGTTGACGCCTTCCGCCGCCGGCCCTTCGCGGACGCGTCGCGCGCCTGGTCTGGAGACACCGCTGTCGAGGACCTGATGGCGCTCGCGCGGCGGATCATCGGTCGCGACCATGCCTACCGGGCGTTTCGTGATTATGCGCGGAGCATGGGTCGTGACGTGCGCGAGCTGGTCGCCGACGCTGCCTTGATCTCATTCGTCGAACGACAGCTGGCTGGCTCGATCGGCGCAGCCTCCGCGCGCGTGCTCGTTCTACGGATCGCCGGTGGCGAGACGATCAGCCTCGACGAAGTCATCACCATCCTCGACGAGACGCAGCAGGCGATCGAGTATGGCCGCCAGCTCGAGCAGAAGTCGGCCGAGCTGGAGGCGACGGCCGAACAGCTGCGGCGCGCCAACACTCAGCTCAAGCAAATCGACACGATGAAAGACGACTTCCTGAACCGGGTCAGCCATGAACTCCGGACACCGATGACTTCGATCCGCTCGTTCGCAGAGGTGCTGCTGGAGGAGGAGGGGCTGACGCAGGAGGATCGGGAGCGCTTCGTCGGCATCATCCACCAGGAATCGCTACGGCTGACACGCCTGCTGGACGAGATTCTTGACCTCAACCGAATGGATGCCGGGGATTTGGACTTGCGGCTCGTCCGGCTCGATCCGGCCACGACCCTTCACGAGTCGGTGGCGGCGATGGCCGGCTTCGCGCACCAGCGCGGAGTGACGTTGGAAGATGCGGTTCCGGCAAAGCTGCCGGAAGTGATCGCGGATGCCGATCGGCTGAAACAGGTGCTGATCAACCTGATCCACAACGCGATCAAGTTTAACGATGCGAGAGAGCCCGAAGTGCGCGTGTCGGCGGAGGTGTCCGGCAGGGAGGTCGTGCTGTCGGTTTCGGACAATGGGCCGGGCGTTCCCGCCGCCGATCAGACCGTGCTGTTCAGAAAGCTCCCGCGGCGGGGCGGCGAACGCGAAGGCAGCGGCCTTGGCCTCGCGATCTGCAGGCAGATCGTCGAAGCCCATCGTGGCCGTATAGAGCTTCGGCCGGGGGTGGGGAAGGGAGCTCGTTTCGAGGTCGTGCTGCCGCAGGCGACCACAAAGAACGAGGCCTCGTCCCTCCCGGCGGCCGTCGCTTCCGCAGGGTCCTGATGCGGCTGCCTTCGCTATTCCTCGTTGCGCATCTCGGCGAAGACTTCCTTCGCCGTGATCATTGCCTCGCGGACGAGCGGGACGCCGATGTAGCCGGAAAGGTGCAGGAGAACCTCGGAGAGCTCGTCTTCGGTCCAGCCCTGACGCCGCGCCATGCGCAGATGCAGCGCCAGCTCCGGCCAGCGGCCGGTGGCGGTGTCCGAGACCACGCAGATGAGCGCGCGGGTCTTGAGGTCGAGACCGGGGCGGGTCCAGAGGAGCCCGAACACCGCCTCGCTCGCATAGTCCCCGAACTTCTTCATGATCGGGTCGTCGTAGATGTTCGCGATCTTGTTGACGAGGGTCTCTCCCATCAACTCGCCGCGGATCTGGCGGCCCTTCTTCAGCGTTTCGCTCTCTGACATTCTTGTTCTCCGTTGCGTGTTAGAGGCTCAGCGTAGCGCTCGGATGCGAGCGCCGTCTATTCGCCTTCGATCGCCTTGATGACGGCCGTGTAGTAGCGGTCCCCGTAGCCCATGTCCCGGGTCTGCTCGAGCAGACGCTGCGTGGTCTTCGCGCTGGCAAGGTCGAGGCCGCTCTCCTCCGCGAGGCGCAGCGCGTAGCTAAGATCCTTGAGGATATAGGTGGTGGGGAAGGCGCCTTCCTTCGGGTGGATGTCCGGCAGCATCGACTTCATGCCGTGGTTGCGCAGCACGAAGCTGTCGGACGAGCTCTTCGCCATCGTCTCGAACAGCACCTTGCCGTCCACCGCGCCGGACTTGTGCGCGACCGCGAGCGCCTCTGCGATCGCTACCACGGTCTGGGCTACGACCATGTTGTTCATGAGCTTGACGGCCTGACCCGCACCGACCTGGCCGCAATGCGTGATCTCGGTGCCCATGCAGGCGAGCAGAGGCTGGACGCGCTCGTACGCTTCGGTCGAGCCGCCGACCATGATGCTGAGCGTGCCGTCGATCGCGGCCTGTGCCGTCCTCGCCACCGGGGCATCGACGAAATCGACGCCTTTTGCGGCAAGCGCCTCCGCCAGTTCTTTGGCGAGGGTCACCGGTGCGGTGCTGCAATCGACCACCGTCTGGCCGGCGCGGGTGCTGGCGAGAATGCCGGCCTCTCCGAGAACCACCTCACGGACCTGTGGCTCGCCCGGCAGCGAGAGCAGGACGATGTCGCAGCGCGACGTCAGGTCGGCGATCGAAGCGGCGGATTCTACCCCGTCCCGGCTGAGCCGCTGCAGCGGCTCCGGTCGCATATCGAATGCCAGCACCGGGCGTCCGCTCTTCTTCGCGAGATTGCGGCACATCGGTTCACCCATGACGCCGAGGCCGATGAAGCCCACCATCTGTCCTGTTTCCATCTTGCCGCTTCCCTCCTATCGTGACGCGGCCGGTCGGCGCGGCGGCGCGACGCGGCGGTTCTGGTGCCAAGGAGAAGACAACATGCTGCTTTCCGGGATCAAGGTCGTCGAAGTCGGTCAGGCTCTCGCCGGTCCGCTGGCAGGCGTGATCATGGCGGACATGGGCGCCGACGTGATCAAGATCGAGAAGCCGGACGGCGGCGACGACGGGCGCGGGTGGGGCCCTCCGTTCGTCGAAGGCACCTCGGTCTTCTTCCACGCCATGAACCGGAACAAGCGGTCCGTCACGCTCGACATCAAAGATGCGGGCGACGTCGAGAAGCTGAAGGCGCTGGTGGGCGAGGCCGACATCCTGATCCAGAACCTCCGGCCCGGGATCGTGGACGAGCTCGGCATCGGCCCGGACGTGATGATGAAGGTCAACCCCCGCCTGATCTATTGCTCGATCTGGGCGTTCGGACACACCGGTCCAATGCGCGGCAATCCCGGCTTCGATCCGCTGCTCCAGGCATTCGGCGCGGTGATGACGCTGACCGGCCGCCCTGAGGACCCTCCGACGTTCCAGGCGCCTGCCATCAACGACAAGGCGACCGGCATGTGGTGCGTGATCGGCGCCCTCGCGGCGCTGCAGCAGCGGCACCGCACCGGCAAGGGCTGCGTGATCGACACCTCGCTGTTCGAGGCGGCGGTCGCCTGGGTCGAGACCCAGATCAACGGCTACAAGGTGACGGGTACGGTGCCGCCGCGGCACGGTACCGGCAGTGCCAATCTCGTTCCCTACCAGATCTTCGAGACGGCCGATCGACCGGTCTGCATCGCTGCCGGCAATCCGCGCCTGTTCGCGAAGTTCTGCCAGGTGATGGGTCATCCGGAATGGGTAGACGACGAGCGTTTCTCAACCGGCCCGAAGCGTTCCGAGAACCGGAAGGCGTTGGTGGGATTGATCGAGCCGATCCTGAGGACCGCGACACGCGCCGAATGGATCGAGCGGTTCGAGGCGGCAGGGGTGCCGGTGGCGCCTCTCAACGACATTCCGGAGCTGGTCGCTTCGGAGCAAATGGCGGCAATGGACATGGCCCGGACGCTGCCGGGCAGAGGCCTCGAAGTGATCGGGCTGCCGTTCTCGATCGACAAGGAACGTCCGCGGCCGACGCGCGGCGCCCCGAAGCTCGGCGAGCACAACGACGAGGTTTTCGGCACATTTGAGGCGGCGGCGGACGGTGACGACTGATTGGACGGCGGGCGCCGCGTGAACGACAGCTCATCCGAAGCGTCATCTCCTCGCTCCGATCGGGTCAACAGAGCCAAGCCCGGCGGAGGACAGAAATCTGCCCTTTACGGGTTTCTGTTCGTCTCGGCCCTCGCGCTCGCCAGCGCCGTGCTGTGCTACCTGATCAGGGGACCGGAGGTGTTCGCCGAGGTCGTCGGCGCACAGGGCGATTTCCTGCTGGACGTGATCCCGCGGGTCGGCGCCGGCATCTTCCTGGTCGGGTTCCTCACGGTTCTGATCCCGCCGGAGCCGATCGCGAAGCTCCTGGGCGAGGGCTCCGGGCTGAAGGGGCTGCTGATTGCGACGGCCGCGGGTGTTGCGACACCCGGCGGCCCCTGGGTGATCTTTCCGATCGTGACTCTGTTCTCCCGGTCGGGCGCCGATCTCGGCGCATGCGTGACGTATGTGACGGCGTGGGGCCTGCTCAGCTTCCAGCGCCTCCTGGTCTGGGAGATCGCATTCCTTGGCGTCGATGTCTCGCTGGTCCGGTATACGTCCGGGCTCGCCGTTCCGATCGTCGCGGGCCTTCTCGCGCGGCGCTTCATGGCTATGGTCGACGGACCGCGGCCGGCGAGGGGCTAGAAGATGTCCGCTTCCCTGCTCCTGGTCTGGGCGATCGCGTTCGTCGCGGCGGGCGCGGTCGCCGTCATGCCGGACAAGAGCTTCTCGAAGGCTCTCGGGATTTCCTGGCGGCAGGCGCTCCGTGTCACGCCGATCGTCCTTCCGGCTATCATCGCCGCCGGCTTCCTCGCTGCCCTGCTGCCGGAACGTCTGATCGCCGGACTTATCGGGGCGGAAAGTGGCGTCACCGGCGTGCTGGCGGCTTCATTCATCGGCGCGGTCATCCCGACCGGGCCGATGGTGGTGATGCCGATCGCGGCGGCGCTGCTCAAGGCGGGCGGCGGCGTGCCGCAGATCTGCGCGCTCGTGAGCGCGTGGTCGATCATGAACCTGCACCGGCTGTTTCTCTGGGAGTTGCCGATGTTGGGGGGACCGTTCACGTGGCGGCGCTTCGCCACCGGCCTGCTGCTGGCGCCCCTCACCGCATGCGTCGCGCAGCTTATCCTGCTGGCAGGTTGACGCGCGCTTGCTTGCTTCGCTCGACGATGCGGTTATCTTCGCGATCGAGCCTGCATCGCTAAAAGCCGAAACGGAAGTCCCATGCCAACGCTCGTTCTTCTTCGTCATGGCCAGAGCATCTGGAATCTCGAGAACCGGTTCACGGGATGGACCGATGTCGATCTCACCGAAGCCGGTCGAGAGGAAGCCCGCCGTTCCGGCCGTGCGCTGAAGGAGGCCGGGTTCGACTTCGACATCTGCTACACTTCCGTGCTCAAGCGGGCGATCCGCACCCTCTGGATCGCCATGGACGAAATGGACCGGATGTGGCTTCCGGTCATTCGCCACTGGCGTCTCAACGAGCGGCACTATGGGGCCTTGCAGGGCCTCAACAAGGCCGAGACGGCCAAGAAGCACAGCGACGAGCAGGTCTTCATATGGCGGCGGAGCTTCGACACGCCGCCGCCGGCGCTCACTCCCGACGACGAGCGCTACCCGGTCAACGATCGCCGCTACGCGGATGTCGGCCGGGAGAACATCCCGCTGACGGAAAGCCTGAAGGACACCATCGCTCGCGTGCTGCCTTACTGGGAATCCGAGATCGCACCCCGGGTCCGGTCCGGCGATCGGGTCCTCATCGCGGCGCACGGCAACAGTTTGCGGGCACTGGTGAAGCATCTGGACAGTGTGCCGGACGCAGAGATTCCGAAGGTGGAGATCCCTACCGGCGTGCCGCTCGTCTACGAACTCGATGACGACCTGAAGCCGCTCAAGCATTATTATCTGGAATAGCGCTTCAGCCATTCGCGGCGGTCTTCGAGGGGGGAGATGTCGGAGCCGGTTCTGCTGGAACGGGAGGGGGCGGTCGCGATCGTGACGCTGAACCGGCCGGAAAAGCGGAACGTTCTGGACACGTCGCTGCGCGAGGCCCTCTACGGGGTGCTCGGCGCATGCCTGACGGACGCAGCCGTTCGGGTGGTCGTTCTGACGGCCAACGGAGATTTCTGCGCGGGCGGTGCCCTTGAGACCTATGGTGACATCACTGTAGTGCACGCCCGCCGCCGGCTTCAGGAAAGTCATCAGATACTCCGGGCCCTGATCGAGGGGCCCAAACCCGTCGTCGCGGCGGTGGAGGGTGCGGCCATCGGCGCCGGGACCGGATTGGCTTTGGCCTGCGACCATATCGTGGCGGGAGCATCTGCTTGCTTTTCCCCTTCTTCGGCACGGTTCGCTGCCATGCCGGATTGGGCCCTGCTCTTCACCTTGCCGCGCCGCATCGGCTTTGCGAAGTCACGCGAATTGTTCCTGTTCGGCGGAGCGGTCGAGGCCGGAGCCGCGCTGCAGATGTCGCTCGTCGACGCAGTCGTGCCGGAAGGTCGGGCGAGGGCGGCCGCGGTCGAAAGGGCAAACCGACTCGCGGACTTCCCGCCGCTCGCCGTCAAGATCACCAAAGCCGCGGTGAACGGACTCGACCAGAATCTGGAATCGGTGCTGCACGCGGAGCTCGAAGGACAGCCCTACCTCTTCCGATCCCAGGACTTCCGCGAAGCGGTATCGGCATTCAAGGAACGGCGGCCGCCCGAATTCCAGGGCAAGTGACGCCTGCGAGGGAGAAGACCATGAACCAGCTTTCCGGCGCCGAGGCGGTCGTACGCATGCTCCGCCTTCACGGCGTCGAGCACGTGTTCGGGCTTTGCGGCGATACCAGCCTCCCGTTCTATGATGCGCTCTATCGCACCGGCAGCGACATCCGCCACATCCTGGCACGGGATGAACGATCGGCCGCCTACATGGCGGATGGCTATGCCAGGGTCACGGGCAAGGTGGGCGTGTGCGAAGGGCCAAGCGGTGGCGGCGCCACCTACATTCTGCCGGGGGTCGTCGAGGCGAACGAATCATCGATCCCGGTGCTCGCATTGACCACCGACATCGCGGTCGGCAGTCGCGGGAAATTCACCCTGACCGAGCTGGATCAGGAGGCGCTGTTCCGCCCGCTGTGCAAATGGAACCGGGTCGCGGACACCGCCCGGAGCCTGCCCGGACTGTTCCGCACCGCCTTTCGTGCAATGACCACGGGGAAGCCGGGTGCTGCACATATTGGCCTGCCATTCGATGTGCAGAACGACCCGGTCGACGAAGGCGACATCTGGGCCGATCCGACGTTCGGTCGCTACCCCGCCCTCCCGGTAGCCGGGGATCCTGACGCGGTGGCGGCGGCGGCCGACCTGTTGCTGGCGGCCAGGCGGCCGATCTTCGTCTGCGGCGGCGGCATCGTGATCTCCGGCGCCGAGGAGGCATTGCGCCGAGTCGCGGAGGCGGCGGGTGCGATGGTCGCGACGACGATCAGCGGGCAGGGCAGCATCTCCGACGAGCATCCGCTCGCCGTCGGCGTTGTCGGTAGCAACGGCGGGGTGATCCAGACCCGGGAGCTGGTCGATGCCGCGGACCTCGTGGTCTTCGTCGGCTGCCGCGCGGGCTCGGTGACGACGGAGCGCTGGCGGCATCCGGTTCCGGGAAGGACGAAGGTGATCCACATCGACGTGGACCCGGGCGTCCTAGGCGTCAGCTACGAGACGGAAGTGTCGATCGCGGGCGATGCGCACTTGACGCTCGAAGCGCTGGCGCGTGCGATCGGTGAAGGGGGCGGGACAGGAGGGGATGCCCACGCCCTGGTAGTGGAGGCTCGGCGTTCCAAGCGAGACGCCTTCCGCCTCCTCGCGCAGTCCGAAGATCGGCCGATCCGGCCGGAACGCGTCGTCGCGGACCTCCAGGCTGTGCTTGACCCGGACGCTACCGTGGTCTGTGATCCGGGGACCCCATGCCCCTACTTCTCCGCCTACTACGATCAGAGGACAACCGGCCGGCACTTCATTTCGAACCGGGCCCACGGCGCGCTCGGCTATGCGTTGTCGGCGTCGCTCGGCGCATACATCGGCCGCCCCGGGGTAAAGACCGTGGCGGTAATGGGCGACGGCTCGTTCGGCTTCACCGTCGGTGAACTCGAGACGGTGGTTCGCCTCGGCGCACCGATAACCTTCGTAGTGATCTCAAACGCCGCCTTCGGCTGGATCAAGGCGGGGCAGCGGCACGGCTACGACAGCCGCTTCTATTCGGTCGACTTTTCCCGCACCAACCATGCTGCGGTCGCGGAGGCTTTCGGCGTCAGGTCGTGGCGAGTCGAGGACCCGGCTCGCCTCCGTGCAGTCTTGGCGGAGGCAGTCGAAGCGGATGAACCCACGCTCGTCGACGTGATCTGCCAACCGCTCGACGAGGCGCGGGCACCCGTGAGCGAATGGGTGGCGTGAGTGGAGCAGTGCGAAGCGGTTCACGGTGCCTTGTCGGGGTCGATCCGGGCGCGGCGGCGTGATGCCGTACTCTGACCCGGTCCTGCTGTTCTACTGGGTCGCCACGCTGGCCCTGGCGGGATTTGCCAAGGGCGTGTCCGGGATCGGCCTGCCGCTGATCGCGGTCTCCCTGCTTTCGCTGGTCGCGAACATCACGACAGTGCTCCCGTTGGTCGTAATCTCGTTCGTCGTCACCAACGTTTGGCAGGCCCTCTCTTCCGGCCTGGTGGTGCCTTCTCTTGCCCGATTCTGGCACCTTCTGCTGACAACGGCTCTGGGGACGGTCGTGAGCGCATGGCTGATGATCGGCCTCGACCCGCGCATCTTGTACGGTGTGCTCGGTGCGATGGTCCTGCTGTTCATCGCGAGCGGGCCGCTTCATCGACACCTTCACGTCCCCAGGTCCCGGGAATGGTGGCTGAGTCCCCTGGTCGGACTTCTCGCCGGCATCTTCGGTGGATTCTCCTCGATATTCGGCCCGACCCTGGTGAGCTATATGGCGGCGCTGAAGCTACCCAAGGAGGAGTTCGTCGGCGCCATCGGCGTGCTGTTGTCCGCCAGCACTGTCGTTCTCGCGTTGTCGCTGGTCGCCAACGGCTTGCTCGGTTGGTACGAGGCGATGTGGGGCCTCGTACTCCTCGCTCCGGTTGCTGTCGGTATGGCCGCGGGCCAGCGCCTCCGCCGGCACATATCCCAGCTCTGGTTCAACCGGATCATCATGATCCTGCTGACGGTGATCGGCCTCAACCTGCTCCGTCGAGCGCTCTACTGATCAGATCACCTCGTCGTCGCGGTTGACGGTTTCGCCATAGCGACGGAGAGCGGGGAACTTCAGGCCGGCATAGACGCGCTCGATACCGTCGAGGGTCTCACGATTGGACTGCTCGAACAGGCTGCGGCCCCGCAGGTCGCTCTCGACCAGGAAGGGGCCGAAATTCTCCACCTCGAGCACCCAAACCGCCTGCGCGATCCCCAACTCCTTCAGCCAGTGGACATCGCGCACGCGCTTGATCCCGCGGCCGAGCAAGGCGCCGGTGCCGTAGCCGACGGTGGTGAGATAGATCGCGCCGTTGGGCACGAAGTGATCCCGGTAGTCCTGCTCCGACATCCCGCCCTTGCCGAGGATCAGCTTCGCCTTCGAGATTTCGAAGAACTTCGGAAGGAAGCGGGAGAAGCGGAAGCTCGCGGTAGCGGTGACGGCGCCGAGATTGTAGGTGCCGTCGTCGCCCACGCTCGCCGCCGGCGAGCAGTGAAAGTTCGCGTTCCCGAGCGAGGCGAGATCGACCGGCGGCATGACGCCTTCGTCGATCTTCTTGTAGAGCCCTTCGCGCCCCGTATAGACGATGCCGTCGAGATAGACGACCGTCCCGATCTCGAGGGGCTCGAGGTCGCTCGTCTCCACGGGCAGACGAAGGCGCGCGGACTTCAACGTCATGGCGAACCCCTTACTCGGCGGCGTGAAGCGCGGCGTCTGCGCACCACTCGATGCCCTCTCGGCGCATATAGGGCGTGAACCATTTCGGATCGGTCCGGTACTCGATGCGCCCGTCGGCGTGAACGCGAGCGGTCGCTCGCCGTGACGAGAGGCAGAAGCTGTGCACGCTCATCGGCATGCCGCCCGTATGCGTGTAGCCGACCTCGATGTGGCAATCGACCACCATCGACGTGCCGACGAAGCCCATCGGACCCATGCCGATGCTGTTGCCGAGGTCCTTCAGCTCCTGTTCGAGCTTCGCGATCTCCGGGTCGGGATTGGCGTCGCCGACTGCGCGCAGACACGCCGCCTGTTTGCCCAGCACCATGGCCGTGTCCTTGCTGCCGCCGAGGCCTATGCCGACGATCGCCGGCTGGCACGCGAGGCCGCGCCTGCCGAATTGCACCATCACGTCGAGAAAAAACTTCTTGATGCCGTCGATGCCGTCGCCTGGGAAGAGCATCCGGTAATCCGTCCCGAACAGGCCGCCCTTGTGCACCGTGGTGACGTCGATCCAGTCGGCGTCAGGCTCGAACGAGTACTCGATCTCCGGCGCGTTGATGCCGACATTGTTGTTGTTGTCCTGGCGCGAGAGCGGGTGGACCCGGTTCGGGCGGAGCGGCACGTCGCGTGTCGCGCGGGCCGTGGCGCTGCGGAGCGCATGCTCGAGCCCGATGAAGCCGCCGTCGAGCCGCGCCTCGTTTCCGACCTTTACGTAGTAGCGTGGCACGCCGGTGTCGGCGCACATGGCGCGGCGGTCCTGCTCGGCCGCTTCCCAGTTGTCGATCATCGACATCAGCACGAAACGGCTGAGTTCGTTCTCCTCCTTCTCGAGCATTCCCCTGATGCCGGTGCGATAGTCCTCGGGGATCTCGATCGCCGCCTTTCCCATGATCGTGTATGCAGCCTCTTCGATCCGGGCATTGGGGATCATCGGCGTCCTCCTCTCGCCGGCTATTCGCCGGCCTTCGCCAGCGGCCGACCGGTGTTGTCGATAAGCGACTGACCGGGGCGCACATGCGTGAAGGCGACCGGCTCGTTCGTCACCTCCAGTGCCGCATTCTGCAATCGCACCGCCGTATAGGTGGATGTAGAGAGATCGCTCGTCTCGGGAAAGTCTTCTCGGAAGTGGGCACCTCGGGAATCCTCCCGCGCCAGTGCTGCCGCGGCGATCGATCGGCTCACCATCACGAGGCTTTCGAGGTTCATCCGGTCGTGCCAGGTGAGGTTGAAGGCGCGGGTAGTGGCGGGGAGGCCGGTGGTCTCCAACTCCCGCGCCATCCCTTCCAGCTCGCGCATGGCTTCGCGGATGCCTTCCGCCGTGCGCATGATCCCCACCTTGTCCCACATCAGGTCGGCCAATCGATCGCGGATCGCGTGGAAGTCGGTCGCCGGTTTCCCGAACGGCGCCAGACAGCGATCTACCGCGGCGTCGATCACGTCGGGGTCCGGCTCGGGTGCGGAGCCTGCGCGGGCAATCCAGCCCGGGATGACATCACCCGCGATGCCGCCGAAGACAGTGGAGTTGGCGACGCCGTTACCGCCCAGACGATTGGCGCCGTGAACGCCACCCGTGTCCTCGCCGGCGGCGAACAGGCCCGGCACACCCGTCGACGTATCCGGCCCGAACTCGACGCCGCCCATCATGTAGTGCGCAGTCGGGACCACTTCGACGAGGCCGCTCGCGAGGTCGAAGCCGCAGTCGGCACAGCGTTCCACCATTCCCTTGAACTGGCGACGCACCTCGTCGGGGCCGAGATGGCTCATCTGAATATAGACGCCGCCGTTCGGGGTGACGTTGCCCTGCCGCATCTCGGCATAGATCGCGCGGCTGACGATGTCGCGCGTCGCCCGCTCGTTCCGAGGATCGTAGCGGCCCATGAACCGTTCGCCATCGCCGCCGAGCAGATAACCGCCGGCGCCGCGCAGGCCCTCTTCGAGCACCGTGCCGGTCATCCGCGTGTCGACGCCGGCGAGCAGGCCCGTCGGGTGGAACTGCACCATCTCCATGTCGCGGAGCCTGAGGCCGAGCCGGAGCGCCATGGCCATGCCGTCGCAGGTCTTGTCGCCGGAGGGGGTGTGATAACGATACATGGTCGGGCCGCCGCCGGTCGCGAGCAGAACCGCCTTGGCGCGGACGAACCGGAATTCGCCCGTCCGCATGTCGACCAGGAGCGCTCCGGAGATGCGATCTTCGCCGCGACCCCGAACGAGCTCGACCGCGCGATGCTCCTCCAGCCGATTGATCCGTCGCGCCCAGACCTGCTCCATGAGCCGGCTGATGATCTCGATGCCGGTCAGGTCGCCCTTGTGCACCGTGCGATCGAAGCTCTGCCCGGCGAAGGCCTTCTGGTGAATGGTGCCGTCGGGGTTACGGTCGAAGAAGCAGCCGAGCTCGTTCTCCAGCTCCTGTATACGCTCTACGGCGACCGTCACGAGCGTCCAGGCGAGCTCCTGGTTGTTCAGCCACTTCCCGCCTTCGATGGTGTCCATGAAGTGGCGCTCGACCGAGTCCTCGGGCGCCAGCGCCACGTTGTAGCCGCCCTGAACCATGCGTGTGCAGCCGCACTTGCCGAGCAGCCCTTTGACCGCGACGGTGATATCGAGATCAGGATTCGCGGCATGGGCGTGCAGCCCGGCAAAGAGGCCCGCACCGCCGCTGCCCAAGATCAGGAGATCGGTTTCGTGCCGTTCGACCTGCATGCTACGAGCCTAGAACGCACCCAGCAGGAAGAACAGTCCGGCGACGACGGCGAAGCCGCCGCCGAGCGCGATGTAGTCCTTCTGCCGGTCTCGCCACGGTAGAAACTCCACCGCGAGCAGCCTGAGCCCGCCCGCCAGATGCGCCGCCAGGAGGATGACGAGCCCGGCCTCCGCTAGCTTGACGAGCGGGTTCTCCGTCCAGGCGAGGAAGCGATCGAGCCGTGCGGCCTCGTCGACGGCCATGGCCAGAACGTAGAAGTGCAACGGCAGGAAGACCGCGAGGCCGACGCCCGAAATCCGGTGCAGGACGAAAGCCCAGTAGGCCGGATGGCCACGCGTCGCAACCGGCGGCTTCACGTCACGGCTCCCACGGCATGAAATCCGAGCCAGAGCAGGACAACGCCAAAGAGCAGGGCGGCCACGTCGAGGCTCCGGCCGCGCCACGCGGTCATCTCACGGACGACGGTCCGCACACCGATCGGCGCATGAATCGCCGCTGCCAGCACGAACATGCCGTAGAACAGCATCCAGCCCACGCTGCCCTGGGTGCGCGACAGGATCTCGTCTGCGCTCAGGCCGCCACGGATCGCGATGACGATCGTGACCAGATGCGCCAGCACGAGGGGCGCCAGAACCATAGCCGACCCCCGTTGCAGGATGAACAGCCAGAGCTCGAGCCGACGGGTCACAGCCCCCCCTTGAGCGCGGCTTCCACCGTCCGGCGCTTGAGGCCCGCGATCGCGGCGGTCGGGTTCAGCGCCTTCGGGCAGTAGGTCGAGCAGCTCTGATGGGTGTGACAGGCGTGGCAGCCGGCGTCGCCGGCGACGGCGCGGAGATGGCCGGTGCGATCGGCATCCCGCTCGTCGTTCACCAGGGTCCAGGCGCGGTTGAGCGCGGCGGGTCCGAGATAATCCAGGTTCCAGGCGACGACGTCGCATGCGGCGTAGCAGATGCCGCAGTTGATGCATTCGATCCCTTCGTCGGCCGCGGTCCGCTCGGCGCTGGCGGGGTCGACGCTCGCCATCGGATCGTGGCGCGTCGCTGAGGGGACGAAGCTTCCCGTCGCCCGTCGCCATTTCTCGAAGAATGGCGTCATATCGGTGACGAGGTCGCGGATCACCGGCATGTTGCGCAGGGGCGCAATTGTCAGCTTCCCGTCCCGTGCAACCCGGCTTACGTGGGTGCGGCAGGTCCAGCGCGGCTCGCCGTTCACCGTCATGGCACAGGAACCGCACATGCCTACCCGACAGGCGAAGCGGTAGGCGAGGGCAGGGTCGAGCTTCTTCTGGACGTAGGTCACCACGTCCAGGATCGTCTGGTGATCTCGTTGCGGTACATGGAACGTCTGGAAGCTGCCGTCCTCGCCGCCGCGCCAGATGTCCACGGAAAGGGTGTCGTTCTCACTCAAGGCGGCCGCCCGCGTGCTGGAATTTCCCTTCCGTCGACCATACCACCGGCGGCTACGGTGCAGGCAAGTCGGTCCGTCAACCGCGCATCGTGCTGGGCAGAAACAGCGCCAGCTCCGGGAAGGCGCACAAGACGAAGAGCATGACTAGCCCGGCCGCGATATACGGAAGCAAGCCCTTGAACACGTCCTCCAGCTGTACCAACCCGCCGGAAGCGGCCTGGACGACGAAACAATTGATTCCGACCGGAGGCGTGACGGCACCGATCTCGCACAACAGCACCACGTAGATGCCGAACCAGATCGGGTCGAATCCGAGCTCGAGCATGACAGGATGGGTAATGGGCAACGTGATCGCCAAAAGCGGCGGTGCATCCATCAACATGCCGAGGAAGAGGTAGAGCACCGTCACCAGCAGCACGATCACCCACCGGTTGACTTCCGCCGTGGTGAGGAAATCGCCGATCATGCCGGCGAGCCCGCTGATCGCGAGAAACTTGGAGAACACCAGCGCCGAAACGATGATGCCAAAGATCATTGCAGTGGTTTGCACCGTGTCGGCGAGAACGGTCGGGATCTGAATCTCCCGCAGCCCCCGTTGCCGGATCATCGCCATGATGAACGTGGCAAGCGCGCCGATCGCGCCTGCCTCGGTCGGGGTGAATACCCCCAGATAGAGACCCCCAATGATCGCGATGATCAGGAGAATGAGCGGCCCGGCCAGCCGCAGCGACCAGAGTTTCTCGCCCAGCGTCGAGGTGTTGGGGATCAGCGGTGCCAGTTTCGGATTTCGACGCACCGAGAACCACGTCGCGAAGGCGAGCAGCACTGCGAAAACAGCACCGGGAATCGCGCCGGCGATCAGGAGCGCGCCGATGCTGGATTCTGTCAGGATGCCGTAGACCACCATGAGCGCCGACGGCGGAATCATGACGGCCAGGGTGCCCGAGATCGCGATGGACGCCGAAGCGAGCCTTTTATCGTAGCCGCGCTCCAGCATCTGGGGCAGGGCGAGCTTGGTGAAGAGCGTGGTCGTGCCGATGCTCGACCCCGAGGCTGCGCCGAAAGCGGCTGCACCCCCGGTGGTCGCGATCGCGAGACCGCCGCGCATGCCGCCGAGCCACCGGGTCGCGGCCTCGAACAGATCCTCGCCGAGCCCGGCGCGCATGGCGAAGAAGCCCATCATCAGGAACATCGGGATGACGCTGAAGTGGAAGCTGTGCGTCGTGTCATAGAATACGGACCGGAGCACGCCGAGCGTGCCGTTGGAACCCACGATGGCGCCGAGGCCGAGCGTGCCAACGAGGCCGAGCGCCACCATCACGTTCATGCCGGCCAGGATGCACAGGACCAGCCCGACGATGCCGACGGCCCCGATCTCGATGCCGCTCACGGGTCTTCTCCGATCGCCGACAAGTCTCCGAGCGCGACAAAACAGTGACGGAGGGCATCGAGGAGAAATTGCGCGCTGAGAAGGACGGTGCCGACGAAAATGGCCATCTTGACTGGCCAGATCGGAAAGCGGATCTGGCCCCACTCTTCTTCGCCGATGCTGTAGGAGCGCATCGCATAGCCGAATGCGGCATAGGCGCACCAGGCGAAGAAGGCGGCGCCGACGAGGAGCACGGCGATGTAGAGTGCGTGCTGCAGGCCGATCGGCAGGTGACGTGTCAGCAACGTCACCCGGATGTGGCCGCGCCGGCTCTGCGTATAGGCGAGCGACAGAAAGACGATCAGAACCAGACCCGCTTCGGTGAGTTCGAACGCGCCGGGCACGGGTGTATTGAACAGCTTGCGCATCAGGGCATTGGCGTCGATGAGCCACATGATGGCGAACGTGATCAGGCCGCACAGTATGCCGAGCCAGGTAAGCAGCCTGACATAGGCGCGGTACAGGCGCTCGAAGCCTTGGGCCATGCGAACCCCGTCGGATCAGAGTGAAAAGCCGCCGCGGCGAAGCCCACGGCGGCTCAAGATCACTTGTAGGCGAAGAACTCAGCCAGCTCGGCGGCCGGCACGCCGGTCTCGCTCGCTCGCCTGATCCACTCCTGCCTCGCTTGCTGGACGCCTTCGCTCTTCACCGCTTCGGCCACAGCCTCTTCCGGGAAGGGAAGCACCTCTACACCCGTCTCCTTCCACTCCTCGAGGATCTCGTCGGTGAGGTTGTAGAGGGTGTTGACGTATTGAATGATGTACTCACGGCCCAGGCCATCGAGGATCGCTCGCGTCCTTTCGTCGAGCGCCTCGTAACTCTCCCGGTTCATGGCGATGAAGTGTCCCCAGTTCGCACCGAGCGGGAACCGGAGGTAATATTTCGCCACCTCTTCGAAGCGCCAGCCGCGGGCCAGAGTGATTCCCGTCGGCGAGCAGTCCAGAATTCCGCGCTCCAACGCCTCATAAGCGTCGGCAGTCCCCATCGAAACTGGCGTGGCTCCGAACGCTTCGAAAACCCGCGGGAGCGCATGGCCGTAGCTACGGATACGGAGTCCCTTGAGGTCTTCGGGGCTGCGGACCGGCTTGGTGCAGATCAGCCCGTAGTCTTCGAGGGGCCGCCAGCCCACGATCCGCATATTGTAGCGCTTCATCTCCTCATCGAACTGGGGGTACTTGTCGTACCACTGCACGAGCTTCTGCCCGAGCTCGACCTCCGAATTCGGCTGCGGCTGGAAGAACGTGACGACGCTGTTCAGCAGCAGCTGATCCTGGAAGTAGGGAACGACGATATCACCGATGTCGCCGACACCCGTCTCCAGCGCATCCGGAACCTCCCGCTGACCGGCTACGCTGCCGCCCCAGAAGACTTCCATCTCGTGTTCGCCGCCGGTCCGCTTCTTGAATTCGTCCACGAACCATTGGAGCGAGATCGAGTGCGCATCGTTCGCCGCTTGTGGCTTGAAGGTGATGTATCTGAGCGTTTTCGCATCCGCGTCGGCCGCGATGCCGAACGCGACGATCCCGAAAAGACCTGCCGTAGCGGCGAGAAGCTTCCCTGGCCCCATCGTTCCCTCCTGAGGATTTTATGGTTATCGAAACAGCCTCCCACGCCGGCTCCGATCGATCAAGATGCTCAGAATCGGCGTGGAATGGCGGCAGCGTCAGGAGAGCCTCGAAACTGTCAAAGCTTCATCAGTCGTAATCGGAGTGCATTTCCGATGACTGATACCGAGCTCAGGGACATGGCGACGGCGGCGACGATGGGGCTGAGTAACCAGCCGAACGCCGGGTAAAGCACCCCTGCCGCGATCGGCACGCCGAGCCCGTTGTAGATGAACGCGAAGAACAGGTTCTGACGAATGTTGCGCATCGTAGCTCGACTCAGGGCGCGGGCCCGGGCGATGCCGGCGAGGTCGCCTCTGACGAGCGTGACCTCGGCGCTCTGGATCGCGATGTCAGTGCCGGTGCCCATGGCTATCCCTACGTCCGCCTCGGCCAGCGCGGGCGCGTCGTTGATACCGTCACCCGCCATCGCCACGATCCGTCCCTCTGACCGCAATTCTCTCACGATGCGGTGCTTGTCCTGGGGCAGCACCTCCGCTTGGATTTCGTCGAGACCGAGCTGCCGCCCCACAGCCGCGGCTGTCGTCGCATTGTCGCCGGTCAGCATGATGATGCGGATGCCGTCGTCCCGAAGCGTCTGCAGGCTATCGGCGGTGGTCGCTTTGATGGGGTCTGCGACTGCCAGGACGCCCGCAGCCTTTCCGTCTACCGCCACGAAGAGAGTGGTCGCCGCATCGCGTCGGAGCTGTTCGGCACGGCCCTCCAGCTCTCCGAGCGCGATCCCACTGTCTTCCATGAGCCGGCGGTTGCCGAGCGTCACCCGATGGCCTGCGACCGTTCCATGCACCCCCTTGCCCGTGGTGGAGCCGAAATCCGTTGCTTCATCCAACATTAGGTCGCGCTGGCGAGCGGCCGCGACGACGGCCGCGGCCAATGGATGCTCGCTCGACCGTTCCACGCTCGCGGCGAGGGTCAGGATCGTCGTCTCGTCGAAACCCGGCGCCGTCACGATTTCGGTCACCCGCGGGCGGCCTTCGGTCAGGGTTCCGGTCTTATCGACCACCAGAGTATCGACTTTCTCCAACCGCTCGAGCGCTTCTGCGTTCCTGATCAGAACGCCGGCCTGCGCGCCACGACCCACACCCACCATAATCGACATCGGTGTCGCGAGCCCGAGAGCGCAGGGGCAGGCTATGATCAAGACCGAGACGGCGACGATCAGGGCATAGGCGAGAGCAGGGGCGGGGCCGCAGATCGCCCAAACAACGAACGCCGCCATGGCGACGAGCACCACGGCCGGCACGAACCAGCCGGCCACCTTGTCTGCCACACGCTGGATGGGTGCCCGACTGCGCTGTGCTTCGGCCACCATCCGGACTATCCGCGCCAGGACCGTGTCCGCGCCGACCTGCTCGGCGCGCATCACGAAGCCGCCGGCCTGGTTGATCGTGCCGCCGATGACCTTGTCGCCCGGCCCTTTTTCGACCGGCATCGGCTCGCCGGTCACCATCGACTCGTCGACGGAACTGCGGCCCTCCAGCACCGTGCCGTCGACTGGCACCCGATCGCCGGGCCGTACCCGAAGCTGGTCGTCTACCCGGACCGCCTCGACCGGCACTTCTTCGTCCTGCCCGTCAGCGGTGACCCTCCTCGCGCTGTTCGGTGCCAGGTCCAGCAGAGCGCGGATCGCGCCGCCGGTGCGCTCGCGGGCCCGCAGCTCGAGGATCTGGCCGAGGAGCACGAGGACCACGATGACCGCGGAGGCCTCGTAATACACCGCGACCACTCCCTCCGCGCCTCTGAAGCCGTCGGGAAAGATGCCCGGTGCGACAGTCGCGACCACGCTGAAGGCGTAGGCGGCACCGACGCCCATCGCGATCAGGGTGAACATGTTAAGATTGCGGCTGACGAGCGACGCCCAGCCCCGCTGGAAGAAGGGCCATCCCGCCCAGATGACGATCGGAGTGGCGAGCAGAAACTGCAGCCAGACCGACAGACGCGGCGGAATCACCTCGTTCAGTGCGAGCCACGGCAGGTGAGCGCCCATCTCCAGGATGACGAGAGGCACTGCCAGAGCCGCGCCGATCCGGAAGCGCCGCGTGAAGTCGACCAGTTCCGGGTTCGGCTCATCGGTTAAGGATATCTCCTCCGGCTCGAGCGCCATTCCGCAGATCGGGCAGCTACCGGGGCCCTCCTGCCGGACTTCCGGGTGCATGGGACAGGTGTAGATCGTGCCCGGCGGCGCCGGTGCCGCTTCGTCTCTATCCGAGCTGAGATACTTTTCCGGATCGGCGGCGAACCTGCTCCGGCACCCCGCGCTGCAGAAGTGGTACTCGATCCCGGCATGCTCGTAGCGGTGACTGGAGTTGGCCGGGTCCACGATCATACCGCAGACCGGATCCGTCGCTCCGGCGGTCGCCGTCCGGTCCCCGCCGGTCTGCGAATGGCCATGACAACATCCCGCTTCCGCCTGGCCGTGATGGTGCGTCTTCGACCGTCCGTTCATGTCCAAACTCTCCGCCCGATCTGCGCGCACCCACCATTAGAGGATGCGGAACCTGTCAAGGCTCTTGCCTCTATATACATTAGGGGGGTATAGTATAAAGCATGGACGAAGGAGCGAAAACGGACATCGCGAAGCGCCTGCGGCGAATCGAAGGGCAGGTGCGCGGCATCGGTCGGATGGTCGAGGAGGATCGTTATTGCATCGACGTGCTGCACCAGCTGCAGGCGGTACGAGCAGCGCTTCACAAGGTGGAGGAGAAGATCCTCAAGGATCACGTCCACCATTGCGTCGCTAACGCGTTCGCGAGCGGCGATGCGGCCGATCAGAACGCGAAGATCCAGGAGCTGATCGACGTGGTTGGGCGGCTGACGAAGTAGGCTGCAGGGGCGCGACGGGCCGCGACGGGTCGCGGAGGCGCGGGCGGGGAGGTTGCCCCCTCAGACCATCTCCCGAACCCGATCGGAGACCGCGGTGAGAGCGATGCGGCCGCGGTGCGGCGTTCCTCTCAGCAGAGATTCGGCAAACTTCTGCACTTGCGAAAGCTTGATCTTCGGCGGCATTGGCGGCTCATGCGCGTCGACCACCGCTTCGATCACCGCCGGCTTAGGGTCAGCCAGAGCCTGGTCCAGGATCGGGCCGCAATCGGCCGGATCGGTGATCGTGTAGCCGCTGCCTCCGCAGGCCCGCGCCACCGCGGCGAAGTCGATGGGCTGCAGGTCGCATCCGAATTCCGGATTGCCGAGGAAGACCATCTGTTCCCACTTGATCTGCCCAAGGCTGTTGTTCTTGATGACGACCACCTTCACGGGCAGGCCGTACTTAACGCAGGTGGCGAATTCCCCCATCAGCATAGTGAAGCCGCCGTCGCCGACCAATGCGACGACCTGGCGATCGGGGAACGCCACCTGAGCGGCGATGGCGTAGGGCAGGCCGTTCGCCATCGTCGCGAGATTGCCGGAGAGGCTGCACATCTGGCCTCGCCGAACCGGCATCTGGCGCGCATACCAGGTCGAGATCGTTCCGGAGTCGGAGGTGAAGATCGCGTCGGTTCGTAGACGCTTTCCCAGTTCCCAGGCGACGACCTGCGGCTTCATCGGCAAGTCGGGGCGCGTCCCGCGTTCCTCCATCAGCTTCCACCAGGACTGCATGCCGTCCTGTGCCTTCTTCAGGAAGGAGCGATCCTGATTGCGGCGCAGGAGCGGCAGCAGTTGCCGGAGCGAGCGCTTTGCGTCGCCGACGAGTCCTACCTCTGCGGGATAGCGGAGGCCTATTCGGGTGGGGTCCAGGTCGATCTGCACACAACGCGCCTGCCCCGGCTTCGGATAGTACTCGATGTAGGGGAAGCTGCTGCCGACGATGAAAAGCGTGTCGCAGGCTTCGATGGCTTCCTGGGATGGCGCCGTTCCGAGAAGGCCGACCGATCCGGTCGTATAGAGGCTCTCGTCCGGAACCGCCATTTTGCCGAGCAGCGGCTTCCCGATCGGTGCGCCAAGGATCTCCGCGACCTCTTCCAGCTCATCGCCGGCGCCGATCGCCCCGGCTCCGGCGAGGATCATCACCTTCTTGCCGCCGTTCAGTATCTCCGCCGCTTTGCGCACGTCCGCTTCGTCCGGCAGAGCCGCCCGGCGTGCGAACGTGTGCGAGGTGTGGCCGGGAACGTTGCGCTCCGAGCTCGCAGACTTGTCGAACGGCTTCTCCTGAAGATCGACCGGGATCGTCACATGTGCCACGCCGCGCCGCGACAGAGCGGTTCTGCAGGCAAGATCGACCACGTTCTGCACATGGCCAGGGCCCATGATCCGGGCATTGTAGAGCGCGACGTCCTGGAAGAGCTTGTCCAGCTCTACGTCCTGTTGCGTGTGGGTGTGGATCAGGTCGTGGAACTGCATTCCCGTGATCGCGACGACCGGCACGCCCTCGAGCTTGGCGTCATAGAGGCCGTTCAGCAGATGGATCCCGCCCGGACCCGATGTCGCGAGACAGCAGCCGATCTTGCCGGTCCATTTGGCGTACCCGCAGGCCATGAAGGCCGCCGCCTCCTCGTGGCGAACCTGCACGAACCTGACTCTGTCCTGCCGGACCCGGAGCGCCTCCATAATGCCGTTGATACCGTCGCCCGGCAGACCGAAGACGACCTCGACGCCCCAAGCGTTCAGCGTTTCCACGAGAATGTCGGACGCAGTATCTGCCATCGGGAACTCCCTCTCTCGGAACGAGGCGGATGTCCCCGCAACACTGACGTTAGAGGAGGGTTCCTCCGTAGGGCGCTACCTGCGGCCGCCGAGAGCTACTGCAAACCGACAGCGGCACCACCAGCTGGCGCTGCGGCCCGCGTCGTGGCAGGCGCTCACTCACCTTCTTCGTCGATCGAGAGCTTGACGACGCTGCCCGTAACCTCGGGCGATTGGGGAGCAAGCGCTGTCCGGTCATCGTCGGTCCAATGCGCGATCCGGATGACCGCCGCCGGCTCGCCGTCCATGTCAGCATCCTTTACGGGCTCGAGCACGTGCAACCCGTTCATGTCCAGGTAGAAGGTATGATCCCCGAAGTGAGTCTTGAGCTGATCGACATCCGTATTGCCCTCGGGCAATGGATCGATATTCGTCTGCTGCCTTACGGCGTCGATTTGTGCGGCATTCAGCTTCATCGGATACTCCAGTGACTGGGACCTCCGTTCCCAGCTAGCTCGACGGCGTAGGTGTTCAACCCACCAAGCGGGATTTATCGGGGGAGCTCAGTTCGCGTCCGACAGCAGCTCGGGAAGCAGCAGCGCCCGGGGCGTCGCGAGCTTCGGCTGGAAACCACCCCAATCGCTCGCTTCGAACTCGCACACGGCCAACGCACCCGGCGGAAATCCGGCGCTCAGCCGAGCGTCCGATCCGTAGTCACCGCCATGGATCAGCATCGCGAGGGCCTCGATCGAGGGGTTGTGGCCCACCATCAGTATTGTCCTGGCCCGACCGCCCGATCGGCGCAACCAGCGCACGAGCGTGTCTGCGTCCGCCTCATAGAGTTCCGGCGCCACCATTCGACGCGGGTCGGCTGGTCTCTGGTTCAGCACCAGATTCATCGTTTCGTCCGCACGCCGGGCGCCGGAGGATAGCGCGAGGTCCGGGGCCACGCCGCGCCTCGCGAGTTCCCTGCCCACCCTTTCCGCGTCTCGACGGCCCCGGCAAGTCAGGGTGCGGTCGCGGTCGCGTTGCCCCGCCACTGCCGGTCCAGCTTCGGCGTGTCTCAACAGAAGAAGGGTCAGGCGCATCAGCACGCTCCGATACCGGCAGGTCCGCCGAGGCAATGATGTAACAGACCAAGGGCATATATACTCTAGGAGCACATGCGGCCGCGATGCCGGTCGGGGAGATTTGAATGGCGATGGACGGAGCAGAGGGCGAGACGAGACACGCGGCCGGCATCAGGACCGCAGAGCTGGCGGCAGGAACGGCTCGCATGCAGCCGTCCTCCGGGGCCGAGGTGCTCGCCGCCTCTCCGCACCGATTCCTCAATCGGGAGCTTTCATGGCTCGCCTTCAACGAGCGAGTGCTGGAGGAGGCGCGGAATGCCGCGCATCCGCTGCTGGAGCGCCTTCGCTTCCTTTCGATCTCCGCGAGCAATCTCGACGAGTTCTACATGGTCCGTGTTGCCGGCCTGTGCGCGCAGGTCGCCGCAGGTATCGCGACGTTGAGCGATGACGGGCTGACCCCTTCGCAGCAGCTCGAAGCTATCAAGGATCGCTCCGGCACGCTGATGGAGGAGCAGCAGCGCTGCTGGCGCGAACTGGCCGAAGAGCTTCGTGTCGCCGGGGTTACTCTGGTCGCACCCTCCGAGCTCACCGCGGAGGACGAGGATTGGCTGCGGGACCACTTCATGGAGGAGGTATTTCCGGTCCTCACGCCATTGGCGATAGACCCGGCGCATCCGTTCCCGTTCATCCCGAACCGCGGATTCTGCATGGCGCTACAGCTTCGCCATCGTCAGGAAGGCAAGACGATGGACGCGCTGATTCCCATGCCGTTGCGGATTGAGCGCTTCATCCGCCTGCCGGGTCGGAGCATTAGATATCTCGCACTCGAAGAGCTCATAGGGCTCTTCCTCGATCGATACTTCCCCGGCTACGAAGCGGTGGGGAAAGGGTATTTCCGCGTGATACGCGATAGCGAGGTCGAGGTGGACGAAGAATCCGAAGACCTTGTTCGTTTCCTCGAGACCGCGCTCAAGCGCCGTCGCCGCGGTCAGGTAGTCCGACTGACGGTAAACGGGAGCATGCCGGACAGCCTGTTCAGATATGTGGTGCGCGAACTCGAGGCGCAGGGAAGCCATGTCGTCGTTCTCGAGGACCTGGTCGGGCTGCCCGACACCGCTCAGATGATCACCGACGAACGGCCCGATCTGCTTTTCCCCGCCTACAAGGCTCGATTCCCGGAACGGTTTCGCGATTTCGGCGGCGACGTATTCGCTGCTATCCGCGCCAAGGACCTGGTGATTCACCACCCCTACGAAAGCTTCGATGCGGTGGTTCAGTTTCTGGTGCAGGCGGCGCGGGACCCATCGGTGGTCGCGATCAAGCAGACGCTCTACCGGACCAGCAACGACTCGCCGATCGTTCGAGCGCTGATCGAAGCGGCCGAAACCGGCAAATCGGTGACGGCGCTCGTGGAAGTCAAGGCTCGCTTCGACGAAGAGGCGAACATCCGCTGGGCACGGGATCTGGAGCGGGCCGGCGCCCAGGTGGTGTACGGTTTCGTCGACCTGAAGACGCACGCGAAGGTGTCGCTCGTCGTGCGCCGTGAAGGCGCGACGTTGCGCAGCTATGCGCATTACGGCACCGGGAACTATCACCCGGTCACAGCCAAGGTGTATACGGACCTCTCGTTCTTCACCTGCGACCCGGCTCTCTGTCGTGATGCCGCACGGGCTTTCAATTACATGACGGGCTATGCGAAGCCCGAAACCCTGGAGAAGCTCGCGATCTCTCCGTTGACGTTGAAGCCGCTCCTGCTTCGCCTGATCAGAGACGAGGCGCGGCATGCGGAAGAGGGCCGGCCGGGGCAGATCTGGGCAAAGCTCAATGCGCTGGTCGATGCCGAGGTAATCGACGCGCTCTACGCCGCCTCCCAGGCCGGCGTGGAGATCGACCTTGTCATCCGGGGGATATGCTGCCTGCGTCCGGGCATTCCGGGTCTCTCGGAGCGGATCCGTGTGAAAAGCATAATCGGGCGTTTTCTCGAGCACGGCCGAATAGTGTGCTTTGGCGCCGGGTTCGGGCTACCGTCTCCGCAGGCGAAGGTTTTCATTTCTTCGGCCGACTGGATGCCGCGCAACCTGCATCGCCGGCTCGAAGCACTGGTGCCGATCGAGAACCCGACGGTCCATCGCCAGATCCTAGACCAGATCATGATCGCCAATCTGAAGGATGACGTTCAGAGCTGGTCGCTTCGGCCGGATGGCAGCTATGAGCGGGTCAAGCCGGGGCCACATCCTTTCAGTGCGCATGAGTATTTCATGACGAACCCCAGCCTTTCCGGTCGTGGCTCCGCGTTGGCCAAAAGCGGACCCGCACCCTTGTTGGTCCTAAGCAACGCTTGAAGGTCACGCAGATGGTCCCGGAGAGATCTACCGGCTCCGGTATCGGCGTCGTGGACGTCGGATCCAACTCGATTCGCCTGGCGATCTTCGCAGAGGCGTCGCGGGCCTTGCTGCCGATCTTCAACGAAAAGGTTCTGTGCGGTCTCGGGCGAGGATTGGCCGAATCCGGCCGTCTCAATCCGGAAGGCGTGACGTCGGCGCTGGAGAACCTGGCACGGTTCGTGGCGATGGCGGATGCGATGGGCGCCCGCGAAGTGCTCGCTTTCGCGACCGCCGCTGTGCGCGATGCCCAGGACGGGCAAGAATTCATGCATCTGGTCCGGCAACAGTGCGGATTGGAGATACGTCTGATGGACGGCGGCGAGGAGGCGCGGCTCTCGGCGCTCGGCGTCGTCTCGTCGATTCCTGACGCGGACGGGATCGTCGGCGATCTCGGAGGTGGCAGTCTCGAGCTGATCTCGGTTGGTGAGCAGCGGGTCATGGAGAATGCGACCTTGCCGCTCGGGCCTTTCCGGGTTCCGTCCGGGCTTAAGTACGGAGACCTGGTGGACTATGTCGATGCCGAACTTGCGGCTCTGCCCTGGCTCGAGAAAGCACGTGGCAAGACGCTCTATCCGGTCGGCGGCAGTTGGCGCAGCATCGCCAGAGTCCACATGCGGCATGTCCGGTATCCGCTCAGAGTGATTCATTACTACGAGATCAGCTCTCGTGCTGCGGCTGAATTCGGTGCTGTCGTCAGCAAGCTGAGCGGCCAGACGCTGCGGCGCCTCAAGGGGGCGCCAAAGCGTCGTCTCGACGTTCTCCCGCACGGCGCTCTCATTCTTAATCGGCTCATAGCCCGGGTTCAGCCGAGCTCGGTCGTCTTCTCGAGCTACGGCGTCCGGGAAGGGATGATCTTCGACATGCTGACTTCGGAGGAAAGAGCGCAGGATCCTTTGATCGAAGCGGCACGTGAAATGGCCCGGCGGGGCGGCCGCTTCCGCCCGGACGGAGACTCCCTCGCGGAATGGCTGTCTCCGTTGTTGCCCGAGTCGAGTTCCGTCCGGCGTCTCGCACGTGCGGCCTGCTGGCTCGGCGACATCACCGGTCTCGATCACCCCGATTATAGGGGCGAGCATGCGTACTTCCGGGTGCTGCGCATGCCTGCGGTCGGGATCGACCACGCCGAGCGGAGCCTGCTCGCACTCGCGCTCTTGAGCCGGTACGAGGGCGACATCGACGCAGATTTCACGACCGAGACCAAGAAGCTGTTGAACGACGAGGATCTCACGGTCGCCCAGGTGATCGGACTGGCACTGAGGCTCGCATTCGCGATCGGTGCAGGTTCGACCGAGCGGGTCCGGGCCACAAGCCTCCGGCTATCCGGCCAGCGGCTGACCCTCCGCGTACCGCGACAGGGGGCAGGTTTCAGGGGCGATGTGGTCAGCAGGCGGCTGGAGGCACTTTCAAGAGCTCTGGGCCGCAGTGCAGAGTTTAAAACCGCAGACTGACCACGGGGCGCGACCTCAACTGGATTTGGCCGAGGCTTTGGCGCCGGCCTGTCGGACGGGCTTCTCCTTCGCTCCCTCACCATCCAGCCGGATCGCTTCCAGACGCTTGCCTCGCAGCGCCAGGGCGAGACGTCCCTGCTTCAACGCCAGCGCCGCTTCGCCGAACACCTCTCGCCGCCAGCCGTGGAGCGCCGGTACGTCGGGATTTTCTTGCCCCGCCAGCTGTTCGAGGTCGCTCGTGCTCGCAATCAGCTTTTGCGCGACGCCGTGTTCCTCGCACTTCATCTTCAGAAGGACCCGCAGAAGGTCGACGATGGCGCCGACCCCCTGATTCGCTTCCCGGCGGGCCCGGACTCGCGGCGGCTGTGGGAGGGGCGAGCGTGCGGCCTCTGTGATCGCTTGGAGAAGTTCGGTTGCCGCACGGCTTTCGGCGAAGCCTTTGGGCACGCCGCGGCTCCGAGCGAGGCTCTTGGCGTTCGACGGAGCCTGCGCGGCAATGTCGAGGAGCGCGTCGTCACGCAATATCCAGTTCCGCGGCGTGTCGCGACGTTGCGCTTCACGTTCACGCCAGGCTGCGGCGGCCTGCAGGACGGCCAGAAACTTCGGGTTGTCGCTGCGTGTCTTCAGCCGTTCGTAAGCGCGCTCCGGATCCAGGTTATAGGTGTCTGGATTGGTCAGGATCGCATCTTCTTCTTCGACCCACGCAATGCGGCCGTTCTTTTCAAGCCGCTCCCGAAGCTTCTCGTACACGCTGCGCAGATGAACCACGTCGGAGAGGGCATAGTCGATCTGCTGCGGCGTCAGCGGGCGCTGCGACCAGTTGGTGAAGCGGGAGACCTTGTCGATGCGCGTGCCGGTCAGCGAGGCGACCAGAGTCTCGTAGCCGACGGAGTCGCCATAGCCGCACACCATCGCGGCGATCTGGGTATCGAACAGAGGTTCCGGTATGGTCCGCGCGCCGTGCCAGAAGATTTCGACGTCCTGGCGTGCTGCATGCATGACTTTCAGGACACTGCGATCGGCCAGCAGGTCATAGAACGGCTTGAGATCTATCCCCGGAGCGAGCGCATCGATGGCGACAGCACGCTCGGGCGCAGCCACCTGCACGAGACAGAGCTTGGGCCAGTAGGTGCTGTCCCGCATGAACTCGGTGTCGACGGTCACATAATCCGCCGATGCTGCCGCACGGCAGAAGGCTTCCAGCTCTGATTGTTCGGTAATTATCGTCATGAGCCGCGTATACAGGATTAGATAGGCACAGGAAATGCCGTGATCGACCAGTCGCGGCCCTCAATACGTCCGCTTTAGCGCAAGCACGGCGTTCAATCCTCCGAAGGCGAACGAGTTGGAGATCGCGGCTTCGATCGGCATCGCGCGCGCCTGGTTCGGAACATAATCGAGGTCGCAGGCAGGATCGGGCTCCAGAAAATTCGCCGTGGGAGGGGCGATTTGGTCTCCAAGTGCCCTGATGGTGGCGACCAGCTCGATCGCTCCCGCCGCACCCAGCGCATGCCCGTGCATGGACTTGGTCGAAGAGACCGCGAGTCGATCAGCGTGTTCGCCGAATACCCGTCGGATCGCCCGGCTCTCGGTCGGGTCGTTAGCGAGCGTGCCGGTGCCATGTGCGTTGACGTAGGTCACATCCTCCGGCTTCACGCCAGCATCTTCGAGCGCTCCGCGCATAGCGGCAGCCGCGCCGTCGCTCGACGGCTGCAGGAGGTCGTTGGCGTCGGAGGACATGCCGAATCCGGCCAGCTCCGCGAGAACCGCCGCACCTCGCGACTTCGCTCGCTCGAGCGGCTCCAGCACGAATATGGCCGCTCCTTCACCCAAGATCATGCCGCGGCGCCCTTGGCTGAATGGGCGACAGGTGTCCGGAGCCATCACGCGCAGCGCCTCCCACCCCTTCAGGGTGCCAAGCGTGAGGGCCGCTTCCGCACCGCCGGCGATCGCCAGCTCGCATTGTCCGGTTCGCACCATATTGAAGGCAGTGCCGATCGCGTGATTGGACGACGAACAGGCGCTCGCCACGGTCCAGGCCGGACCGGTGATGCCGAAGCGCATGGTGATGTGGCTCGCCGGAGCGTTCAGCATGAGCTTCGGAATGGTGAAAGGAGGCAGGCGAGTTGCGGTTTCCGCATAAAGCCGGCGATAGCATTCATCCAACGTCGCCATGCCGCCCGCGCCGGTGCCGACGATCACGGCAGTCCTGCAGGCCAGATCAGATTCGAATTGGATACCGGACTGGACCACCGCCTCGTCAGCTGCGACGAGCGCGAACTGGGTGAAGCGGTCGATCTGCGCAAGCTCCTTCGCGTCGAAATAGCCTTCGGGATCGAACCCCGACACTTCGGCGGCATTGCAGGCATGGAGGAGGGAGGTGTCGAATGAACGGATTGGCCCGATCGCGCTCCGTCCGGTCAGGCACGACTTCCAGAACGCGTCGACCGAGTTTCCGAGCGGCGACACGCAACCCATTCCGGTAATGGCGACCCGTCGCATTCAGGCGCCGGCGGAGCGTGATTTATCGGCCAGAAGCCTCTCCACGGCATCGAGAAGCTCGCCGACACTAACGAGGTCGACGCCGATCTCGCCCTCGGCGAGGTAGATGTCGAATTCCTCTTCGATGAGAAACATGATCTGGACGAACTGCACGGATGAGATATCGAGATCTGCGAGGGTGGAATGCCGCTGCACCGTGTCCCGAGGGACACCCGCCTCACGTGCTATGATCTCCCTGATCCTGCTCTCGACGTCCGGCATGTCGTCCTCTCTGGGCTCGGACCGCCGCTAGCGGCACCTGGCGTCACCTCCGCCGAATATAGCGCACAACACTACGGCAGCCCGGACTACCGGTGGTCCAGTCGCAACAGCCGGCGCCGAAGATCCGCCACATCCCGAATCAGGCGCCGGAGACGACCGATGTTCAGCTCCCGTTCCAGCGCTTCCGATTTCGGAGCCGCCGGGTAGCCCAGTACCACCTGTTTGGGCGGAACATTGCGCCACACGCCGCTACCGGCGCCGACGACGGCATCATCCCCGACCTCGATGTGGTCGGCGAGGCCGACGCCCCCCGCCAGCACTACCCGATCACCGAGCCGGCAGCTTCCGGATATTCCGACGCACCCCGAGATCAAGCAGTCCTCGCCAATGTGGCAGTTGTGCGCGATCTGCACCTGATTGTCGATCTTGGTTCCACGTCCGATGACGGTTGCGCCGAGATTGGCGCGATCGATCGTGGAGCAGGCGCCGATCTCGACATCGTCGCCGATGACGACGGTGCCGATCGAATTTATCCGGCGAATGCCCCTGTTGTTCGTGGTCACGAAATCCCCGCCGGTCTTTGCCGCTTCGAAGCTGGCTTGCTCCGGGGTCACGAAGCTGAAGCCGTCGGCGCCGACGCTCGCGTTGTGGTGGATGATGACACGGTTGCCGATGCAAACGCGCTCACCGATACGCACGCCCGAGTGCAGCAGGCAGTTCTCGCCTATCCTCGCCGAGGCACCTACGCTCACGTGCGACATGAGGATACTGCCGCTGCCGACCGAGGCGTCGGGGCCGACATGCACGAACGGCCCGATCGAGACCGCTGGATAAATCATAGCCGATGCGTCGACGATGGCGGAGGGGTGGACACCCGGAGGTGGATCGACAGGGGATGCGAAGATCTCGAGCAGGTCGGCCAAGGCGTAACGGGGCCGCTGCACGCGCACCACGCCCTCCAGAAGCCCTTGCGGAAGGCAGATATCCTCGGCGACGACCGCTCCAAGTACCGGTGAGCCCTCCAAGGCGGAGACGAGCGCCGGCTCCATCACAAAAACCAGATGGTCCGCTCTCGAGACCTCCGTGGGATGGACGAGCGCCGACACCTGAATCTCGCCATTGCCAATGAGCTTGCCGTTCAGCGCGTCGGCCAGATCGCCGAGGGTGACTGGGGGACGCAGGGGGAGACGCTCGGACATGGAAGTGAAGCTCAGCCAAGCGCGCGGGACCGACGGGGGCCACTTCGATCGAGGCGGATCCCTGTTTCCGATCGTGGTCTCACCGCGAGCCTACGAAGCCGCTTCGCCCAATGACTTGGATGCGATCTCATAAACATCCCTCGAAAGCTTCGGCTCCGCCAGCACTCGTCGCAACGCCGCCTGCATCTTCTCCTGGCGCGCCTTATCAAAACGCCGCCAGCGCCCGAGAGGACCCAGCAAACGGGCGGCCGTCTGCGGATTGAGCTTGTCGAGCTCGATGACGCGGTCCGCGAGGAAGGCGTAGCCGCTGCCGTCTTGGGCATGGAACCGGAGCGGATTGCCGCTTGCAAACGCGCCCACGAGGGCGCGCACCTTGTTGGGATTGCGGATCGAGAACGCCTCGTGATCCAGCAGCTCCTTTACCCGCTCCAGTGTCTGGGGGAGCGACGAGGTGGCTTGGAGCGCGAACCATTTGTCGACGACCAGCGTGTCCGACTGGAACTTTCGGTAGAAATCGTCCAGGGCCTCCTGGCGGTCGGGCGCGGCGATATCGTTCAGTGCCGCCAGCGCTGCCATCCTGTCGGTCATGTTGTCCGCCTCGAAGTACTGTTCCTTGACGAGGGCACGCATCCCCGGCTCTTCGATCAGGGCAAGATACGACAGCGCCGCGTTCTTTAACGCTCGCCGCCCGGCCGAAGCTGCGTCTGGGCTGAACGGCTCATTGCTGCGATTGTCGCGGTAGAGTGTAAGCAGCTCTTCCTTGTAGTTGGTTGCGATCTCGCGTCGGAGCTTTTCCCGTGCGGTGTGAATCGCCTCGACGTCGATGATCTCCATCTGTTCGCCGATGTAGTCTTCGCTCGGCAGCGTCAGCATCTGCGCCGCAAAGGCGCGATCCTCTACGGCGTCTTCGATCGTCCGCCTCAAAGCCTCGACGAAGTCCGGAGCGATCGGACCGCTGCGCGTGCCGTTGCGCACCGCCCGCAACAGAAGGTCCGTGGCGTACTGCTGTCCTGCCTCCCATCTGTTGAAGCGGTCCGTGTCGTATCCCATCAGAAAAGCCCGGTCTTCTTCCGGGAGGTCGATCTTCAACCGGACGGGAGCGCCGAAACCCCGGTTGATGGAGGGCACCGGCGGCAGGGGCACATTCAGGAACCGGAAGGTCTGTTCTGCTTCGGTGATGTTCAGCACCCGCTCGCCAGCCTCCATGCCGATGCCCTCGCCCTCGAAGCGCAAGGGCAGTTCCCGCCCGCGCCGATCGAGCAGCGCGACCTTGAGGGGCAGGTGCACCGGCTTCTTTTCCGGCTGGCCCGGTGTGGGCGGCGTCCGCTGCTTCACCTTCAGATGGAAGGAGCGTTCCAGGCTGTCGAACTTTCCCTCGACCGAAAGCTCAGGGGTTCCCGCCTGACTGTACCAGAGCCTGAACTGTCCGAGGTCCACGCCGGTCGCGTCTTCCATCGCCTGCACGAAGTCGTCGCAGGTGACGGCCTGCCCATCGTGGCGCTCGAAATACAGATCCATTCCTCTCCGGAATCCCTCCCGACCGAGGAGGGTATGTATCATCCGGATGACCTCGGCACCTTTCTCGTAGACGGTGGGCGTGTAGAAGTTGTTGATCTCGATGTAGGACTCGGGACGGACCGGGTGGGCGAGGGGGCCCGCGTCCTCCGGGACCTGGCGCGCTCGAAGGGCGCGCACGTCCGCGATGCGGCGAACGGGCGCCGAGCGCATATCCGCCGAAAACAACTGGTCGCGAAAGACCGTCAGACCTTCCTTGAGGCTGAGTTGAAACCAGTCTCGGCAGGTTACGCGATTGCCGGTCCAGTTGTGGAAATACTCGTGCGCGACGATGGATTCGATCGCCGCGTAGTCGGCATCTGTCGCGGTTTCTGGGCTCGCCAACACGTACTTGGCATTGAAGACGTTGAGGCTCTTGTTCTCCATCGCCCCCATGTTGAAGTCGTTGACGGCGACGATGTTAAAGACGTCGAGGTCGTACTCCAGGCCGAAGGTCTCCTCGTCCCAGCGCATCGCGCGCTTCAGGGCGTCCATGGCATAGGCGCAGCGGTTCTGGTTGCCTTCTTCGACGTAGATACAGAGCTTTACCGTCCGCCCCGAGGCGGTGACGAACGTGTCCTCGACTGCCACCAGATCGCCGGCCACCAGAGCGAACAGATAGGACGGCTTCGGAAACGGGTCGTGCCAGACGGCTTCGTGCCGCCCACCGTCGATGCTTCTTTCGCTCACTCGATTTCCGTTGGAGAGGAGCACCGGGCATGACTTCTTGTCGGCGCGAATCGTGGTAGTGAAGACCGCCATCACGTCAGGTCGATCGGGATAGAACGTGATCCGGCGAAACCCTTCTGCCTCGCACTGGGTACAAAAGTTTCCGCCGGATACGTAAAGGCCCTCCAGTTTGGTGTTAGCCGACGGATCGATTTCCGTCTCGATCTCCAGCTCGAACTTCTCGGGCGGAGAAGGGATCCTCAACGATGCTTCGTCGAGGACATATTCCTTTTCCGAAAGCGGCTTCCCGTCGAGCTTCACCGAAACGAGCTTCAATTCGTCACCGTCGAGGACCAGCGGCTGTACGCCGGAACCCCGGTCGTGATCGCTCCGCACCTTCAGGCGCGAGGTCACCTTCGTCTTCTTCTCATCGAGGTCGAAGGCCAGATGAACCTCTTCGACCCGATAGTCGGGGGAAGCGTAGTCCGCGAGGCGAATGGTCTTCGGCTGTGCTGCGCTCATCGGTGCACCCGCGTATGCAAGAGGGCGTGGACTGACCTGCTCGTTATGCAGGAGAATGCCAGACATAAGGAAGGGAGATCGACCCGCATAGTGAGGCTCCTGCGAAGCAGGTCGTCAAGGCGTACTCCGCGCCGGAACAGCTCCTGCAGGCTCCTGCTTCGGCAGCTTGTTCTAAGCATCATCTCGATGACGAAAATCTTTGATCCGGATGCTTAAATTTCGCCCGGCCGAGGGAACGCAATCGGCCGATCCTGCGTTTCTACGAGCGTCGGATCGCTGCCCGCCGCACCTAATTCTGCCCGACGGAAATGTGTGTCGGGAACCACGTCAGATCCTAGGCAAGATGGCGTGGGGGCAGGGGGCGAGACGGCGGAATGTCGAGTGCTAGAACTGAGCGTCCCGGGACCATGGGCCGGCGGCACCGGACCATGGTCCCTTGACATTGCCCGGCGCGAAGCCTTCAGTCAGTGATCCAACGGCGGAGGAGTTATCTTGGAATCGCGAGAAAGCATACGCGTCTTCTGGCATCCTGGCTGAACGAGCTGCCTCAGGACGAAAGAGTTCCTGTCGATCCGTGGGATCGAGTTCGAGTCTATAGACGTGGCGAACGATGAAGGCGGCATGGACGCCCTCAGGGCTCTCGGAGCCCGGACGGTTCCTGTCGTCGCCAAAGGCGATCGCTACGTGTTCGCGCAATCACTCAAGGTCGTTGCCGAATTCGTCGGATTGGCGGGAGATTTCGGGCCGGCTTTAGCCCCGCCCGAATTGATATCCCGCCTGGATCGTATCCTCGCGGGCGTACAGCGGTTCGTACGCCAGTTGCCGGAGGGCGAACTGGAAACGAAACTGAAGAACCGTAACCGGACCTACCGTCAACTCGGCCACCATGTCTTCCGCATTCCGGAGGCCTTCGTGGATGCGGTGGGTGAAGGGCGGCAACTAACCTACGAAGCGCTAACGGCTCCGCCGCCCGAAAATATCCGCTCCGGTTACGATATCGCCGAATACGGCAGCGTCGTCCGGCAGAAAGTGAGGAACTGGTGGGACAGCACCAGCGGCGGAGGGTCGCTTCCGCAGATGGTGGACACCTATTACGGCCAACAGCCACTGCATGAGGTTCTAGAGCGCACCACCTGGCACGCCGGCCAGCATGCGCGTCAGCTCATGTCGATCCTGGAAGACCTCGGGATAGCCGCCGATCAGCCCCTCACCGAGGCCGATTTCGCCGGATTGCCGATGCCGCAGAACGTTTGGGACGATTGACATCACAGGCCCGTAGCCGCGTCGGCTCGTGCCTTGCCGCAGCAGGCGATTTGCCTGCTGCCGGTGAGCGCGAGCCGATCGGCTATCGCTGTTCCACGCTCGCGGAACGAGGGCCCGGGTGTCGGGCGCGGACATTCCTCGGCCCGCTGGTCGCGCTCTTCGTCTGCTTTCAACAATCGGACGCCCCGCTGGGTGCCGAGATGCGGCCAGATCCGGAAGCGGCGAGCGGAATAATCGAGCGAACAGCGGTCGCGGCAAATCGCTACATGATTGCCGCCTCGCATCCGCTCGCGGCTGAAGCGGGGCTAGAGGCTCTCCGCCGCGGCGGCAGCGCGGTCGACGCCGCCATTGCCGCGCAGATGGTTCTGACCCTGGTCGAGCCGCAGTCATCCGGGATAGGCGGCGGCGGCTTTCTCCTGCACTATGATGCGGAGTCGGGGGAGCTGAAAGCTTACGACGGCCGCGAAACCGCCCCTGCGGCGGCAACGCCCGACATGTTCCTCGACGAATCCGGAGAGCCGCTCGCCTTCTTCGACGCCGTCGTCGGGGGCCTCTCCGTCGGCGTGCCCGGGCTCGTGCCGATGCTCGAGCGCGCGCATCGCGAGGAGGGCGAGCTGCCGTGGGCGAGCTTGTTCGCGGAGGCGATCGCGCTGGCCGAACGCGGCTTTCCGGTTTCACCCCGGCTGCATGCGCTGATCGCCGCCGACAAGTACCTGAAGCGGCATCCCGCCACCGCCGCCTATTTCCATACGCCGGAGGGCGCTCCGCTGCCGGCCGGCCACATCCTGCGCAATCCGGAACTGGCCGACACGCTCCGTGCCCTGGCCGAGGAAGGGAGCGCCGCAATCCTGACCGGCGAGATAGCGGCGGAGATCGTGGCCGAGGTGAGGGGCTTTGCGGCCAATCCGGGCCGGCTGAGCATGCAGGATCTTGCCGGTTACCAGCCGGTCGTCCGAGAGGCGGTCTGCAGAGCCTACCGACACTACCGCGCCTGCGGCATGCCACCCCCGAGCGCCGGGCCAATCGCCGTGCTGCAGACGCTGGGCATGCTGGAGCGGTTCGATGTCGCGGCACGCGGGCCGTGGTCGGTGGAATCGGCACATCTGTTCGCCGAAGCGAGCCGCCTCGCCTTCGCCGACCGGACGTATGTCGCCGATCCGGCTTTCGTAGACGTGCCGGTCGGAGGTCTGCTGGACCAGCGCTACCTCCTGGAGCGTTCCGAGCGCATCTGTATGGACGGCTCACTGGGCGAGGTGCTGCCTGGTACGCCCGCGATTCGCAAAACGGAGCTCGCTCCTCCAGCGGACGGAATGATTCGGCCACCATCGACGATGCATCTGAGCGTGGTCGACGAGCAGGGCAATGTCGCTTCGCTCACCAGCAGCGTCGAGAACGCGTTCGGCTCGCGAATCATGGTGCGCGGCTTCATGCTGAACAATCAGCTGACGGACTTCTCGTTTCGGCCAGAGGTGGATGGGCGACCGGGCCCCAACCGTGCCGAGCCGGGAAAGCGCCCGAGAAGCTCGATGGCGCCGATGATCGTGTTCGGTCCGGAAGACCGGCCGGTACTTGCGATCGGGTCGCCGGGAGGCTCCCGCATCATCGGCTATGTCGGGAAGGTGCTCCTCGGTGTCATCGATTGGAACCTGGACGTGCAGCAGGCGATCTCGCTGCCGAACATCACGAACCGGAACGGCCCTACGGACCTGGAGGCCGACAGCTCGGCGGTAGCGTTGCAGGAGCCGCTGGAGCGGCTGGGGCATTCGGTGAGGCTCGTGCCGATGACCAGTGGTTTACATGGCATTCAGATCCTGCCGAGCGGCCTGCTCGGGGGCGCTGATCCGCGTCGGGAAGGGGTAGTCCTCGGCGACTGAGCCCGACAGATCCCGATGCTCGAGATTAGCCGATTCTGCCCGTGCGGCGCAGCACGCGCCCGGGCAACTCGCCGGTCGGTGCGGACGGCCGCCACACCGGCTTTCCATTGACGTAGACTGCCTCGATTCCGGCAGCGGGCGTGGCCGGCTGCTCGAAGGTCGCCCGGTCGATCACGGTCGCCGGATCGAAGATCACCAGGTCGGCGAATGCACCCTCCCGGAGGAGGCCTCGATCGACCAGCCCGAACTTCGAGGCGGACAGCCCGGTCATCCGCCGCACAGCTTCTTCCAACGGCATCAGGCCGAGATCCCGGCTGTAGTGCCCGAGAACGCGCGGGAAAGTGCCCCACAAGCGAGGATGCGGCATCTCTCCGCCGGGAAGACCGTCGGAACCGATCATCGCTCCGTCGAACCGCAGCACCCGCTGTACGTCGTCTTCTGCCATGGCGAAATAGATGGCCCCCGCCGGCATCAGCCGCTCCGCCATCTCCACTATCGAGACGCCATTCTCGGCTGCGAGCTCTGCCAGATCACGGCCGGAAGCATCGGGCATACGCTCCGACCAGGTGATCAGCACCTTCGACGCGTCCTCGAGCCTCTCAGGCAGGAGAACCGTGGAGCTCGCGTTGTAGGGGTAGACATCGAGGCTGACCGGCTGCGTCTTCGCCGCCTCGGCGATGCGGGGGAGGGTGCGCGCAACCTTGCCGTGGCTCGCCTTCCCCGAAGCCTTGTGGTGCGAGAGCACGACGGCGATCGCGGCACGCCGGCCGATCTCCAGCGCTTCCTCGACCGATTCCTCCAGCTGCGGGCCCTCATTGCGCAGGTGGGTCGCATAGATGCCGCCGAAGGGCGTCACCGCCTCGGCTACGGCAACGACTTCGTCGGTCGGGGCGGACCGGGCCGGGGGATAGAACAATCCTGTGCTGAGGCCGGAGGCGCCGGCCTGCATCGCTTCGGTCACCCGCACCTTCATCTCGGCGATTTCGGCAGGGGTGGCCGCTCGATCCAGAGCGTCCATGACACCGACGCGAAGCGTCTGGTGTCCGACCAGAGCGATCACGTTGGTGGCGGCGGGCCGCCGATCGAGCTCGTGCAGATAAGGGTCGAACGAGGGGTACCTGTACCAGGCCGCGTCCCCCAGCAGGTCCAGCGGCGGGGTAGGGCGGGACTCGGTGATCAACGGCGCCAGACTGATGCCGCAGTTGCCGATCACGACCGTCGTGACTCCCTGGCTGACCTTTGGCGCCATGTCGGGATCGCTGAGGAGCATCCGGTCGTCATGTGTGTGGACGTCGATGAAGCCGGGCGAAACCGCCTTGCCGCCCGCGTCGACTATCTCGTCGGCGGTCGCGTCCTTCAAATCGCCGACCTCCGCGATCCGGGCGCCGCGCACCGCGACGTCCGCCACGAACGAAGCCCGGCCGCTGCCGTCGATGACCCGGCCGCCGCGGATGATGAGGTCGAAGCTTGCCATTGCTGCTCCCGCTGTTGCCGGATCCTTCAGGAAGCGAGATTGAGGCTCGCACCCACCTCGATCTCACCATCACGGGTCACGATGGTGTAGATGCCGCAGTCGGCGTGGCCGAAACTCCGTCTCAGCGCCTGCGGCAGGTTCTGATCCCGGACACCGCTGACAGGGTTCACGTTGGTGGCGGCGCAACGGCCGATGCGCGATGTAACCTCCAGACGCGCGTCGCCGATCGCCAGCGTACGGCCGATCCACTCGAACTCCGACCAGGGCGGAGCCTCGATGTAGATGTTGCCGCGGAAACGCCGCTCGTCGAGCGAGGCTCCGACGATCTCCGCGACCGCGCGAACAGTGCCGAGATTGATGATCGAGATATGCGGCTGCGGTGTGTCGGCGAAAGCCTGCCCTTCCTCTCCTTCGGGCTTGGGCGGGATCTCGACCAGACGCGTGGCGCCCCGGAGTTCCTCGCCCGGGACGAGGGCGGACAGGACGGCTTCGAGACGCCGGGCCTCATTGGGCGAGCCCAAGTGGCCGGCGAAAACCTCTTCGCCATCGCGCTCAAGACGGAGGAAGTCCTCTTCCGGTCGGTGCTCGGCGGAAACCGTGACCATGTTTGCGTTGCTGGCGACCTGGAGGAAATTGCCGCGACGGACCCAGTGCGGCTTCCCTTCCTCGAACTCGATGTCACCGTTGCAGACGGCGAAGCGGCGGTCGTGCGCGATCGGACGCCCTGCCGTGAGGGAGATCCGCGTCATCGGCTGACCGGGAAGCCCTTTCACCGGATAGCGGTAGAGAGCTTCGATTTTTCCCAAAGACATTACCGCGTCGCCCCTCCTAGGACTGGCGCTCCGCCCTTCTTCTGCGAAGCCGCTCCACCACCTCGCCCGTCATCCGTGTCGGCTCGTCGGAATCGAACGCGCGGGCGAAGTTACGGATGCCCTCCTGAATGGCGTCATTTACCGGCAATGCCTCCCAGAGCCGGACCAGCTCCTTCTGCAGCCGGATGGCGCGCGGTCCGGCCTCGACGATCGCCGCGACCCAGCTCTCGACGGCGTCATCCAGATCTTCCGCGAGCACGACCTTCTCCACGAGGCCCCATTCCACGGCCTCGGCAGCGCTGATGTTCTCACCGGTGTAAACGAGCTGCTTGGTGCGCCCCCAGCCGATCAGCTGCGGGAAGAGAGCGGCCTCGACCACCGAGGGTAACCCGATCTTCACCTCGGGCATGCCGAAGACTGCGCCTTCCGTCGCCACCCGCAAGTCGCAGGCGGCCATCACCTCGACGCCGGCGCCGAGGCAGATCCCGTTGACGCGGGCGATCACCGGCACCGGCAGGTCCCGGATCGACTTGCTCATGGCATGGACGCGGCTGATGAAGGCGCGCGCCGTGTTCCGGTCCAGGCTATTGAGTTCGAACACGTCGGCGCCACCGACAAAGGCGCGTTCGCCCTCGCCTGTGATGACGAGCACACGCAGCTGCTCGTCCTTCGAAAGTTCGGTGACCGCATCGACGAACGCCTCCATAACCACGGACGAGAGGCTGTTCATCCGGGCGGCGTTCGCGATCGACAGATGAGCCACGTGGCCGCTGCTGCCGCGCTCCTCGATCCGGACCTTCACGGGGCCTTCCGCTGATTGAGGCATGGGTACACCTAGAAGAGTGAGTAGGCTCCGTCGATCACGAAGGTGTCGCCCGAGTGATAGGCGCTCGCGTCGCTGACGAGGTAGACGGCGATGCCGCCGAAATCCTCCTTCGTGCCCCAGCGTCCGGCGGGCACGCGCGGCAGCACGGCATTGCGGAACTTGTCCCAGTTGAATGCACTCTCGGTCATCGCCGTCTCGATCCAGCCGGGCAGAATGGCGTTTGCGCGGATCCCGTGGCGGCCGAACTCGACGGCCAACCCGCGCATCATCGAGATGACCGCACCCTTCGTGGCGCCGTAATGCTCGCCGCGCGCCTGCCCCATGATCGCCGCCAGGCTGCTGGTGACGGCGAGCGAGCCGCCCTTGCCGCGTTCCACCATGTGCCTCGCGGCGGAACGCAGGGTGAAGAAGGCGCCGTCGAGATTGACGCTGGTGACGCGGCGCCACTCCTCATAGCTCATGCCGACGAACCCGTCAGGAGCTCGGCGTCGGTCGCTGGAGACACCCGCGTTGGCGAAGCAGGCGTCGAGGTGCCCAAGCTCTGACACCGTCTCTGCGAACCGGTCCAGTACCTCCTGTTCGTCGGCGACATTGCAGCGAAGCGCCACGACCCTGGTACCGAACGCTTCGAGCTCGGCACGAGCCGCTTCGTTCTTTTGCTCGTTCGTGCCCCAGATGCACACATCGGCGCCCGCCTGGGCCACCGCTTCGGCCATGCCCAGACCGATGCCGCTGTTGCCGCCGGTAATGAGGACTTTCTTTCCGGTCAGGTCGAAGGGCGTGTAGGCCATGCTTGCAGAGTCCTTGAACAGGTTCGAATGTGAGAATTCATGTCCGGCAGCAGGGAGCGACGCCGATGCGTTGCCGTGCAGTGCCGAGAAGCCGTTCGAATGCCAACCCCGCGGCAATAACCCGCTCGTCTTCCCAGAGAGGTGCGAGAACCTGGAGGCCTACGGGCATTCCGGCAGCGTCGAGTGCAACCGGCATGCTCAGCCCGCAGAGGCGAAGCAGATTGCCGGGGAAGGTGTTGCGCAGGATCGCCATGTTGTGGCGCGCGTATGCAGTGGCGTCCTCCACCTCAGTCACAGCCGGCGGCGTGATGGCGATCGTTGGCGTGAGGAGCACGTCCACTACCGCCAACCGCTCCGCCGCGGACCGGGCGAGCTCTTCCAGCCGATTCCTGCGGGCGAGGTAGTCGATCGCCGTCAGAGACTGTGCCGCCTCGAACCGAGCCGCCACCCTCGGGTCCAGCGTCTGCTGCCAGGGCTCCAGCTCAGTGGAGATGAAGGCAGCGAACTCGGGCCCCGCCAGACCGCCGACGGAGAAGATCTCCTGCGCCTCCAGCAGTTCCGGCACTTCGATGCGCTCGACCTTGAGCCCGCCGCGCTCCAGCTCCGCGATCGCCGCCTGCACGCCCTCCACAATGCCCGGACTGCAATCCTCGAAAAACCAGTCGCACACGCCGGCGCGAAGATCGCCTGGCGACTGCGCCATGAGCTGGGCGGCCGCGACGTCGGCGGGCTCCTCTATGAAGGGGTCGATCGCGGCGAAAGCGATCGCCGCGTCTGCAACCGTGCGGGTCAGGATCCCGGCACTGTCGAAAGTCGGGCTGAGGGGAACGATGCCTGTCGTGTCCCAACGGCCGACGCTCGTCTTGATGCCGACCGAGCCTGTCAGGCTCGCCGGGATACGCACGGAACCGGCTGTGTCGGTACCGAGAGCAAGCACGGCCGTGCCCTCATGAAGGCTGACACCGGCGCCACTGCTGGAGCCGCCCGGTACCCGGTGCGTTTCCCGATCCCACGGGTTTCGAGGCGCGCCCCAATGGGCGTTGGTGCCGACGCCGCCGAAGGCGAACTCGACGGTGTGCGTCTTGCCGGTTACGACGGCAAGGTTATGACGGACCGCCGCAACGACCTCGCCCTCCATCTCCCACTTCACCGGAAGCTGGCGCGGCGTGCCCGCGAATGTGGGGTACCCCGAGACGCCGTAGAGATCCTTGATTGAGACCGGCAGGCCCTGAAGTGGCCCGAGATCGACGCCGGCATCGAACGCGGCGTCGGCTGCAGCAGCCTGCCGGCGCAGACGATCCTCGTCCCAGGTCTTGTAGGCCCCGAGCGTGCCTTCGAGACGGTCATGATTCGCGATGACCCGCTCTGCGATATCCTGCGCCGTCGTCTCACGGTCACGCAGAGCGTCGGCGAGCTCGCCCAGCGAACATTCGATCGGATCGAAGTCGGTCATGATTCCATCCGCAGCGACGGTCGGTTCTCGCACACAGCTTTCGCTTGCCCGAAACAGACCATACATGAGGCTCCATCGGAAGACATCCGTCTGCAGATGGCCGGTTAGCTCCACGGAGTGCTGACGTGACGAACGCGAGTTCGGGACCCGTCGTCGGGCGGCGGCAGTTTGGGAGCATGTTGCTGGGGGCGAGCGCGACTCTCGGCACTGCGTCCGGCCTCGGGCTCTGGCGACCGGCCGCTGGTGCCAGCCTGATTCCTGCAGTGGTGGTGAACCAGGTTGGATATCGCCCGGAGTTGCCGAAGCGGGCGCTTCTGATCGGCGCCGAGCTGATCCACGAAGCGCAGCTGGTCGACGTGAACCGCGGCACGACGGTGGCAGAGATCGTCCCGCAGCGGCGTCCGACGAGGACACCCTCCGGCGATCCCGTAGCGGTCCTGGATTTCAGTGAGCATGCCCACCCAGGCAGATACGTTATCCGGGCGGGGCAATGGCAATCCTATACCTTCGCGATCGAACGGTCGGTGTGGGAGCTCCCCATGGTGCTGCTCCTGCGCTCGTTCTATCTGCAGCGCTGCGGCGTCGCGGTCAGGGATAACATCAGCGGCCTCTCGCATGGTCCCTGCCACCGCGACGACGCGTACGTGCGCCATGGCGACGCGCACCACACGGTCGGAGAGCGTCTAGATCTCGCCGGCGGCTGGCACGATGCTGGTGATTTCGGAAAGTATGTGGGACCGACCGCGGTCACGCTCGGCCGGCTGCTGACCCTGCTCGAGCAGCACGGCGAACTTTTCACAGACGGACAGCTGGTCATTCCGGAGAGCGGCGACGGTCGACCGGATGTCCTCAGCGAGGCCGCTGTAGGTCTAGACTGGCTGCTCGCGATGCAGCGTCCCGACGGAGCCTTCTATCGAAAGGTCGCCGGCGAGTCATGGCCCGGTATGGTGATGCCGGAGGCCGATGGCCAGCGCCGATACGCCTACGGGCCCGCGACCTCGGACACCGCCAAGGCGACTGCCGCCCTGGCGCTCGGAGCCCGGCTGTGGCGGCCCTTCGATGCTGGTCGTGCGGAGCGATATCTCGCCGCCGCCGAGCGCGGTTGGCGCCATTTGAAGACGGTTCCGGAGCAGGTCGTCGACGACCGTGCGGGCGACGACGCCGGCTCAGGCAGGTATCTCTTCTCGGAGATAGACGACGAGGTGACCCTGACGCACGATCGGGATGACAGGGCGTGGGCGGCGGCAGAGCTCTACCTGACGACGCGGCAGGACAGCTATGAGGAGGCCTTCGAGCAGCTCGTGGCGCGGATGGACTACGGCCTGTTCGAGTGGAAGGACCCGTCACCCCTTGGTCTCGCCAATTATCTGTTCGCGTCCGGCCTCGGCGACGCTCGGGGTCTGAAGGAGCGGATTGGAGGCAAGCTGATTCGGCGGGCGAACCAGCTTCTCGAACGGGTAGAGGCGAGTAGTTACGGGATTGCGCTCGACGAGTTCAAATGGGGCTCGAACAAGATGGCGGCAGAAGAGGGAATCACCCTCGCTCTCGCCTACCGGCTGACGCAACGCTCCGAATACCTCGTCGCTGCCGTCGGACAGCTCGATTATCTGCTCGGTCGTAACCATTTCAACAAGAGCTTTGTGACCGGCGTGGGGGCCGATCCGGTAATGAACATGCATCATCGCCTTGCGGTGGCGAGTGGCAGGCCGTTGCCGGGCTTCCTCGTCGGAGGTCCGAACGACGGTGCCCAGTCCGGCATCGCACCGAAAGGACGTGGTCCGCTCAGCTACGCCGACGATGCCGGTTCCTACGCCACAAATGAGAGCGCGATCGACTACAACGCATCCCTGCTGGGGCTGATCGGCGAACTGGCGACGGTGCGGCCGGTCTGAGCTTTGCTTGTCGTAAAGGTTGGTAAGGATTGCGTGGTAGGGTTCAGAGAGGTGTGCGAGAGCCGGCCATATGGATAGACGGCAATGAAGGATAGTGAAGGCGGCTCCGGGGGCGACTTGGAGGAGAGCGCGTCGCAGGACAGTCGAACGAGAAGCATCCGCACGCGTCTGCGGGCGGTGCGGCACGTCTTCAATACACGACTGCGCGCTTATTTCATCGCCGGCGTTCTCGTAACGGCGCCAATCACCATCACCGTCTGGCTGGCTTGGGAGATCGTCGGCTTCTTCGACGCGCAGGTGCAGTCGCTGCTGCCGGCGCGGTACAATCCCGAGCACTATCTGCCATTCACGATACCGGGCATCGGGCTCCTGGTATTCATCACTGCGGTAACCTTGATCGGTGCGCTCACCGCTGGTCTGATCGGGCGCACGGCGCTCTCGCTGGGCGAGCGCGTGCTGGCGAAGATGCCGGTAATCCGGACTGTTTACGGCGCACTGAAGCAGATCTTCGAGACGGTTCTGGCCCACAAGTCGGAAGCGTTCCGCCAAGTGGTCCTGTTCGAGTACCCTAGGCGCGGAATCTGGTGCATGGGCTTCGTCAGCGGTCGGACCGAGGGCGAAGTGCAGAACCTGACGGAGGACGAGGTCGTCAACGTCTTCCTCCCGACCACGCCGAACCCGACCTCGGGCTTTCTGCTGTTCGTCCCGAAAAAGGACTTGGTCATCCTCGACATGAGTGTCGAGGACGGGATCAAGATGGTGGTATCCGGTGGCATCGTGACGCCGCCAGATCGTCGTTCCGAACAGCAGAAGGCTCAGCCGAGATTCCCGCTGCGCGACACGATCGGTCGCGCGGTAGCCGACGAGGAGGCGGCCGTCGCACGTGCCGCCGACCGTCAGCCGGAGCGGATATAGCGGATGGCAGCGTCGCGTCCGAACAGGTAGAGAAGCGTCTTCAGCGCCTCCCCCTGGGGAGAGGTCAAATCTGGATCCCGCTCCAGCACGAGCTTTGCGAATTGCTGCGCGTCGGCGAGAAGGTCGGCGTGGTGAGTGAGATCAGCGAGGCGCATGGCCGGTAAGCCACTTTGCCGCGTGCCCAGCACCTCACCGGCGCCACGCAGCCTCAGGTCCTCCTCGGCGATCGTGAAGCCATCGTCGGTTCTTCTCATGGTGTCGAGACGGGCGCGTGCCGTGTCGTTGAGGGGCGCCGCGTAGAGCAGCAGGCAGGTCGAGCGCCAGGCGCCCCGTCCGACACGGCCACGGAGTTGGTGAAGCTGGGCGAGGCCGAAGCGCTCCGCATGCTCGATCACCATCACCGTCGCCTCGGGGACATCCACCCCGACCTCGATCACCGTGGTCGAGACCAGTATCTCGATCTCGCCAGCGGCGAATGCCGCCATCACCGCATCTTTTTCGGCGGCCTTGAGTCGCCCGTGGACGAGCCCTACGCGTCCGGGGAATCGGGCCGCGAGGTCGCGGTAGCGGGCTTCCGCGGCCGCCGCATCGACCTGCTCGGACTCTTCGACCAGCGGACAGACCCAGTAGACCCTGGCTCCGCTCTCCAGGGCACGGGAGAGGCTGGCGACAACCTCCTCGATACGGGAAAGCGGGATCGTTCGCGTGTCGATCGGCTGTCTCCCGGCAGGCTTTTCGCGAAGAGCTGAATGGTCCAGGTCGCCGTATGCGGTGAGCGTCAGGGTGCGCGGGATCGGTGTCGCCGTCATAACCAGAACATGCGTGCGCTGACCCTTCTCGGCGAGCCGCACCCGCTGATCCACCCCGAAGCGGTGTTGCTCGTCCACGACCGCGAGGGCCAGGTCGTGGAACACCACCTCGTCCTGAAACAAGGCGTGGGTGCCGACCACCACGCGGGCGGAACCGTCGGCGATACGGGCGAGGATCTCTCGCCGGGACTTGCCCTTCTCGCGCCCGGTGAGGAGGGCAACCTCGATCCCGACAGCCGAAGCCAGCCGCTCGATCGTGAACAGATGCTGCCTTGCGAGAATTTCGGTGGGGGCCATCAGCGCAGCCTGTGCCCCTGCCTCGATCACATCCGCCATCGCGAGGAAGGCGACGACGGTCTTGCCGCTTCCGACGTCACCCTGGAGCAGGCGAAGCATCCGCTTTCCGCTGGCCAGATCGCCCGCAAACTCCGCAAGCGCCTGACGTTGGGATCGCGTGAGCTGGAAAGGCAGAACTGCCTCCGCAGCTTGCCGCAATCTTCCGCCGGAAGGGAACGCGCGCGCCGCCTGCCGTCGCTGCCGGGCGCGTATGATGGCCAATGCAAGCTGGCTCGCCACCAACTCGTCGAAGGCGAGCCGCATCCGGGCAGAGCTCTCGGGAAGGAGATCATCCGAGGAGTTCGGGGCATGCACCCGCGAAAGCGCCTCTCGCCAGGATGGCCACCGCCTGCCGCTCCGGATCGAACCATCGATCCACTCGGGCAGCTCCGGTGCCCGATCTATGGCGGCCATGATAGCGCGGCGAAGCACCTTCGGGCTCAGCCCCGCCGTCAGCGGATAGACCGGCTCGACTGTCATGCGCTCGTCGAATTCTTCGGGAGGAACGACGTGGTCGGGGTGGGTGATCTGCCGTTCGCCGTGAAATGTCTCGAGAGTGCCGCTGACGATCCGGGTGCTGCCCGGGGGGAGCAGCTTCATCAGGTAGTCCGGACGGGCATGGAAGAAGACGAGGTGGAGGAATCCGGTTTCGTCGGCACAGCGCACGCGATAGGGAAAGCGGCGCGCGGACGGCGGCAAGTGAGCTTCCACCTGCAGTGTAAGGGTGGCGATGCGGCCGGGCTCGGCCTCCGAAACTTTCGGGCGGAACCGGCGATCTATAAGTCCGGTCGGGATGTGCCAGCAGAGATCGACGACGAGAGGCCCGGCCACCTTCTCGATCAGCTTCGCCACTCTGGCGCCGACGCCAGGCAGAGCCGTGACCGGAGCGAAAAGCGGGTACAGGATTTCGGGACGCACGCGGTTCCGCCTATGGTCTTGCGGGCTCGAGCGGACTGCTGACATGCCGTTGGGACGGGCCTATATCGTACGCAGCCGAGAGGGAGAAGGGCAATGACGCACTCGATCGAGGTCCGGCGGAAGCGGCTGCGATTCCGAAGCTGGCATCGCGGAACCAAGGAGGCGGATCTCATATTGGGCCGCTTCGCCGATACATATCTGGATACCTTCGACGAGGAGCAACTCGACGTCTACGAGTGGCTCCTGGATCAGAGCGATCCCGACATCTACGACTGGATCACCGGCCGCACCCCAGTTCCCGCGGTCTTCGATCACCACGTTACGCGTTTGCTTTCCTCTTTCAAGGTAACGGTCTAGCTCCTTGATACCTCTGGACGACACTCTCGCAAAACCGGGCCGACACGCTCTCGTCGGTGCCCCGGACGGTTACGACGCGAAAGCCGTTGCCGACCTGATATCCACCGGCGGCGCCGGCTGCATCCTCTTCGTCGCACGGGACGAGGAGCGGATGCAGCGCATGCGCGAGTCGCTGGCGTTCTACGCTCCCGACGTGAAGCCGATGCTCTTTCCCGCGTGGGATTGTCTGCCCTACGATCGGGTGTCCCCACACCCGGATGTGGTGAGCCGCCGGATCGACGCTCTGACGCGGCTCGCTGATGCCGACCATCTCCCGAAGCTCGTGCTGACGACCGTCAATGCGCTGGTTCAGCGGGTGCCGCCGCGCGACGTCTTCCGTGGGGTGCGTTTCCGTGTCGAGGTGGGCGGCCGGCTGGATATGGATGCGCTGACCGGCTTCCTCGCCGAGAACGGCTACTCTCGCACCGATACGGTGATGGAGGCCGGCGAATACGCGGTGCGCGGTGGGATCGTCGACCTTTTCCCTCCCGGGACGGAGGAGCCGCTTCGGATTGACCTTTTCGGCGACGATGTCGAAGGCATCCGGACGTTCGATCCCTTAAGCCAGCGGACGACCGGGAAGCGCAAAACGATCGACCTCAAGCCGGTCAGTGAGGTCTTCCTCGATGAGGCTTCGATCGAACGATTCCGCTCGGGCTACAGGGGCCTCTTCGGAGCCGTGGCGGGCGAGGATCCGCTTTACGAAGCGATCAGCGCCGGCCGGCGCCACGCCGGGATGGAGCACTGGCTCGCGCTGTTCCACGAGCGGTTGGAGACCTTGTTCGACTATCTGCCGGAAGCTGCGGTGCTCCTCGACAAGGCGGCGGAGGAGGCGAGGGACGCGCGGCTAGAGTTGATCGCGGAGCATTACGCCTCGAGGCTGGCACTCCAGGGCTCGGACGTATCCGGCGGTGGCGGATCTTACCGTCCGGTGCCGCCGGACCGCTTGTATCTGGACGCTGACGGTTGGGAAGCCGGCCTTGCCGAGCGTCCCGTTGCAGCGCTGGCCGAGTTCGAGAGCGATCCGTCCGACAATAACGTGGTCGATGCTGGTGGGCGGCGAACACTGGACTTCGCCGACGTCCGCGCCCGGCCAGATGTCAATTTGTACGAAGCCGTAGGCGAAAGGCTCGCGCAGGCGCGAGGCGATGGCCGTCGCCCGATCGTCGCAGCCTACACCGCCGGTTCGCGCGACCGGCTCGGCATGCTGCTTCAGGAGCACGGCGTCGGCCCACTCCAGCAGGTGTCCACCTGGGCGGAGGTGGCGGCCCTGCCGGCCGAGACGATTGGCCTGGCAGTCCTTGAGCTGGAGCACGGCTACTCCGGGCCCGACCACATTGTCGTCGCCGAACAGGATATTCTCGGCGAGCGGCTCGGCCGCAGGACGCGCAGCAGACGTCGTGCCGAGCAATTCCTGACAGAGGCGACCCAGCTCTCGGAAGGAGATCTGGTCGTCCATGTCGAGCACGGCATCGGCCGCTACGAGGGGCTGGAGACGCTGTCGGTCGGCGGCGCACCGCATGACTGCCTGCGCCTGGTTTACCATGGCGGCGACAAGCTCTATGTGCCGGTCGAGAACATCGAGGTGCTCTCGCGCTTTGGCTCCGACGAGAGCAGCGCGCAGCTCGACCGGCTTGGCGGCGTCCAGTGGCAGGCGCGGAAGGCCCGGCTGAAGAAGCGCATCCGCGAGATGGCGGACCAGCTCATCGCTATCGCCGCGCAGCGGACGCTGAAATCGGCCGAAATCTATCACCCGCCCGAAGGCGCCTACGACGAGTTCTGCGCCCGTTTCCCTTATCCCGAGACCGAGGACCAGCTTCGCGCGATCGAAGACGTCGTCGACGACCTAGCCGCCGGCCGGCCGATGGACCGCCTCGTCTGCGGCGACGTCGGTTTCGGCAAGACCGAGGTGGCGCTGCGTGCGGCGTTCGTCGCGGCGATGTCCGGGATGCAGGTGGCGGTGGTGGTGCCGACGACATTACTCGCCCGTCAGCATTTCCAGACCTTCCGGGAGCGTTTCGCAGGCCTTCCGGTGCGGATCGGTTTGCTGTCCCGCATGGTGACGGGCAAAGAAGCGAGCGCCGTCAAGGCGGGGCTTGCCGACGGCACCATCGACATCGTCATCGGCACGCACGCCGTTCTGGCGAAGAGCATCAGGATCAAACGGCTCGGCTTGCTCATCATCGACGAGGAACAGCATTTCGGCGTCGCACACAAGGAACGACTGAAGCAGCTTCGCACCGATGTGCACGTGCTGACCCTCAGCGCCACCCCGATCCCGCGCACGCTGCAGATGGCGCTCTCCGGCGTGCGGGAGCTCAGCCTAATCGCCACGCCGCCTGTAGACCGGCTCGCGGTGCGTACCTTCGTCACCCCATACGATCCGCTTACCGTGCGAGAGGCGATCGTGCGCGAGCGGTTCCGCGGCGGGCAAACCTTCTATGTCTGCCCGCGCGTGAAGGATCTGCCGGAAGTCGTGGACGAGGTTAAGAAGCTCGTTCCGGATGCGAAGATCGCGGTCGCACATGGGGGCATGGCATCGGGCGACCTCGAAGAGGTCATGTCCTCCTTCTACGACCGGAAATTCGACGTGCTGGTGTCGACCAACATTGTCGAATCCGGCCTCGATATCCCGACTGCCAACACGCTAATCGTGCACAGGGCGGATATGTTCGGGCTCGCCCAGCTCTATCAGCTTCGGGGACGGATCGGTCGGGGCAAGGTGAGGGCTTATGCCTATCTCACGTTGCCGCCGCGCAAGATGCCGACGAAGGCGGCGGAGAAGCGGTTGCACATCATGCAGGCGCTGGACTCGCTCGGCGCCGGTTTCACTCTCGCCAGTCACGACCTGGACATTCGCGGGGCAGGCAATCTGCTCGGCGACGAGCAGTCCGGCCACATCAAGGAGGTCGGTATCGAGCTCTACCAGCAGATGCTCGAGGATGCGGTCGCGGAGGCGAAGGCGGGCGGCGTCGAAGTCGAGACCGAGGACGCCTGGAGTCCACAGATCAATATCGGCACACCAGTCTTGATTCCCGAAACCTATGTGCCGGAACTCAGCATCCGCCTCGGGCTCTATCGACGGATTGCCTCGCTGGAGGACCGTAAGGAAATCGACGCTCTCGCCGCCGAACTCATCGACCGGTTCGGGCCTCTCCCGGAGGAGGTGTCGAACTTGCTCGATATCGTGGCGATCAAGCGACTCTGCCGCGCCGCCGGCATCGACCGCGTGGATGCAGGACCGAAGGGCGTGGTGATCGGCTTCCACAAGGACACTTTCGGCAACCCCGCCGGGCTTGTCGCCTATATCGCCCGTCAGAAGGGGACCGCGAAGGTCCGTCCCGACCAGCGCCTGGTCCTCCAGCGGAACTGGGACACCCCCAAGGCTCGCCTGGAGGGGGTTCAGAAAATCCTGAAGAGCCTCCGCTCCATCGCCACGCAGGATCAGTCCGGTTCCGCTGATGCCCGTGTTGCGGCGGCGCGCTGAGGTTCAGGCAGAGGTGTTGTCGAGCGCGGGTGCGGTGCTCGCCACCAGGTCGAACAGGGGATAGAAGTACTCCGGCTCCTGCGCGCCCGAGATGGCATATGCTCCATCGACGATGAAGCAGGGGACGCCTTGGATGCCCATACCACGCGCGGCCGCGTCCTCTCGGGCTGCAGCTTCGACGCCTGCGTCGCCTTCCAGGCACCGTCGCGCCTCCTCGGGGTCGAGACCTGCGTCTTCGGCGAGTTCGACGAGCGTTTCGGGATCGCCGATGTCACGGCCTTCGATGAAGTAACCGTTGAACAGGGCCTCGACCATCTCGTCCTGCAGTCCTGCGTCCGATGCATGCGCAATCATTCGATGCGAACGGAGCGTGTTCGGCGTGCGCGGGATCAGGTCGAAACGGAATTCGATGCCTTCCGAGGCTCCGACCCGCCGTATCGTTTCGTAGATGCGCCCGGCATCGGTGGAGCCGAACTTTGCCTTCAGATACTCGCCGCGGGGCATGCCTGTTGCTGGCATCCAAGGATTGAGCTGGAAGGCACGCCAACGAATCGTCACCTTCAGCTCTGGCCGGGCGGCGAGCGCCCGCTCCAGCCGCCGCTTACCGATGAAGCACCAAGGACAGATGGTGTCCGAATAAATGTCGATATGCATTGGCTGGCACCCCGTCCGACCCGATCTCCGAGAGGCTAGTGCGATCTGCGAGAACGTCAAAGCGGCACAGGGCTCAGTCTTTATGGGCTCAGCCTTTACGTGTAGACGCATGGGCAAACTCCTCTGATCGGGCGAGGGGTGCCCGTGAGCCTCAGGAGGTTATGCTGATGGATCTGTTCGAGCTTGGCGGCAAGACAGCCCTCGTGACGGGCGCCTCGCGAGGACTCGGACGCCAGTTTGCGCACACGCTGGCGCGGGCGGGTGCCGACCTCGTGCTCGCCGCGCGCGACCGCGAGAAGCTGGAAGCGGTGGCGGAAGAGATTCGCCTCATGGGCCGCCGGGCGTTCACGGTCGTGATGGATGTAACCGATCGCGCGATGGTAGTCGACGGGGTCAAGGCGGCCGAGGAAGCCGCGGGCCCGCTGCGGATTCTGGTAAACAATTCTGGGATCGCGATCACAAAGCGTCTGCTCGAGGTCGAAGAGGACGACTGGCGTGAGGTGATCGACACCAACCTGACCGGCGCCTGGTTCGTCGCCCAGGAGGTGGCGAGGGCGATGGCCGCGCACGGCGAGGGCGGCAGCATCGTCAATATCGCGTCGCTGCTCGGCGTGCGGACGCTGCCCGGTGTCGTCGGCTACAATGCCGCGAAGGCCGGGCTGATCCATCTGACGCGGGTGATGGCCATGGACTTGGCCCGACACTCGATCCGCGTAAACGCCCTTGCGCCGGGCTATTTCGCGACCGAGATGAACCAGGCCTTCTTCGAAAGCGAGCCCGGCAAGGCCATGATCCGCCGTATCCCGCAACGGCGGCTAGGGCAGGAGGGCGATCTCGACGGGCCGCTTCTGCTGCTCGCCTCCGATGCGGGACGTTACGTGACAGGCCAGACCTTGCTGGTCGACGGCGGTCACTCCGTCGCCAGCATCTGACGGCTAGTTGTCGCCGCCGGCGCCCAGAATTGCCACGGCTTCGATCTCGACCAGGAGCTCGGGCGCGGCGAGGGCGCTGACCTCCACCAGGGTCGAGACGGGGAAGTCACCCGAGAACACTTCCCGTCGAGCCTTCCAGACCTCTTCTCGCTGCGTGATGTCGGTAACGAAGATGTTCACCTTCACCACATCGTTCATCTTGCCGCCGGCAGCACCGATCAGGTGCTTGATCTTGGCGAAGATGGCACGTGCCTGGGCATACATGCTGTCGCCGCCTACGACCTCGGTGCCGGTTCGGGCCGTGAGGCCGGCGATAAAAACCTGGTTGCCCACGACCAGACAGTTCGACCAGGTTTCCGGCGGCGGCTCCGGCACTTGCGGGCTGGTGACGCGTTGCTTCATCCGTTCCTCCCGATCGAATTGAACATTCTCATATGACGAAACCCGACTATGCTCCCGCGCGCTTCCGATCGGAAGCCCGATCCGAGGGACCCTCGATGCCGATCATCAGCGCGACGAACCTGCAGAAGCGTTACGGCGCGCTCGAAGCGGTGCGGGGCGTCAGCTTCGAGATCGAAAGCGGGGCCTGCGTCGGCCTGTTGGGCCCGAATGGCGCCGGCAAGACGACGACGATGCGCATGCTGATGGGCCTGACCAGGCTCAGCGGCGGAGAGTTGAAACTGTTCGGGCGCCCGGTGGACGGTGTGGCGCGTGAGCGCCGGGCACGCATCGGCCTCGTGCCGCAGGACGATAATCTCGATCCCGACTTGTCGGTCAGCCAGAACCTGCACATCTACGGACGCTATTTCTGCGTGCCCGAAGCCGAGCTATCGAAGCGGGTGCCGCAGCTCCTGGCGTTCATGCAGCTGGAGGAGCGCGGCGACAGCCGGGTGATGCAGCTCTCGGGCGGGATGAAGCGTCGGTTGACGATCGCGCGCTCGCTTATCGCGAATCCCGACCTGATCATCCTCGACGAGCCGACGACGGGGCTCGACCCTCAGGCGAGGGTGCTGATCTGGCGGCGGCTGCTCGACCTCAAGCGCGAGGGCAAGACGCTCCTCCTCACCACCCACTATATGGACGAGGCGCAGCGCCTCTGTGACCGCATCATCATCATAGACGGAGGTGAGATTCTCGCCGAAGGAGCTCCCACGGATCTGATCGACCGTTTCGTGAAGGGGCACGTGTTCGAGGTGCAGAAGCCGATCCCCGACGGGCTTCTGGTCGGGCCAGCGGAGTATGAAGATATCGGTGATTCCATCCTTTTCTATACGGCCACGCCCTCTCAGTTCGCGGGCGGTCTGCCGGCGGGGGCGACCTACATCCACCGAGCAGCCAACCTGGAGGACGTGTTCCTGCGTCTCACCGGTCGCAGTCTGAGGGAGGGGTGATGCTTCGGACGCAACCGTTCAATCGCTACACCTGGGCTGTCTGGCGGCGGCAGGCACTCGTCTGGCGCCAGCTAATCTGGTCGTCCATGGCGACGAACGTCGCGAACCCGCTCCTCTTCCTCTTCGCCTTCGGCTACGGGCTCGGGGCGGTGATCGACCGGATCGCCGGGCTCTCCTACCTCGAGTTCGTCGTGCCGGGCATGATGGCCTATTCCGCCATGTTCGCCTCCAGCTTCGAGACCACGATCAGCGCCTATGCGCGCTTTGACCTGCAGCGTACGTGGGATGCGATACTGGCGACACCCGTGGCGCTGTCGGAGCTTCTTCTGGGCGAGACGGTCTGGGCGGCCACCAAGGGCATGCTTTCCGCGATCAGCGTTCTCGTCGTCGGCTGGATTTGGGGCGGGGTGCCGTCGACCGGCGGCGCACTCCTCAGTCTTCCTGTCGTCGCGCTCGCCTGCCTCTGCTTCGCCGCCTGCGGCCTGGCGGCCACCGCGCACGCGAGATCGTGGGAGTTCTTCAGCTATTTCTTCACCTTCTGGGTCACGCCGATGTTCATCTTCTGCGGGACCTTCTTCGAGATCGATCGTTTTCCGAGCTTCGTGCAGTGGCTGGCGTGGCTGCTGCCGATGTCGCACACCATCGCTATTGTCCGCCCGCTCATGACGGGACTGCCGCTCGACGAAGGAATGGCGGTGATTCATATCGCCTATCTGCTCGCCCTGACCATCGCGGCATTTCTTCTTTCGGTGCACAGGATCGGCCGTCGTATGTTCGACTGACATGCAGACCGATAAGAAGCAGGAGATCCTCCAGGATGGCCGACAAGAAACCCGCTCTCAGTCTGATCGCCACGCCGGGGCGGCGAAAGGCGATGTTCGAGGTCGCGCGCGAGGCGGAGCGCCGTGGCTATGCTGGCATCTACGTTCCGAGCCCCTTTGCCGGCTTTGCGTTCTGCCAGGCACTCGCGCACGAGACGAAGACGATACCGTTCGGCACCGCGATCGCGCCGATCTATACGCGTACCCCCGAAGATTATGCCCAGGCAGTCGGCTTCATCCACGAGGTCTCTGGCGGTCGCTTTCGCTTCGGCATCGGGGTGGCACACGAGCCGTCACTGGAGCGGATGGGCATCAAGCCGGGAAAGCCGCTCGCAGACACCCGGAGATTCGTCGAGCGGCTCCGGGCAACGCCAAGGGCAGGGGATCTGCCACCGATCGTGCTCGCCACGCTGCGAAGCAAGATGCTGGCGCTCGGGTCCGAGATCGGCGATGGCATCGTATTCGCCAACGGGGCTCGCTCGCACATGGCAAAATCCCTGAGCGGCCTCACTGAAGCACAACGGCGGGACGAGAACTTCTTCATCGGCGACATGATCCCGACGTGCGTATCCGATGACATCGAGGCGGCCAAAGCAGTCAACCGGAAGACGCTCACCGGCTATCTTCAGCTTCCGAACTACAGAAACTACTGGAAGGAAGCCGGCTACCGCGAAGAGATGGAAGCGGTAGAGGCAGCTATCGCGAAGGGCGACACGGCTTCACTGCCGAGCCTCATGAGCGACCGCTGGCTGGCGGATACCACGATCTTCGGCCCGCCCGCCAAGGTGCGCGAGGAGGTGCAGGCCTGGTACGAGGCGGGCATTCGCACGCCCATCCTCGTGCCGTCATCGGCTGCCGGTAACGCGCTCAAGGCGGTCGAGGAGGTGATGGCCGTATTCGACTGACCTGCCGCTCCGCGGGAGTAGCGGCGATCAAGCTTCGCGCCGCTATTCCTGCGGCGCGAGGACAGCCTTCAGGAATTCGCGCGTCCTCGCCTCGCGCGGCTCGGTGAAGAGTTGGTCGGGCGGACCTTCTTCGACCATCCGGCCCTGGTCGAAGAAGCAGACGCGGTCGGAGACCTCGCGCGCGAACCGCATCTCGTGGGTGACGAGCAGCATGGTCAGGTCATGCTCGTGCGCGAGCTTGCCGATGACGGTCAGCACCTCGCCGACGAGCTCCGGGTCGAGCGCAGAGGTCGGCTCGTCGAACAGCATGATCTTCGGGCGCATGGCGAGCGCACGCGCGATGCCGACGCGCTGTTGCTGGCCGCCGGAGAGCTGGTGCGGGAACTTGTCCGCCTGGTCTGCGAGGCCGACCAGCTCCAGCAGTTCCATCGCGCGCTCTCGCGCCTCCTGCTTCGACATCCCGAGCACCGCTATCGGGGCCTCGGTGATGTTGCGCAGCACCGTCATGTGTGGAAACAGGTTGAACTGCTGGAACACCATGCCGAGCAACTTGCGCATCTCACGCAGATGCGCCTCGCTCGCGGGCACGAGGCGGCCGTCCCGCTCTTCGTGCCACAGCGGGTGGCCGTCCACCCAGATCGTGCCCTCCTGGATCGGCTCGAGCGTCATCAGAATGCGAAGGACGGTGGATTTGCCGGAGCCGGACGGGCCGATGATCGAGACCTTTTCTCCGGGCTGTACGGTGAAGTCGAGCCGGTCGAGGACCGTAAGCGCGCCGAAGCGCTTCACGACCTTGTCGAAACGGATGATCGGTTCACTCATCGCAGGGGAAGTCCCGTCTTCGGCAGGGCGCGATCCAGGAGCCGCACCAGGTAGGAGGCGATCAGTGTGAGCACGAGGTAGAGCGCCCCGACCATCGTGAACGGTACCAGATAGTTGAAGGTCTGATCGCCGATGATCTTGGCCACGTTGAGCACCTCGAGCACGGTGACGACCGAGAGTATCGGCACGTCCTTCATGATCGAAACGGCGTAGTTGCCGAGCGCCGGAATGATCCGCGGGATCGCCTGCGGCAGGATCACATGGGTGAAGGTGCGTCGTTCGGTCAGGTCGAGGGCGCGAGCCGCTTCCCTCTGGCCGGGAGGCACCGCCTCGATGCCGGCCCGGTAAACTTGGGACGTATAGGCACTGTATTGCACGCCGAGCGCGAGCGCGCCGGTCATGAATGCCGGCAGGACGATGCCGAACTCCGGGAGGACGTAGTAGAGGAAGAAGAGCTGCACAAGTAAGGGCGTGTCGCGCAGGAACTCGACGACGAAGCCCGTGACATAGCGGACGACACGAAACCGGGATTGGCGCAGTGCCGCAAAGATCAGGCCCAGGATCACCGCAATGAAGAAGCCCGCGACCGTCGCCTGGATGGTGACGACGAGGCCTAGGAGCAGCATCGGCAAGATGGAGGCGGCAAAGGCCAGATCGCCCTGGCCGGTTACCCACTCATATCCGAACAGCATCCGCTAGGCCCTCGCTCGCCAGCGCGAGACCCAGAATTCCAGTCCGCGCACAAAAGACGCCAGCACCAACGCCATGCCGAAGTACATGAACAGGATAATCGTGTAGACGGTGACGCTGTCCTGCGTGAAGTTGCGGATCTGCTCGGCGCGGAAGGCGAGATCGCCGAGGCTGATGAGCGAGACGAGTGCCGTATCCTTCAGGTTCTGCACCGCGAGGTTCGAGAAGGGCGGCATCATCTCCGGCAAGGCTTGTGGCAGCGCCACGCGCCAGAGCGTCTGCCGTCGGGTGAAGTTGAGAGCCCGGGCGGTCTCGAGCTGCGCGACCGGGACCGCCTGCAATGACCCCCGCACGACCTCAGCGCCGTAGGCGCCGATGTTGAGCCCCAGAGCGAGCACGCCCGCGATCACGGGCGGCAAGCGCAGGTTGATCCCGATAAGATCGCCGACGAGCGGCAGGGCGAAATAGAGCCAGAAGAGCTGAACCAGGAGCGATGTGCCCCGGAATATCTCGATATAGACGACGCTCAGCCCCTTGATCGCCCAATTCGGCGACAGCTTGCCGATGCCGGCGGCGAAGGAGAGGAGCGCGCCGAGAACCATCGAGTAAACCGTCAGCTGAACGGTGACCCAGGCGCCTTCGAGCAGTGGCGGTAGGTATTCGGTCCAGTTCATCCGTAGGTTCCGGCGCGACGCTGGGCCCCGTCAGGGGCCAGGTACCCAGCTCGTATCAGGGGCCGGCGCAGAGCTCTTCGGTCGTGTGGTCGAAGGATTTCTCGATGTCCTCCGGCGTGAAGCCGTAGCTCTCCAGGATCGAGCGCCACTCGTCCGTCTTCTTGAACGCGGCCAGCTCGATGTTGAACGCGTCGCGGAGCTCGGTGGAATCAGCGTTGAAATTGAAGCCACCCCAGCTCCGAACCTCCGTCCCATCGATCACCGGATCCTGGAAGTCGGCCGCCAGCTCCACATTGTCGCTCTTCGACGCGAGCTCGCTTGCCGTGAGGCCAGTGGCGGCGTAGGCGTCCGCACGACCGTTGGCCACAGTGGAGATCGCGTCCGCATTCGATGCGATTGTGACGATGTTCTGCTGTGGCACGCCGAGGGCCTGGAGCATTTGCAGCTGGTCGGCGCCAGCCATCACCGCGACCTTCCCATCCCCCTCGGCGAAGTCTGAATAGGCATGGAGATCCTTCGGGTTGCCCGCTGCTACGAGCAAGCCCTCACCATAGGAGGTATTCGGCTCGGAGTAGATCACCTGTTCGCAGCGCTCCGGACGGATCGCCATCTCCGAAGCGGTCATGTCGAAACGGTTTGCCTGAAGGCCAGGGATGAGCGAGCTGAAATTCGTCACGACCCAGTCGATGTTGGCGGGGTCGAGGCCGAGGCGCTCGATCACGGCTTTCGCTACGTCGGGGCCGACGCCTTTCGTCTCGCCGGTCGGATCGACGAACCCGTAGGGGATCTCGTTGGCGACGGCAATGCGGATCTGGCCGCGCTCCTTGATCTCATCGAGCGTGACCGCTTGGGCAGCCGAGACTGTCAGCGCCAGCGCAGCCGTAGCAAGGGCGAGGCGATGCAAATAGTTCGAAGCTGCTTTCATCGGCTCATCTCCCGAATCTGTGAGACTTTCGCGCCTGGTCGGCAGGTGCCCAGGCGAAGCCGCGGACGAGCGGCACGGGATGCCCTCGGTGAGGGCCTCGGCAACACCCTTTCGAAGTGCCGCCTCGATGTCCAGAAGAATCTCACTCGTACTGCAGCAGGTGTGCCCCCAAGAGGCGGTTGCCCCTTCTTTGACGCTCTCTCTAACCCTTGGAGGAAGGACCAAGTCAAAACGAACCGATCGCGTGAGGTGGTCATCACCTGCGAATACTGTGGAAGGACTTAAGGGGGAGCCCGGCGGTGCGTGGCACAAGACGCGAGGTTTCGAAGATGCTGGTTTGGGATTATGCGGCATCTGCATCGCTCGATGCCGAAGTAACGCTCGATGTATGAGATCGATGCGAGCCGAAACCACCCCTCAGGTAGGCTGACCGGGTACGGCGGGGGAAGCCTCGGTATCGCTGCACCGGAGCTTCCGCCCGATCCTGAGGTCAGTTCAGACGCGCCGCTTGCGCCATAACCTCGACCGCCTCGTCCTGCTTGGTCCGCACGGTCAACGATGTCGCTCCGGAGTCCTCCCAGGCGCGGTAGCGCTCCTTGATGCGGGCCGGCGGTCCGACCAGCGACTTCAGGTCCACCCATTCGTCCGGTATGGCCGCAGCCGCCTCGTCCTTGTGCCCGGCAAGGTACAGTTCCTGAACGCGTTCGGCCGCGTCCTTGAAGCCGCGTCGGATGAACATGTCCTTGTGGAAGTTCTTGTCCTTATGGCCCATACCGCCGATGTAGAGGGCCTCTCGGGGCTTGAGCTTGTCGAGCGCCGCCTTCACGTCGTCGTTGACCTCGACGTGCACGGAAGCCTGGATCTCGAAGTTCTTGAGGGACTTGCCGTTCCCGGCGCGTCGGAAGCCTTCTTCGAGCCAGGGGAGATACTCGTGCAGGCTGCCCGGCACGAAGCCGAGCGGCAGCCATCCGTCGGCGATCTCTCCGGTCAGGCGCACGGTGGATTCGTTGCCGGTGCCCAGATAGATCGGGATGTTCGGATTCATGTGGAGGATCGATTTGAGGGGCTTGCCGACTCCCAGAGCGCCTTCGCCGGTGTACGGCAGCGAAATCTCTCGCCCCTCGTGCGTCACCGGCTCTTCGCGCTGGAAGATTTTCCGCATGATCGACACGTAGTCCTTGATCCGATAGTAGGGCCGGCCCCATGGCTCGCCATACCAGCCTTCGACGATCTGCGGGCCCGAAACGCCGATGCCGACGATGAAGCGGTTGCCGCCGGCCATGGCATCCACTGTGGCTGCGCACATCGCGGCGTTCGCCGGCGTGCGCGCGGCGAGCTGCATGATCGCGGTTCCGAGCTTGATGCGGCTGGTCTTGGCTGCGAGGAAGGCAAGGGGAGTGACGGCGTCGGAGCCATAGGCTTCGGCGGTCCAGACGGAGTCGTAGCCGAGAGCCTCGGCGCGTTGCACGCGCTCCACCGGCAGCTCCATGTATGCGCCGGAATAGCCGATCGAAAGGGCGAGCTTCATCAGAGCGTTCCTTGTTTTTCTTGATGGATCAGATGTTGGACAGGCGAGCGATGTGATCGGGACTCGGCTCCAGCTCTCCCCGCTCCACGCGTCGGACGAGGTCGACCATGGCGGCGTTCGCGGGGGCGGGAATCCCGACCTCCTCACCCTTTTCCACGACGAGGCCATTGAGGAACTCGATCTCGGTGCGGCGGCCCTTGATCATGTCCTGTCCCATGGAGGGGCGCTGATCGTCGCTCTTGCCCTTGGAGGCGGTGATCATCAGGTCCTCGCATTTCGCGAGGGCGTCCGCGTCCCCCTGTCCGGCCTGCTCGAGGATGTCGGGCGGGATGTTGCCGATGTTCTCCAGCTCGTAGCCGAGAGCCTTGCCGATCCGCACCGCCTCGCTGCCGAGGCGGATGGCGAAGCGTCGGGTAAGCTCCATTCGGTCGTTTGCATTGCCGCCCTGGCCTGTCGCCGCCGAGAGGCCGTTACGCATGGAGTTGACGACTAGCTTCGACCAGCGCTCACCCCAGAGGTTCGTGGTGATCTTGCAGGTGTCGATGCGCGAGATCATCGCGTCGAGCATCTTCACGCGCTCGGTGATGCGGCCGTGCACCTCCCCGACGCGGAAGACGATGTGGCCGGGGGAGCCGAGCGGGACCGTACGACGGATCTCGCCGGGGCCAGTCAGCTCGACCGAGATCTTGGAGGCTATGCACCCGACGGTCTTGCCCCAGCCGACCACAGAAGCGATGCGCTCCTCGTTGATGCCGTTCTGGAGCGAGACCACGAAGCCACCTGGCGCCAGATACTGCTTGATCATCATCGTCGCCCATTCCGTGTCGTAGGACTTCATCGACACGAAGGCGATATCCACCGGGGCCTGTTTAGAGAGCGACTGCAATTCGGTGATGTGCAGCGCCGGCACCTTCACGACGCAATGCTCTTCAGGTGTATAGCCCTTCAGATCAAACCCTACGGTCCGAATGCGCTCCACATTCTCCGGCCACGGGTCGACGAAGGTGACGTCTTCCCCGGTGCGAGCCAGATGGCCGCCGACATAGCCGCCGACCGCGCCGGCGCCCACCACGACGATGCGCTTGCCCATCAATTCCTCCGCTTGCTTGGCGTTGCTGGCTGCGATCTTCGCTGATTCGTGCGGCTGAAACCACCAGCCTCGTCGGGAACAACCCCAGAAACCCGCCGATGGTCCCAAATGGCTCAAGCAGCACTCAAGCGGTGAGGGGCGATCGCCCGCACCTGCGGGTCGACGCGCACCCCTCCCGGTAGAGCTAGGAAACCTGCCCCATCAGTCCGACGAACCGGTCGAGTATCGGGAAAACCTCGTCTGCCTTCGCCGGCTGAACGTTGAAGACGACGCGGTCGACGCCGGCATCGCGATAGCGCTTGAGCTGGTCAGCATCTTCGTCGCCACCGAAGACCGTGACCGGCAGCTCCTCGCGGGACCGATCAGACGCGTCGACCATCTCCCAGAACTTGGGCAGCACATCGAGTACGCCGTAGGTGGGCCGCCGGCCGTGCGGCACCCAACCGTTGCCGTAGCGGATCGCGCGTCTGGCACCCCAGGGGAACTCGCCGCCGACGAGAACGGGCGGATGCGGCTTCTGCACGGGCTTCGGCCACGTCATCATCGGGTTGAAGTCGACGAACTCGCCATGGTACTCCGGCTTTGATTTGGTCCAGATCGCCTTCATGGCTTCCACCCGCTCGCGCATCAGCTTGTGCCTGCGCGAGAAATCGGTGCCATGGTTTTCCATCTCGTCGGCGTTCCAGCCGGCGCCGATGCCGAAAAGAAACCGGCCATTCGACAGGAGGTCGAGCGTCGCCACTTCCTTGGCCGTCTGGATCGGGTCGCGCTGCACGACAAGACAAATCCCCGTCGCGAGCTTCAGGTTTTTCGTCACCGAAGCTGCCGAAGCCAGGCCGACGAACGGGTCGATCACATCGTAGTACTTCTTCGGGAGCTCACCGCCTTGGGGCCAGGGTGATTTCCGCGAAAGCGGAATGTGCGAATGCTCCGGGAACCACATCGATTCAAATCCGCGCTCTTCGAGCGCGATGCCGAGCTGGGCTGGCGTCGTCGAGTAGTCGGTGCAGAACATGGCAACGCCGAACTTCATGGCCGTTCCTCCAGGCGCGTGCATTCCAGATCATTGCGCAGCATCGGCGAGAAGGTTGGCCGTGTCACCAATATCGAGATGCACGACCGTTCAAGGCTCTGGTCGTGGCCGCAGGCACGTTCCGGCGGCGGTGCGGAGCCGGTCGGCCCCGCACCGCTCCATTCTCAGCTCTCCGGCCAGACCGGCTCGGCCAGGGCGTATTCCGGCGGATAGACGGTCACCGGCTCTCCGTTCTGCCACTGCACGATCAGGATCGGCGCTTCCGCCCGTCGCCCGTTCTCGAGGAACCGCACGTCACCCGGGAAGGCCGCCCCTGGCCCTTCCGTCAGTTCCATGCGCCGAATTTCCTCGGCGACCTTCTCGCGGTCGGCAACCCCCGCACGCTCCAACGCCTCCTTGAGGACCCAGACGTCGCCGTAGGCGGTGATGCTGTCCTGGGTGATCCAGGGCTCTCCCGTGCGCTGCTCGAAGCGCTCGATCATTTCTTCCTGTCCCTTGATCCCCCAGGCCGGGACGATGAACAACAGGCCTTCGAGCAGTTCCTTACCCACTGTGTCGAGCAACTCCGGCGCGCCGATGTGGGCACCGTTGGCGACCACCGGCACGCGGATGCGGAACTCATGCAGTTTCTCCAGCAGCAGCTTGTCGTCCGGAATCGCCGTCGGCAGGAGCATCACGATATCCGGCCGTGCCGAACGCACGCGCTGGACGAGCGGGGTGGCGTCCGACAGCGGCGGTGTGAACATCTCGTCCACCACCAGCTCCAGCCCGAGCTCTTCGATCAGGCCCTCGCGCATCGGCTTGGCGAAGCTGACCGGCGCGGCTGTGTTGTCCATGATCAGGGCCACGGTCTCCGGCCGTTTGCCGGTCGTGGTTTCCGCCAACTCCACGATCGTGGGAAGCGCCGCCCGTGCCTGCGCCCCGCCCGTGGCCGAGGTCTGGAAGACATAGCGGAAGCCGCGCTCGGTGATGGCATCCGAATAGGAGAGAGTCATCCAAGGCAGCCCTTCTCGCTCGGTCACTTCGGTGACCGCGAGGGTGAAGGAGCTCAACCAGGCGCCGGTGCCACCGATCAGATCGGGCTCTTGGGCGAGCACGCGCTGTGCCGCGTTCTTGGCCTTCTCGGCGGTGTCGCCGGCATCCGCCACCACGAGGCGCAACTTCGCACCACCGAGCGCCTTGATACCGCCCTGCTCGTTGATCTCGTCGATCGCCATCTCGGCTCCGAGCCGCATCAGCTCGCCCTGGCGCGCCCAGGGTCCCGAGATCGGCGCGATCATCGCGATCTTCACCTCGTCCTGCGCATGAGCGCCGCTCCACACGCCGCCGAGCTGCATCACCAGCGTTGCGGCCGCGAAACCGGCAAGCAGCCTGCCGACGTGTCGTCCAATCGATGGCATCTCGCTCCCTCCTTTTATTGTCACAAGCCGAGATAGGCTGTCTTGACTCGTGCGTCGGCCATCAGCTCCCGATGCGAGCCGGCGAGCACGACGCGCCCGGTCTCGAGCACATAGCCACGGTCGCAGGACTCGAGTGCCTCGGCGACGCGTTGCTCGACGAGGAGAATCGTAAGTCCACGCTCGCGGTGAATGAGCTGAATGCAGTCGAAGATCGCATCGGCCACAGCCGGAGCGAGCCCCATCGACGGCTCGTCGAGCATCAGAAGCTCGGGTGAGGACGCGAGCCCGCGGCCGATCGCCAGCATTTGCTGCTCGCCTCCGGAAAGCGTTCCAGCGAGCTGGTCCTTCCGCTCGGCGAGGACCGGAAAAAGGTCCAGAACGAAGGGGCGGGTCTCGTCCCATCGGGATCGGCCGGCTTCGGTGTAGGCGCCCATCTCCAGGTTCTCCATGACGGTCATGGAGGCGAACACCTGCCTGCCTTCCGGCACGTGTGCGATGCCGAGATGTGCGCGCCGCGCCGCCGGCACGTCTGCCAGATCCCGTCCCTTGTACGTTATCGAGCCGCCGGCGGGTGCGACGGTACCGGAGATCGCCTTGAACAGCGTGCTTTTGCCCGCGCCGTTCGGCCCCACAACAGCCACGAACTCACCTCGCTGGACCGTGAGGGTCACGTCCGTGAGCGCGTGCAGCCCGCCATAGGCGACGTCAAGCGACCGTATCTCTAACACGTTCCATCCACTTCCGGCCGAGATAGGCCTCGATGACCTTCGGATCGCGGACGACTTCCGCCGGCGGCCCCGCCGCCACGAGCCGTCCGTGGTCGAGGACACTGAACGTATCGGCGAGCCGCACCATGGCGTGCATGGTGTGCTCGATGATCAGCACGGTGGTTCCCTCGCGGTTGACCCGCTGGATAACGGAGAGGATGTCTTCCAGCTCCTGACGGCCGAGCCCGGCCAGGGTTTCGTCCAGCAGCAGGAGCCGGGGAGCGGGGGCAAGTGCGCGCGCCAGCTCCATGAGGCGCAACTCTCTGGTCGTCAGTCCTGCCGCCGGCGAATGGATCGTTGCGGCGCTCAAGCCGACGGTGTCCAGCGCCTGCAGCGCCTTCCGACGCGCTTCGCCGTCGTCCCTCGTGCCGGCGAACGCGCCGACGATCACGTTCTGGAGGACCGTCATCCGCGGGAACGGGCGCATGACTTGGAAGGTGCGGCCGACGCCGCGCTGGCACACGTCGTGCGGCTTCAGGCCGACGAGACTGGTGCCGTCGAACCGGATGGAGCCGCTGTCCGGCGCGAGATAGCCGTTGATCACGTTGAAGAGCGTCGTTTTGCCGGCGCCGTTGGGCCCGATGATGCCGTGGATCTCCCCCTCGCTCACGGTAAGGGTGACCCCGTCCACCGCCCTCAGGCCGCCGAACGAACGGGTGACGCCCTCCAGTTCGAGAAGGGCGCGGCCCGCAAGCGGTTGCCGTCGCGGAACCACGGGGCTAGCGGGAGCGGGCTCCGCATCCGTTACGGGGATGTCGGCGATGCCCGCTCTTGCAAACCATCGGTCGCGCACGCGCCAGTAGATTCCCTCCGGCGCCAGGAGGATGACGAGGATGATGGCGATGCCGTACACCACTCCCTGAATTCCGGGCACGATGTGACCCAGCTCGCCGTGCAGGATCTCCGCCAGCGGCACCAGGATCACGGCGCCGATCACCGGTCCCCACAGCACGCCGACGCCGCCGAAAAGGCAGACGATCAATGCCTGGGCAGAGACCAGCACACCGAAGAGCGTCGGCGGCGTGACGACGAGAAGGACGACCGCATACAACCCGCCGGCCGCGGCCGCGGTGCCGCCGCTCACCATGATAGCGCGCATCTTCCACCGGAGCGCGGGAATGCCCGCAGCCTCGGCGGCGGGCTCGTTCTGCTTGATCGCGAGCAGCGACATCCCGAAGCGGGTCCGCTCCATCGCGAGGGCGACCAGCATCGAGGCGACGAGCAGAATCAGGGCCAGGAAGATGTAGACGCGAACGTCGTCGAACTGCATGTAGGCGGCCGGCGTGTCGCGCATCATCGGCAGCGCGACTTCCTGGTAGCCGAGCCATTCGAAGACGTAGAGCATCGCGAGCGGGTACGCGAGCATCGACAGGGCGAAATAGTGGCCCCGCAGACGGAAGGTGGGGAGGCCGATGACGATGCCCGCGAGGATGCCGACGGCGATGCCGAGAAGGATGCCGAACCAGGGCGAGATCCCGTAGTCGACGAAGGCGATCGTCACAGTGAAGCCGCCGAGCCCGAAGAACGCCGCCTGACCGAACGAGATCTGGCCACTGTAGCCGCTCAGCATGTTCCAGGACTGGCCCATGACCGCCCAGATCAGAACCAGCGCCATCATCAGTTGGTAATAGCGGCTCTGGACCACGAACGTGAGGATCACGTAGACGGCAACGAACGCGGCGATTCCGATCAGATCAGTGCGGAGGCTGCGTCCCGTCATAGGCTCACGTTCGCTCCCAGACCCGGCCGAACAGCCCCTGCGGGCGGAGGAAGATGATCAGCAGGAAGACGACGAAGATCGCCGTGTTCTGCAACTGGTAGGGCAGGAAGAGCGTCGACATCTGCTGCACGACGCCGATGGTCATGCCACCCCAGAACGCCCCCATGATGCTGCCGAGGCCGCCGAGCACCACACCGGCATACATGATGATCACGAACTCGAAGCCGATGTACGGCTGGAACGACTGCGACGCGGCGAGCAGCCCGCCCGCCACCGCCGTGATCCCGACGCCGAGGCCGAAGGCGAACCGGTGCGAGCGATCCACGTCGATACCCATGTAGGCGGCGGCGATCGGATTGTCCGCAGCCGCCCGCAACGCCTTGCCGAGCCGCGCCCGGGAGAGGAACAGATACAGGGCGAAGGCGAGCGAAACCGCGACGACGAAGCTTACGGTGCGCGCCTGATTGAGAAAGATTTCCCAAATGTCCCACGACTGACGCGAAAGCGGGGTCTGCACGCTCACGGGCAGGGAGCCGAAGAGAATAAGGCCGCCGTTCTGGAGGAGGAGCGCGATGCCGAGTGTCAGGATGATCTGCGCGTAGTGGCCTTCGGCCTCGGCCGTGACCACGCGGGCGCCGGTGACGCGCGCTACCAGGAAACGGTGCGCGAACCAGCCGAGAACGAAGACGATGGGGCCGGCGAGCAAAGCGGCGGCGATCGGTCCCGCGTATGGCCCCAGGAAAGCGAGTGCGCCGAGGCCGGTGAAGAGGAAGTAGGCGGCATACATACCGACCATCATGAAATCGCCATGCGCAAAGTTGATCACGCGCATGACGCCGAAGATCAGCCCGAGCCCGACGCACATCAGTGCGTAGGTGCCGCCGACCATCAATCCGGCAGCGAGCGACTGGAAGAAGTCGATCAGGAAGTAGTCGAAGTCGGACACGACCCTTCCTTCCTCCCCTCGGCTGGCGTCCGCTCATCTCTGGCGGTGCCGTTGTTCTTCACCAGACGATAGCATGCGTCCCGACTGCCGCAATCATCGAATCGGCAGGTGGGGGTGCGGCAGGCCGAGGGATCGGGGGTGCCTCGCCGGGAGCTCAGGTGCGTTTCGCGCTCAGCCGAGCTCCGAGCCAGTGCAATCCCTGGAAGACGAGCGGCGTCGTCGGCACGATCATGAATATTCGCACCACGTGAAACGCACTCACCAGGGCCACGTCGAGGTGCAGCGCCTTTGCGGTGATGGACATTTCGGTGACCCCGCCGGGAGCGGTGGCGAGGATCATGGAAGCGAAGGGAGCCTCGACCACGAGGGTCCCGAGCAGCCCGAGACCCAGGCAGGCGCCGAGCAGGACAACGTTGCCGACCATCGTGGCGGTGAAAAATCCGTGCGCGCCACGAAGCGTGTCGCGGCTGAACATGGCGCCGAGCGAAGTCCCCAAGAGAACCTGCGAGATCGCGATCAGTATCGGAGGGATCGTCGAGAGCGTGATCCCGAAGCCGGTGATGGCGGCCGACAGCGTCATCGGACCGAGCAGCCATGCGTTCGGCAACCGGGCTTTCGCCGTCAGGACAGCGGCGACAACGGCCATCGCAATCAAGGCAGCGAGACCGATCGGGTCGAAGTGCGAAGAGCGGGTCACGAAATCGGGCACCCCGCCAACGCCGGACCAGGTGATGGCCGGGGGCACGATCGTGACGATGATCCCGACCCTAAGAGCCTGCGCGAAAGCGACGGGTGCGCCGTTGCCGCCGTGGCGCTCCGCCATCAGCGCCATCTCGGCGGCACCGCCCGGAACGCTCGCGAAATAGGCGGTAGGCCAGTCGATGCCGGTCATCCGCAACAGGAGAAGTCCGGCAAGGCAACCGAGAACCAGCACGAACGCGCCGGCGAAAAGCATCGCCCCCACATTGTCCATGAGAGCGGCGACCGTGACGGGCGTGAAGAAGAGGCCGATCGCGATGCCGAGCACGAGCTGTCCGACGCGGCGACCGATGGTTGACACCGGAAGTCCGTGTCCGGCGACGTTCAGGGCGGCCGTGACGAGCAGAGCACCGATCAGCCAGGCCAACGGGACGTGCGCGAGCGAGCAGAGCCAGCCGCCGAATGCAGCCGGAACATAGGCGAGCAGCAGCCGGGCCGGGCCGCCTGGCACAAGAGACATATTTACTCCCGGGGCAAGGAAGGACGCCGAAGGTGCCAGTCCGTCTCCTGCTGGTAGGCGTGCCCCAGCGAGAACAGGCGCGGCTCGGCGAAGGGGCGGCCGACGAGCTGAATCGCTATTGGCAGGTTGCCGTCCGAGAAGCCGCAGGGAAGCGCCAGCGATGGCAGGCCCAGATAGTTGAACGGCCGCGTCGCCCGAGTGAGGCTCCCGACCATGCCGGGGATGGCGCCGGGATCGTCGACGTCGGTTTCCGCGATGGTCGGAACCGGCTGGGTGAGGACCGGCAGATGCAGCACGTCGACCTCGGCGAATGCGGTCCGGATGAACTCGCGCGTCACGCGACCGCGGAGGCCGAGCGCTTCGATATAGCGGGTGGCCGGCAACATCAGTCCGGCCTCGGTCCGGCTGTAGACGTGAACGGAGTAGTCCTGCGGCCGCTCGCGCATCCAGCGACCGTGCATCGCCGCTGCCTCGGACTTCGAGACCGCGTCGGCTAGGGCGAACAGCGTCCCGGGTGCGGGCATGTCGAACGGTACGAGTCGCGCGCCGAGCCGCTCGAAGACGACGAGGCTAGCCTCGTGCGCCGCGCCGACCTGCGGGTGCAGGGGACCGAACGGCTCTCCTCGTGCCACGCCGAGGCGCAGCCCACGCAGCGGCTGGCCCAGCAACTGCTCGAACGATGCGGCCGGGAGCCGGCTGGAGGTCGGGTCGCGCGGGTCGTAACCCGCGATTGCCGAGAACACGAGCGCGCAGTCCTCGACGCTCCGGGCGAGGGGGCCGACGGTATCGAGCGACCAGGATCGTGGCATGGCGCCGTGCCTGCTGACACGGCCGTAGGTGGGCTTGATGCCGGCAACCCCGCAGATCGCCGCCGGCAGGCGGATCGACCCCCCGGTGTCGGAGCCGAGTGCGGCATAGACCTGGCCCGAGGCGACCGCCGCGCCGGACCCGCTCGAGGAGCCACCGGTGATGTGCGCAGTGTTCCAGGGGTTGCGCGCGTGGCCGTAATGGGCGTTATGGCCGGTCGGGCCGGCCGCAAACTCGGCCATGTTCAGGCCGCCCATGGTCACCGCGCCTGCCGCATCGAGGCGCTCGAGCAGTGTCGAGGTCTCTTCTCCCGTGAGCTCGCCGAGAATGGCCGACCCGCCGGAGACGGTGCTGCCCGCGCGCGTGAACATGTCCTTGTGCGCCAGCGGCACTCCGGCAAGCGGCCCCGGATCCTTGCCCGCGGCGAGCGCCTCGTCGACGGAGCGAGCCTGCGCGCGGGCGGTTTCCGCGTCTATCCGGACGAAGGCGTTCACATGCGGCTGCCATGATTCGATCCGCTGCAGGCTGTCTTCGACCGCCTCCACGGCCGAAATGCGCCGCTCGCGGATATCGCGCGCGATCTCGACGAGCGAGGGAAGGGGAGGGTTGTTGCCGGTGGCCGGCGGCATGCTCTCGACGCTCATTCGAAGCTCTCCGCTTCGGCTTCGAGCACGCCCAAGAAATGTGCCGGCTCGTCAAAAAAGCCGAAGCTCTTCGTCGCTGCCGCGAGTACGGCCTCGTTGATCGCGCCTGCCTCGCTGGCGAGCTCTGCCGCTCTGTCCGGCGAAAGCGTCATCTTCTGCATCTCGATCGCGTAGGCCGAGATCGTCATGGGCTTCACTTTCATCGCCAGCTCCTCTCTTGGTCTCGAATGCTGCCAGGATTCCCGTGTCACGTCGGAGGGGTGTCGATCGCAGACTCAGCAAATTTCGCGCCAGAGTGATGCCTCGGCTGTGGCTTTGCCATGCCGGAGTGTACCCGTTCTTCGATGGGCCTCATTCGCTCGTCGCTGTCTTGATACGGTCTTCGTGGGAGTGCGCGCCGCACGGCTGGCGATCCGGCTGCGCTGCCGCTTTTCGAATGGAGAGAAGCCGTCGCACTTGCAGCGGAAAAGGACGGTAAGCCAGCCTCGCGGTTGGGGCCCTCTCAGGCCTTGACCGATCCGCGGGCGACTGGCGCAATTTGGTCTGCTGGCGGATGGGGTGGGATTCGAACCCACGAGGGGCGTAAACCCCTGCCGGTTTTCAAGACCGGTGCCTTCAACCGCTCGGCCACCCATCCATGATCGTGACGATCGCATGAATAGGGGCTCGCATTGCCGCGCGCAAGCCGATGCCGCGGCTGGCGTCGAAACTCCAAATTAAGGAAGAGCACATAGGTTTCCGCCGAGATCGGAACCGGCATCGCCGCCGAAGGCCGGTGAGATTCACCACAGACCGGGGCCGCTTGAGATGCGATGTTTCGGGTACGACAGCTGACAGGACTGGCGAATTTGTCGAAATTTCAAGGCCGATGCTGTAGTCTCGCCGTCTCGGAAGGGCGGCTCGGGGGCGAGCGATCGTCCATGAAATCGATACAACCGAACGGTTAGGAAGCCATGCAGCCTAACGACGCCCTGAGGCGAGCAAAGACGGGTGCCAAGCGCGCCGTGTGGATGGTCGCGATCTTCAGCCTGTTCGCCAACATGCTGATGCTGACGGTCCCGATCTTCATGTTGCAGATGTACGATCGGGTGATTCCGTCCCGCAATACGGACACGCTCCTGTTCCTCGGGCTCATGGCGGCCGTCGCACTGGGCGTGATGGCGGCGCTCGAGGGTGTGCGTGGCCGCATCATGGTCCGTCTCGGCACCTGGGTCGATCGGGAGTTGAGCGGTCCGCTGCTCGCCGGCGGCATGAACGACGCGTTGCGGGCCGGCGGCTCGCGCGGCGCGCAGGGGCTGCGCGACCTGGCCAGCATCCGCTCGTTCCTCACGGGATCGGGCATTTTCCCGTTATTCGATTTCCCGTGGGTGTTCATCTTCATCCCGATCATCTTCCTGATGCACCCGATGCTCGGCTGGATCGCCCTGATCGGTGCGATCGTCGTGTTCGCCTTCGCGATCGCCAACGACGTCATGAACCGTGCCGACCTGAAGCTGGCCGGAGCGGAATCGATGCGCTCGCTCTATCGGGCGGATGCGGTGGTCCGCAACGCCGACGTGATCGCCGCCATGGGCATGATGCCGGACATCGTCCGGCGCTGGAGCCAGGGCAATGACGTCGGACTCGGGTACATGACCAAGGCCGGGGAGCGCGCCGGCCTCATCTCCGCTGCCGCCAAGTATGTGCGACTCCTCCTCCAGATTCTGATGCTCGGCACCGGCGCCTGGCTGGTGACCGAGCACGTCATCACCGGTGGCGCTATGATCGCGGCGTCGATCATCCTCGGGCGCGCGTTGGCACCGGTCGAGCAGTCGATCTCCGCCTATCGCGGTTTCGTCTCCGCCTGGAGCTCCTGGGGCAACATCACGCAGCTCCTGCAGCGGACGCCGAACCTGGGTGAAGGCATGACGCTGCCGAAGCCGCAGGGGCGCTTGGATGTCGAAGGTGTGACTTTCGTGCCGGCCGGCGGGCGGGAGCCGATCATCCGGCAGGTGTCGTTCTCGCTGGAGCCGGGCGAGGCGCTCGGCCTGATCGGCGCTTCCGCGGCCGGCAAGACGACGCTCGCACGCCTGCTCGTCGGAAGCTGGTCGCCGAACGTCGGCAATGTTCGGCTCGACGGCGCCGACGTCGCCGCCTGGGAAGCGATCGATCGCGGGCGCCACATCGGATATCTGCCCCAGGACGTCGAGCTGTTCGACGGCACCGTCCGCGAAAACATCGCCCGCCTCCAGAACGCGGACGATGAGGAGATCGTCGAGGCCGCGAAGCTGGCGGGCGTCCACGAGACGATTCTGCGCTTGCCGGACGGCTACGACACCCAAATCGGGGAAGGCGGGGCCAAGCTCTCCGGCGGGCAGCGGCAACGGATAGCGCTTGCACGGGCCGTGTTCGGGGACCCGCGGCTCGTCGTGTTGGACGAGCCGAACGCCAGCCTCGACTCGGAAGGTGAGACTGCGCTGTTGGAGGCGATCGACCGGTTGAAGGAGCGTGGCACCACCCTTGTGGTGATTGCGCATCGGCCGAGCATTCTCGCGCATGTCGACAAGCTGATGGTGATGCGCTTCGGACGCATCGAGATGTTCGGCCCGCGCGAGGAAATACTCGCGAAGGTGACACCGGCCCCGCGGATCGCCGCCGCCCAGGCCGAGGCGCGGCTCCGGCAGGGGCTGACATCGGGACCGACTTCGAACAGCAATGTCGATGTGCAGGCTGAGGCCGACGAGGACGAGGATGATCCTTCGGCTACGCACATTGCGGACGGGGACCTGCGGGATCCGGGTCGGCAGGAAGCCGACTTCCGTCCGGCTGCGGCTCGTGAACAGACAGGGACAGCCGCGCCCCGGCCATCCTTCGTGGTTTCCGCGGGCAGCCATACGAACGTGAGGTCGTCATGAAACTGCCTATTCGGCGCGACAGCGGCGCCCCACTGGCGGGACGTGAGCTGTACCGACCCAACACCGACCGGCCTACCGTCGACGACGAGGCGATCGGGATTCGCAAGCCTATACTGTTCGGCGTGGCATTGATCGCCGTCTTCTTCGGCGGCTTCGGCACCTGGGCTGCCCTTGCGCCGCTCGACAGCGCCGCGATCGCTCCGGGGACGGTGGTCGTCGGTGGAAGCAGGAAGGCTATCCAGCACCTCGAAGGCGGCATCGTCAGCGAGGTGAAGGTCGAGGAGGGGAGCGAGGTCGAGGCCGGGGACCCGCTGATCGTCCTGGACGAAACCCAACCCGGCTCGTCGCTCGCGATGGTGCGGGGACGGCTGCGGACCGCCCTTGCCCTCGAGGCGCGCCTCGCGGCGGAGCGCGACGATAAGGATAGGATCGAGTTTCCCGAATGGATGGTGGCGGAGGCTGCAGAAAACCCGACCGTCGCCGAAGTGATGACCTCCCAGAACCGCATTTTCACCAGCCGGCGGGAGTCCGTCCTCAGCCAGAAGTCGATCCTGCAGCAGCGGATTGAGCAGTACAACGAGGAGATTCGTGGACTTCAGGGCGAGATCGCATCGCAGTCCAATCAGCTCTCCCTGATTCAGGACGAGCTGAACGACGTCCGCTTCCTGTACGAGAAGGGGCTGGCGCGGCGCCCGCGGCTGCTGGCGCTCGAGCGGGAGGCATCGAACATCCAGGGTGCTCGTGCCCGGAATGTCGCGGCGATCGCGCGTGCGAAGCAGGCGATCGGCGAGGCGCAGATGCGGATGGCCGACCTCGACACGAACCTCCGGCGCGAAGTGGTCGAGCAGCTGCGGGAAGTCCAGTCCGAGATCGCCGACCTGTGGGAGAAGAATCGGTCGGCCGAGGACATCATGACCCGAACGGTCCTGCGGGCACCGGTATCGGGTGTCGTCGTCGGCCTGAACGTCTTCACGCAAGGGGCGGTGATCCGGCCCGGCGAGACGCTGATGGAGATCGTGCCGCGAGACGACGCACTGATTGTAGAAGCGAGGGTCGATCCGAACGACATCGATGTGGTGCATGCCGGCCTCGGAGCGCAGGTGCGCCTGACCGCGTTCAGCCAGCGGATCTCCCCGATCCTCAACGGGACCGTCGAGACGGTTTCCGCCGACCGCCGGGTCGACGAGAGGACCGGCATTCCCTACTACACCGCGCGGGTGCGGCTCGATCATCAGGATGAAGCCGGCGCCGCCGACTTCGAGCTCTACCCGGGAATGCCGGCAGAGGTGATGATCGTCACCGGCGAGCGGACCGCGCTGTCCTATCTCGTGCGGCCGCTGATCTACAGCTTCAACCGGGCTCTGCGTGAGAGTTGAACCCGAGCTTCGCCGGATGATGCGGTCCAGCGCCGGTGCAACGGCGCTGGCGCTCCTGCTTCTGTTTGGCTCTGCCAACGCAGGGGGAGTGCCGGAGCTCCGTTTCCCAGTCGATTGCACTCCCGGGGAAGATTGCTGGATCTACCAGTATGTGGACACAGATCCGGGCCCCGGCGCACGCGACTACACATGCGGCTTACGCTCCTACGAAGGCCACAAAGGGACCGATATCGCGCTGGCCGACCTGAAGTCGATCGAGCGGGGGGTAACCGTCGTCGCCGCTGCCGAGGGAAAGGTCCGGAGCATCCGCGACGGGGTGCCCGACCGCCTGCATGACGGTCCGGGCGCGACCAGCGTCGAAGGTCGGGAGTGCGGGAACGGGGTGGCCATCCAGCACGGCGACGGCTGGGAGAGCATGTACTGCCACCTTCGTAATGGCAGCGTGCGGGTTCGACCGGGAGAGCAGGTCGACCAAGGGCAACCGATCGGCGAAATCGGTCTTTCGGGAATGACCCAATTTCCACACCTGCACTTCGCTGTCCGATACGGTGAAGCGGCGATCGACCCGTTCACCGGGCCTGTCCCGCCGGAAGGATGCGGAGTACCGGGAGCGCCCCTGTGGAGCGATGCGGATCGCGAGGCGACCCGATACTCCCCGGTCGACATTTATCAGATCGGCGCTGCGGTGGAGGCGCCGGAGGCGGCGGCAGCATATGCGGGGGAGCTCGACGCCGACACCCTGCCGAGTTCCGCTCCGGCGCTCGTCGCATGGACCACGCTCGCCGCCGTGCGGGCCGGCGACCAGCTGACCATCAGGCTCGTGTCGCCAGCGGGCGAGACGGTGGCTAAAAGCGAAACGATTCTCGAGAAGAACCAGATCCGGTACTTCGCCTATACCGGTCGCCGGCTAACGGGGCCTTCTTGGCCTTCCGGCGACTATCGCATCGAGGTCGCGCTCGTGCGGGAAGCCGGCGACCCATCCGTGCGCAAATCGGCCGACAGGATAATTACCGTTCGATAATCTTCCCGCCTGATGCTTGCGCTCTCGCGCCGGGTGATGCATTCGTTCCACGCGGCGCGGTGCCGCATCGGATTCGACCCCAAGAAGGGATCCACGAATGCCTGACAAGATGGTCCAGTGCGAGGTGAACGAGTTCGTCGCGCTCGTCCGCATGGCGAACCCACCGGTGAACGCGCAGAACCGTCAGTTCCACGAAGAGATGATGGAAACGTTCGACTCGCTGAGCGACCGCGACGACGTCCGCGTCGCTGTCCTCACCGGAAACGGGCGGATCTTCTCTGCAGGTGCGGACATCAAGGGCAGGGCATCCGAAGAGCGCGCCGCCGGAGAGAACTGGCAGCATAATCGGCGCGCGCGCGAATGCTTCCACTCGATCCTCGAGTGCAAGAAGCCGGTGATCGCGGCGATCGACGGCCCTGCGCTCGGCGCCGGGCTCGCGCTGGCAGCCTCCTGCGACATCCTGGTCGCCTCGGAAAAGGCGGTGCTGGGGCTGCCCGAAATCGACGTGGGTCTCCTCGGAGGCGGCCGGCACGCCATGCGCCTGTTCGGGCATTCGACCACCCGTCGCATGATGTTCACCGGATATCGGATTCCGGGGCCGGAGCTCTATAGGTTAGGCGTCGTCGAGGCATGCGTCCCGCCGGAGCAGTTGATGGACACGGCCATGGGGCTGGCACGAGAGATTGCCTCGAAGAGCCCGATCGCGATTCGCCTCGCCAAGCATGCTCTGAACACGATCGAGGAAATGAGCCTGCGCGACGGGTACCGGTTCGAACAGAACATGACCGTCGAACTCGGCGGTTACGAAGACTCGAAAGAAGCCATGCGAGCGTTCGCCGAAAAGAGGAAGCCCGTGTTCAAGGGCCGCTAAATCGGCCACGAACTGAACACAATGTTGCCATTTTCTTCTGCGTGTGGCAGAAGATGTCGGTAGGGTGCGGAAGCGCCTACAGTCATTCGCATTTCCTTACAGGGAGTTGGTTGATCGCCCGGCCCAACGGGTGAACGGCAGGGGAGAATTGGGTTCAACCCGATCTCCGACGACTTGCGAAATGCCGCAATTCTGCTGATCGACCGCTCAGACAGAACGGGGGACGACACGCAAATGCGGTCTTCTGCTGCGGCCAGATTGCTAGGTGCACTCATTCTTCCCCTAGTCTTCACCGCCTGTGCGCCTAACGACTTGACGATCAAGCGTAACGCCCAGGCGAGCGGCGCCTACAAAGTCGGAACGCCGTACAAGGTCGGCGGGGTCTGGTATCATCCGGAGGAGAATCTGACCCACGTCGAATCCGGCGTCGCCTCGTGGTACGGCCCAAACTTTCACGGCCGGACGACCGCCAACGGCGAGATCTTCGACAGAAACGCACTGACCGCGGCGCATCCGACGTTGCAGCTCCCGAGCGTCGTTCGCGTCACGAATCTGAGAAACGGGCGTGCAACGGTGGTGAGGGTGAACGACCGCGGCCCGTTTTCAGGCGGCCGCATCATCGATCTGTCGGAGAAGGCTGCCTCGATCCTCGGTTTCAAGGCGCAGGGAACCACCAAAGTGAAGATCGAGGTGCTCGGATCCGACAGTGAGCACCTCGCGCAGCTTGCCCAGGCTGGGGCGAGCAGCGATGAGATGGAAGCCTATATGCTCGCCCGTTTCGGGCCGGAAGGCACGGGGGATGCCGCGGTCCAGATGGCAGCTGCGGCCCCGGCTCGGGCTCGGTCGATCCCCTCGACAGCCACCCGCGGCATCTTCGTGCAGGCGGGTGCGTTCTCCGACCGCGTAAATGCGGATCGGCTACGTGCGCGCCTGTCGCAGTATGGTCGCGCACTGGTAGACTCCGTCGACAAGTCGGGCAACCGCCTCTACCGGGTTCGTATCGGGCCGTTCGGCAGCGTCGACACGGCTGGGACCATGCTGGCGAGGCTGGTCGATGAAGGGCATGCCGGAGCCCAAGTGACGATCGACTGAGCGCACGTAACCACCGGCACCCTTGCGGAGCGCAGCGCGAGCTTGCTATCCCTCCACTAATCCCGCGTGTCGAGGGACTTCCCAAATGCGCTTATTCGATCACCACCCTTCACCGGCGCGCCGGAACCGGATCGTCACCGCCGTGGCTTTGGTTGTTGGCCTGCTGTTTCAGGTTGCACCGGCCGCCAGCGAGGCGACGGACACGCCGGCCACACACGCCTATCTGATCGACACCAGCACCGGGACGGTGCTGCTGGAGAAGGCGGCTACCGAGCCGATGCCTCCCGCCTCGATGAGCAAGATGATGACCGTTTACATGGTCTTCGAACGGCTCAAGGATGGCTCCCTCAAACTCGACGAGACACTGCCGGTCAGTGAGAAAGCCTGGAAAAAGGGCGGCTCCAAGATGTTCGTCGAGGTCGGCACGCGTGTCAGCGTTGGGGACCTTCTTCGGGGCATCATCGTCCAGTCCGGCAACGACGCTTGTATCGTGATCGCGGAAGGGCTCGCCGGGAGCGAGGAGGCATTCGCGCAACGCATGACGGAAAAGGCGCGCGAAATCGGTCTCGAGCACAGCACCTTCGCGAACGCTACGGGATGGCCGGACCCCGGTCATATGATGTCCGCTCGAGATCTTGCCGTCCTGGCAGAGCGCCTGCGGCGGGATTTCCCGGACTACTACGAGCTTTTCGGCGAGCAGGAATTTACCTACCACGACATCACCCAACGGAATCGCAACCCGTTGCTCGGACGGGTGCCTGGCGTGGACGGCCTGAAGACCGGGCATACCGAAGCCTCGGGCTACGGTCTGACAGCCGCCGCCGAACGGGAAGGGCGGCGGCTCGTCCTCGTCGTCAACGGTCTGGCGAGCGAGCGCGAGCGCGCGCGTGAATCGGAACGGTTGCTGGAGTGGGGGTTCCGCAACTTCGAAGCCTACAGCCTCATCCGAAAGGGCGAGCCCGTTGAGCATGCAGACGTCTGGCTGGGCGCGGCGGCCACGGTGCCGTTGGTGCTCGAGGAGGACCTCGCAGTAACGCTCGATCGCGGTGCCCGGAGTGAAATGAAGGTCACCGTGAGCTTCGAAGGGCCCGTACCCGCGCCCATCCGCCAGGGCGAGCAAGTCGGCGTCCTGCGCGTGGAGGCTCCCGGAACGCCCACGATCGAGCGGCCGCTCTTAGCCGGAGCCGACGTCGAGCGGCTTGGCGTTGTGGGTCGTCTCGGCGCTGCCATTCGCCATCTCGTGCTTGGCACCTGAGGTGGGGGCCGCCTAGCCGAAAGCCGATTCAGCCATGAACATCGGACGGCTGATCACCTTCGAAGGGGGCGAGGGCGCCGGTAAATCGACACAGGCGCGTCTGCTCGCCGATGCACTCGAACCGCATACGGGAGAAGTTGTCCGAACGCGCGAGCCGGGCGGCACGCACTCGGCCGAAGCAGTGCGCCGACTGCTCGTCGAAGGGGACACCGGCCGCTGGCAGCCGGTGACAGAGGTGCTTCTTCATTACGCAGCCCGCAGCGAGCACGTTCATGACCTGATTCGCCCGGCGCTCTCGCGGGGGGCCTGGATCGTCTGCGATCGCTTCGCCGACTCCACCCTGGCTTACCAGGGTTATGGACTAGGCGTAGATCATCAATTGATTGCCGAGATCGACCGTCTCGTGCTGCAAGGACTCTGCCCCGATCTGACCTTCGTTCTGGATCTTCCGGCCGAACTGGGGCTGGCGAGGGCCACACGGCGCGCAGGTGGGGAAGAGCGCTACGAGAGCATGCCTCTTGGGCTGCACCAACGCCTTCGGAACGGATTTCTAGAGATCGCAGCAGCTCACCCCGATCGTTGCGTGGTGATCGACGCCACGGCGGATCCGGAGTCCGTTCACCGCGAAATTTGGGATGCGACCGCGAAGCGGTTCGGGCTGCCAGTGTGATGGCGGTAGCCACAGCGAGGCAGGAAGCGGAAGCACTCGCACCGCGCGAGAATCCGGAGTTGGTCGGGCATGCCGGGGCGGAACGGCTGTTCCTGGATGCAGTCCGGTCGGGCCGCATGCACCATGCTTGGCTCATCACGGGACCTCCCGGCATCGGCAAGGCGACACTCGCCTACCGGATCGCTCGTTTCATGTTTGCGGAAGGCAGTACCTCGCCGGCCGCGCCAGCAGATCTCAGCATCGACTCGGCCTCGCCGGTATTCCGGCGCGTCGCCGCCGGCGGGCACACCGACCTCCTCACGATCGAGCGCGGCATCGGACAGCGGGGTAATCTCCGCACCGAGATCGTGGTCGATGACGTCCGTCGGGTCGGGGAGTTTCTGCATCTCACGCCGGGCGAGGGTGGCTGGCGGATCGTCATCGTCGACAGCGCGGACGAGCTCAACCGCCACGCGGCCAATGCGCTGCTGAAGATCCTGGAAGAGCCTCCGGAGCGGGCGCTGGTCATCCTGGTGAGCCATAATCCGGGACGTCTCCTTCCCACTATCCGCTCGCGCTGCCGGACGTTATCGCTTTCGCCGCTCGGTCAAGCTGCAGTGAAGCGAGTGCTGTCATTGGTGGAGCCCGATTTCACGGGCGCTCAAGTAAAAGAGATTGCCCGGCTCTCCCGCGGGAGCGCAGGGTTTGCTCTGGATCTCGTCCGCCACGACGGACTGCGCCTCAACTCCGATCTTGAGGCGATCGTGTCCACGCTTCCGCGCCTCGATATACCTCTGATGCACGCGTTAGCGGAGAGGCTTGCTCCGGCGGCAGCGGAGCCCCGGTACCGCATCTTTCGTGAGCTTCTGATGCGATGGCTGGCCGACTCGATTCGACGCGTGGCCGAGGCGGGGAAGGGGGCTGACTTGGCCCTGACCGGCGGCCGGCGCGGCTCGCTTGATCGTTGGCTGGAGGTGTGGGAAAAGGTCGGCCGCCTCTTCGAGCGCGCGGACGCCGTCAATCTCGATCGCAAACAGGTGCTCGTCGCCGCCTTCACGGCCGTGCAGCAGGCGAGCCGCCCCGCCTGATACCGCGGCCGGCAGCGGCGCCGCATACGCCCGAGGCGGAACCCGAAGGAGTGTTGAGATGGTTGCGCGCAAGGCGTTCTACGTGACGACCCCGATCTATTATGTGAACGACGATCCCCATATCGGGCATGCGTACACGACTCTCGCGTGCGACGTCCTCGCTCGATTCAAGCGTCTCGACGGTTACGACGTGCACTTCCTGACCGGGACGGACGAACACGGTCAGAAGGTCGAGAAGGCGGCGAAGATGGCGGGAGTCGATCCTCAGAGCTTCACCGATCGCGTCTCAGGCAACTTTCGCGCCCTTGCGCGGGCGATGAACTTCTCGAACGACGACTTCATCCGGACGACCGAGCCGAGGCACGTGCGGGCGGCCCAGGCGATCTGGCAGAAGCTGGTCGAACGCGGGGAAATCTATCTGGGCTCCTATTCCGGGTGGTATGCCGTGCGCGACGAAGCTTTCTACGCTGAGAGCGAGCTTACGAAGCGCGAGGATGGAAGCCTTGTCGCGCCGAGCGGGGCTCCGGTGGAGTGGGTCGAGGAGCCGAGCTATTTCTTCCGTCTATCCGCATGGCAGGAGCGACTGCTCGAGTTCTACGAGAGCCATCCGGACTTCATCGCGCCGCCGAGCCGACGTAACGAAGTGGTGAGCTTCGTCCGCGGCGGTTTGCTGGACTTGTCGGTTTCACGGACCAGCTTCGACTGGGGAATCGAGGTTCCCGGCGATCCCGACCACGTGATGTATGTCTGGCTCGACGCGCTCACGAACTACATCAGCGCCGTCGGCTACCCTGATACGGGGAGCGAAACTTACCGCAAGTTCTGGCCCGCCGATCTGCACATGGTGGGCAAGGACATCCTGCGCTTTCATGCCGTCTATTGGCCTGCATTCCTGATGGCAGCGGGTCTGGAGCCGCCGCGGCGGGTGTTTGCGCACGGCTGGTGGACGAACGAAGGGCAGAAGATCTCGAAGTCTCTTGGTAACGTCATCATCCCGTACGACCTGATCGAGCGATATGGTCTCGATCAGGTCCGTTACTTCCTTCTTCGGGAAGTTCCGTTCGGCAACGACGGCGATTTCTCGCATCGCTCGATGGTGACACGCATCAACGGCGAGCTTGCCAACGACTACGGCAATCTCTGCCAACGTGTGCTGTCGATGATCGCCCGTAATTGCGATGGCGCGGTTCCCACGCCGGCGACATTGACGACCGAGGACGTCGAGCTTCTTTCCGCAGCGGAGGCTCTGTTGGAACGCGTCCGGCCGGCGCTCGACGCACAGGCTTTTCACGAAGCTCTGGAGACGATCTGGAGTGTGGTGCGCGCGGCCAACGTTTATGTCGACCGCCAGGCGCCGTGGACCTTGCGCAAGTCGGACACGGAGCGGATGGCAACCGTTCTCTACGTGCTCGCGGAGACTATCCGCCGCCTGGCCATCTTCACCCAACCTTTCATGCCCGACGCCTCCGCCCTAATTCTCGACCAGCTTGCGGTGCCGGCGGAAGCGCGTGATTTTTCGAGGATAGGAGAAGCCGGCGCGCTGACCGCCGGCACCCCGCTGCCCAAACCGAGTGGCGTGTTCCCTCGTTACGTCGAGAGCGAAGATGCAGCCGGGAGCCGGGGGTGATGCTCGTCGACAGCCATTGTCACCTCGATTTTGAGAACTTCGAGGAAGATCTCGATGCCGTGGTCGAACGGGCACACGCTGCCGGCGTCGGGTTGATGGTGACGATCTGCACCGCTCTCAGCCGCCTGGAGCACGTGCTGGCGATCGCGGAGCGGTATTCACGTGTCTACTGCGCAGCCGGTATTCACCCGCACCGCGTCGCGGAAGAGGGGGTGCCGAATTTGGAACGTCTGGTCGAGGTGACGCGGCATCCGAAAGTGGTTGGGCTCGGAGAGACCGGGCTCGACTACTTCTACGATCACAGCCCGCACGATCTGCAGCAGGAGTCTTTCCGCGTGCATATCCGCGCCGCCCGCGAAGGCGGGGTTCCGTTCATCGTCCACACGCGCGATGCCGATGCCGACACAGCTCGGATCTTGCGGGAAGAATGCGGCGACGGCGGGGTGAGAGGCTTGTTGCACTGCTTCAGCTCGGGGCGAGAACTCGCAGATACAGCATTGAAACTTGGGATGTTCGTGTCGATCGCCGGCATGGTGACCTTCAGAAACGCGGAAGAACTCCGTCAAACGGTCTCGGGACTGCCGTCGGATCGCCTGCTCGTCGAGACGGATGCTCCCTTTCTCGCGCCGGTGCCGAAGCGCGGCAAGCGGAACGAGCCTGCATTCGTCGTTCACACCGCTGAGACAGTCGCCAAACTGAAGAACCTCGAGCCGGAAGAGTTCGCAGCCATGAGCACCGCGAATTTCTTCAGGCTCTTCGACAAGGTTCCGGCCGAACTCTCCCAATGCGCGTAACTGTTCTCGGTTGCGGCGGCTCGGGCGGTGTGCCGCTCGCAACCGGAGAATGGGGAGCCTGTGACCCCGCCAACCCGAAGAACCGCCGCCGCCGGCCATCGATCCTGATCGAAGATCGAGGTTTGACGATCCTCGTGGACACGGGGCCGGACGTACGGGAGCAACTGCTTGACGCCGGTTGCCGACACATCGACGCGATCCTCTACACCCATGCACACGCCGATCATGTGCACGGTCTGGACGACGTCCGAGCTTTCAACAATGTCATGGGACGGCCGATCGATGCCTTCGGGACGGAAGGTACGCTCGCTGCGATCCGGGAGCGCTTTGCCTATGCCTTCGAAGCGATCGAGCCGGGGCACGGGTTCTATCGGCCGCAACTCAGTGCCAGGATCATCACCGAATATGAGCCGTTTCGCGTAGGCCATCTCGAGGTGTTGCCGTTCCGGCAGGACCACGGGCTCAGCCTCAGCACGGGCTTCCGGATCGGACGCTTCGCGTATTCGACCGATGTAGTTGGGTTGGATGCGCGCGCGTTCGAAGCGCTCGCTGGCATCGAGGTATGGATCGTGGACTGCCTGCGCGAGCGGCCGCACATCACGCACGCGCATCTCGCGCAGACGCTCGAGTGGATCGAGCGCGTGGGCGCGCGACGAGCGGTCCTCACACACATGAATCACCAGACCGATTACGACACGCTCGCGGCGAAGCTGCCGGTCGGTGTCGAACCGGGCTATGACGGTCTGGTGCTGGAGCTCTGATCCATGATTTCCCATAATATACATTATGCGACTTTCATCTTCATCCATTCGTCCTTGTAGAGGCTGGTCGGGTAGCCTACCCAGCTACGAGCCGTTGCACGCTGACGAGGAACGCTGCCATGTCCGAGCGACCAATCGATCGCCTCCTGTCGATCATGCGTCGGCTACGTGATTCGGAACACGGTTGTCCATGGGACATCGAGCAGACATTCGCCACCATCGCGCCCTACACGATCGAGGAAGCCTACGAAGTCGCGGATGCCATCGCTTCCGGCGACATGGAGGCGCTGCGCGAAGAGCTCGGTGACCTGCTGCTGCAGGTGGCCTATCACGCGCAGATGGCGGCGGAAGCCGGCGCTTTCGACTTCGATGCGGTGGCCGATTCGATCTCGGACAAGATGATAGAGCGGCACCCTCACGTCTTTGCTGAAGCAGAGGTGAAGGACGCGCGGGAGCAAACCGTAGTCTGGGAAGCCCGAAAGGCTGACGAACGCGCGGCCCGGGCCGCCGCATCCGGACGAACGCCGAGCGTGCTCGACAACGTCCCGACCGCCCTTCCGGCACTGATGCGGGCGGAGAAGCTGCAGAAGCGAGCGGCCCGCGTCGGCTTCGACTGGCCGGACCCCGAACAGGTGATCGCCAAGATCGAGGAAGAGCTTCAGGAGCTTCGGGAGGAAATGGCTGCAGGAGCGAACGCAGACCGGCTCGAGGACGAAACCGGAGATCTGTTGTTCGCCGTGACAAACCTCGCGCGGCATCTGAAGGTCGACCCGGAAGCGGCTTTGCGACGGACCAATCGCAAGTTCGAGCGACGCTTTCGTGCGATCGAGCATCGTCTGGAACGGGAGGGCCGATCCATATCGGACGCCAGCCTAAACGAAATGGAGCTGGCTTGGCAGCAATCGAAGCAATCGGAAGACCTTCGGTAGGCTCTCAGCACCCGACACATTTCCGGATGCCCCTTCCCATCATACACTCGAGCGATCTGCCGCCTTTTCAGCGATTGCCCGAACGGGGAGGATGCGCATGAAAGCTGCCGTGCTGCACGAAGTCGGACAGCCGTTGGTGATCGAGGAGATCGCGATCTCGAAACCGAGGCCACGCGAGGTGCTGATCCGGACCGCAGCGACTGGCGTCTGCCACAGCGATCTGCATTTCGTCGAGGGATTGTACCCCTATCAGCTCCCGGTCGTGCTGGGGCACGAAGCCGCCGGTGTGGTCGAGGCGGTCGGATCCGACGTTCGCTACGTACAACCAGGCGACCACGTCATCACCTGCCTGTCGGCATTTTGCGGGCACTGCGACCAGTGCCTTACGGGACATATGTCGCTTTGTCAGAGCCCGGAGCTCAAACGGAGCGAGCAGGAAGAGTCCCGATTGTCATCGAACGGCGCCTTGCCGGTGCATCAGTTCATGAACCTCTCTTCGTTCGCGGAGCAGATGCTGGTGCACGAGCACGCGCTCGTGAAGATCCGCCCGGACATGCCGCTCGACGTGGCGGCGCTGATCGGCTGCGCGGTGACGACGGGCGTCGGCGCGGTGCACAACACGGCGAAGGTGGAACTGGGCTCCACCGTGGCCGTGCTCGGGTGCGGCGGCATCGGCTTGTCCTGCATCAACGGCGCGACGATCGCGGGCGCTGCCCGCATCATCGCCGTCGACCGGATAGCCTCGAAGCTGGAGCTTGCGCGACGCTTCGGTGCGACCGACGTGGTGAACCCGGCGGATGGGGATATCGTCAAGCAGGTCCGCGCCCTCACCGACGGCGGTGTGCACTACTCGTTCGAAGCGATCGGCCTCAAGGAGACGACGGAAAACGCGTTCCGAATGCTTCGGCCAGGTGGCACAGCGACCGTGATCGGCATGATCCCTGTCGGCACCAGCATAGAGTTGCACGGGCCGGACTTTCTCCGTGAGAAGAAGATCCAGGGCTCGGCCATGGGCTCCAACCGCTTCAGGGTCGACATGCCGCGCTATGTCGACTTCTACCTCGCCGGAAAGCTCCGCCTCGACGATCTGATCTCGCGGCGCATCCGCCTCGACCAAGTCAACGAGGCTCTGGCGGAGATGAAAACCGGCGAGGTCGCCCGCAGCGTGATCGTCTTCGAGCAGTGAGCTATTTGTTCATCAGCAGGTGAATCAGGCTCGAAGTATCCCAACGACCGCCGCCACGCTCCTGAACGTGTGCGTAGAACTGGTCGACCAGAGCCGTGACCGGCAGGCGGGCGCCATTGCGGTTCGCCTCTTCCAGACAGATGCCGAGATCCTTCCGCATCCAGTTGACCGCAAAGCCGAAATCGAACTTCCCCTCGATCATCGTCAGGCCGCGATTCTCCATCTGCCACGACTGAGCGGCACCTTTCGAGATCACATCCAGCACCTGCGGAACGTTGAGGCCCGCCTTGAGCCCGAAGTTCAGACCCTCCGACAAGGCCTGTAGCAGTCCCGCGATGCAGATCTGGTTCACCATCTTGGTGAGCTGCCCTGCCCCGGCCTCGCCCATCAGCGTCACGGCGCGGCCATAGCAATCCATCACCGGCTTCGCCTTTTCGAACGGCTCCGGATCGCCGCCTACCATGACGGTGAGAACACCGTTCTCGGCGCCTGCCTGGCCGCCGGACACCGGTGCGTCGAGGCAGGCGATTCCCTTTTCCTTGCCAGCGGCGTGGATCTCCCGCGCGACCTCGGCGGAAGCGGTCGTATGGTCGACGAAGATCCCGCCGGGGCCGAGCCCGGCCAGGATGCCGTCGTCGCCGTAGACGACGCTGCGGAGATCGTCGTCGTTCCCGACGCAGGAGAAGACGATATCGCAGCCTCGTGCGGCTTCGGCCGGTGTGGCGGCGGAGTTGCCCTTGTACTTGCCCTTCCAGGCCTCCGCCTTCGAGGCCGTGCGATTATAGACGGTTACATCGTGGCCCGCGTTGGCGAGATGGCCGGCCATCGGGAACCCCATGACTCCGAGACCGACGAAGGCGACCTTGTGCGTCGTCATCGAAATAGACCTCCGCATTTCCGTGCTGGCCGCCGGAGTGTAGCGGGCCCCCGCTCGACGGCGCAATGCGCGTCAATCCCGCTCGCCTTCCACGGGAATGAGCAGGCTGCTTCGGAATTCGTCCCACAGCTCGCGATCGGGCGTCATGAGCACACCTGGCACTGGCTCGGCCGGCGCATAGCGTTCCCCGTTGAGACGAGCCAGGTAACCGCCCGCCTCCTCGTGCATCAGGCAGCCGGCGGCGTGGTCCCACGGGTTCAGTCGCGTATACAATCCGAAGTGCATGCGACCTTGCAGGCGTGCGAGGTATTCCTGGCCGACGCAGCGAGCGTTGAAGACGTGCCCCAGGCGCCCCCTGCCCGGCCCCCAGATCTCACGGTAAGCCGCGCTCGTACGGTATTTCCGACCGTAGATGGAGCCGTTCATCTGGCGCAGCTGTGACGGCCGGCGCACCCTCAGGCGTCGGCCAGCCATCCAGGCCCCATCGCCGCGAGAGGCCACCGCCATGCGTCCGGTAGATGGATCGTATATCCAGCCGGCCACCGTCTCGCCGTGGCGGACAAGCGCCACGATCACCGCAAAGATGGGCAACCCAGCAGCGAAGTTCGCGGTGCCGTCAAGCGGGTCCAGGACCCAAACGGGGTCGTTTCCGGCCAAGAGCCCGAGGCGCGCCCTATCGGCCGCAACCGCCTCCTCGCCCAGAACGACCGATCCGGGCATCAGGTCGGGGAGCGATTGCGTGAACCGACGCTCACTCGCGAGATCTACCGAAGTGACGAAGTCTCCCGGCGCCTTCTCGCCGATGTCCTCGGGATCCAGCGTCGCAAAGTGCGGCATCATCTCTTCGGCGGCGACCTCACGGATGAGCGCCGAGACGCGCTCTATGTCTGGCAGCATGCGGGTCGCGACCGATCTGTCATTCGGGTGTGAGGAAGCGCCGCTCGAACCGCGCGCGATCGGTGGCGTCGATACTCACTTCGAGATGAGCATCGCCGTGCTCATCGCTCCGGGTGAGAACTTGGCCGTGTTCGTACAACCACGCGAGCGCGGCTCCGTCCTGCAACGGCACGGAATACCGAACGATTTCATTGCCGGCGGACAGCAGCGAGTCGATCTTCCGCATCAGCTCGTCGCATCCCTCGCCCGTCGTGGCGGAAGTCGTGGCGACGTCGGCATTCGCTTCAGCGAGGCGCACGAACTGCACTCGCTCCTCTGCCCCCAGCAAGTCGATCTTGTTGAGCACCTCGATCCGCGGGCTCGCTTCGTCCCCGGTCATGCCGAGTTCCTCCAGCACCGCTTCCACGTCCGCCTTTTGGGCCGCTGTCTCCGGGTCCGCCACATCGCGCACATGGAGGATCAGGTCCGCCTCGATCACTTCCTCCAGCGTCGCCCGGAAGGCAGCGACCAGCTGGGTCGGCAGATCGGATATGAAGCCGACCGTGTCAGAGAGGATGACCTTCCGGCCGGAAGGGAGCCCGACCGCCCGCATGGTGGGATCAAGGGTCGCGAAAAGCTGGTCCTTCGCGAGGACACCCGCGCGAGTCAGGCGGTTGAAGAGCGTCGACTTACCCGCATTGGTGTAGCCAACCAGCGCCACGACGGGACACGCCATGCGTCGGCGTGACTCCCTGTGCAGCTCGCGCGTGCGCCGCACTTCCTCGAGATCACGGCGGATGCGAAGGATACGATCGTCCAGGATGCGGCGATCGAGCTCGATCTGCGCTTCGCCGGGGCCGCCCAGGAAGCCGGCACCACCACGCTGCCGCTCCAGGTGAGTCCATGAACGGACGAGCCGGGTCCGTTGGTAGGTCAGTGCAGCGAGCTCGACCTGGAGCCTGCCCTCGCGGGTCCGTGCTCTCGCGCCGAAGATCTCGAGGATCAACCCGGTACGGTCGATCACTTTGGCGCTCCAGGCGCGCTCGAGATTCCGCTGTTGCACTGGCGTAAGCGCCGTATCGACGACAACGAGGCCCGCTTCGTGCTCCTTGATGAGCGCCGCCACTTCTTCGACGGTGCCCGCGCCGATCAGGGTCGCCGGCCGAGGCCGCATTACCCGGACCACGCGCGCATCGAGAACGAGCAGATCGATCGCGGCAGCAAGTCCTACGGCCTCCGCGAGGCCAGACTCAGGCGAGCGGGTACGAGCGCGCGACAGAACGGGATGCAGGACGATTGCCCGCCCTGTCGCTTGCTCGTCAGGATTGCCCGATCGGATCAACCGGCCGCCGCCTCGTCTTCAGAGGGGTCGAATAGATTTATGGGAGCTGCTGGCATCACAGTAGAAATCGCGTGTTTGTAGACAAGCTGCGAGTGCCCGTCGCGCCTCAAGAGCACGGAGAAATTATCAAACCAGGTAATAACCCCCTGCAGCTTAACGCCATTGATCAGAAAGACCGTAACTGGCGTCTTGTTTTTACGAACATGATTTAGAAAGACATCTTGTAGATTCTGGTTCTTTTGGGAGGACATGCCTCATTCCCCTGTTCTGATATTTGGACCGTTGCCTCTCTTTCGAGCCGAACCTCCTGCGGTCTGTTCGTCTGCTGGACCAACCCGACGGATCTTCCGACCCTCCAGAAAGAGGTCGGAATGCACACACATTCCTGCCGCGTATATGGGCCAACCACCTATGGTTGGCAACGGCGTTGGCGCACGAGGTTCCCGAGTGCCGTCAGGTCATCCACCACGATATCGGCAGTGACCCCCTCCGGCAGGGGGACTGGACTGGCACCGGGGTAACGGACGAGTACTGCCGTGCAGTCGGCCGCCCGGGCCGTCAGCATATCGGTTGCCGAATCGCCAACCATCCAGACATCGCGGCTGAGGTCCACCCCGCTCCCTGCGAGCGCGAGAAGCAGCGGCGCGCGGTCGGGCTTGTCCGCCTCGGCGTCAGTAGCGCCGACGATGCTGTGGAAATAGCGGGTCCAGCCGAGATGCTCGGCTTCACGTCTGAGATAATCACCGCGTTTATTGCTGACTACCACCAGGGTCACGTCGGTCGAGCTCAGCCCCTTGATCAGCTCCTCGGCGCCGGCCAGCGGAACGAGTTCCGTGAGGTGACGGGCCTCAAAGCTGCGATAGAAGAGAGCGCGCGCATCCCGCCAATGCTCGCCGAACAGCACAGGGAAGCTGTCTCGCTGCGACCGGCTGATTTTCTCCATTGCTTCCGGCAAGGTCCATGGTCGATGGCCGAACGCGACCAGCGTCTCGTTCATGGCGGCATGGATGACCGGCCAATTGTCGACGAGAGTGCCGTCCCAATCGAGCACGAGCGCCGTCGGCGCGCGCATCGCACGGCTCATGCCTCCGCTCCTTCGCCTTCCATGTAGACTCGGTAAGCTTCGAACAGGCGGCGCGAAACCGAGCCCGGCTTGCCGTTCCCGATCACCGCGTCATCGATCTGGACGATCGGCAGCACGTAAGAAGTGGCGCTGGTAATGAAGGCTTCGCGCGCCTCCTTCGCCTCCGCCAGCGTGAAAGGTCGCTCGATGAGCTCGATCCCTTCCTTGCGGGCGAGCTCCAATACCGATGCCCGGGTAATGCCGCCGAGAATCTCGTTACCGGTCGGGCGCGTGACGAGTTGTCCGTCTCGGGTCACGATCCACGCGTTGGTCGAGGCACCTTCGCTGACGACGCCCTGCCCGTCGACGAACCAGGCCTCATAGGCGCCCACCTCGCGCGCTTGCTGTTTTGCGAGAACGTTCGGCAGCAGCGACGTCGATTTGATATCGCAACGCCCCCACCGAATCTCGGGCACCGAGACGACCCGTTTGCCGGTTTCCAGAACGAGAGGGTCTGGCGGCGGCTTGAGGGCGACCGTCATGACGATAGACGGGGTTGCATCGACCGGAAACGGGTGGTCACGCCGGGCGACGCCGCGTGTCACCTGAATGTAGATGATGCCCTGCCGGAGCCGGTTGCGGCGCAGGAGCTCCCGCATCACCACTCGCAGGGCCGAACGACTCATCGGAGGCGCGATCCTGAGCTCCCACAGGGAGCGGTCGAGGCGATCCAGATGGCCCTGCTCGTCGACCAGCTTGCCCTTGTGCACGGCGACGACCTCGTAGACACCGTCGGCGAACTGATAGCCTCGATCCTCGACGTGGACGAGCGCCGAGCGGTGCGGAACGTACCGCCCGTTGACGTACGAAATGCGTGACATCTCTCGCGGATCCCCTCCGTGGTCAGCAGCGAGCCTAGAAGTACTCGAGCCTCACCGCAAACATCCGCTCCACCTTCTTCACCACGGTCTCCATCGAAAACAGCACGACCCGGTCCGCTGCCCGAACCACCGTGTCGCCGCGGGCGATGATTACAGCGTCGTCTCGCACGACCGCGCCGATGATCGACCCGGCCGGCAGCTTCACATCCCGGATCGGAGTACCGACGATGCTGGACGTTTCCAAGGCCTCGATCTCGAGCACCTCGGCGAAGCCGTCCCCGATCGAATGGACGGCCCGGATTCGACCGCGACGGACGTGCTGCAGGATCGTCGATACCGTGATCGAGCGAGGATTCACGACGACGTCGATGTCCAGGTACTGAATCAGCGGTGCGAAGGTCTGCTTGTTGACGAGAGCCACGGTCCGGCGCGCGCCGTAGCGTTTGGCCAGCAGGGAGACAAGTATGTTGGTCTCGTCATCATCCGTCAGCGTGATCACCATCTCTGCTTTCCGGACGTTGGCCTCCTCCAGAATCTCAGGGTCGAGGGCATCTCCATGCAGCACGGTCGTCTGCGAGAGAGCCTGCGCTACCCGCTCCGCGCGGAGCTGGGTGCGCTCGATGATCTTGGCCGAGACCGACGGATGATCCTTCTCGATGAGATCGGCGAGACAGAGGCCGATATTGCCGCCGCCCACGATGACGATGCGATGAGCCTCGGGCTCCTCGTGGCCGAAGGCTGCCATCGCGCGGCCGATATGGTTGCTGTCTGCGACGAAATAGACCTCGTCCCGGGGCAGCATCTGATCCTCGGGGCGAGGCACGAAGCTGCGCTCCCCGCGCACGATGCCGACGATGTTGATGTTCAGGTCGGGAAACAAAGCCGTCAGTTGGCGAAGCGGCGTGTTGATGATGGGACAATCCTCGGCCACCCGAACGCCGATCAGCCGGACCTTGCCATCCGCCAGCGGGATCATCTCCGAGGCGCCGGGGGCCGCCAACCGACGCACGACCGCACGCGCGACCTCCAGCTCCGGCGAGATGATCACGTCGATCGGCAGGTGATCGTGGCTGAACAGGTTCGCCCATTGCTGCTCGCGATAGACCTGCTGCCGGATCCGCGCGACCTTGGTCGGCACCTCGAACAGCGAGTGCGCGACCTGGCACGCGACCATGTTCACCTCGTCGGATTGAGTCGCGGCGATGATCATGTCGGCGTCGTTCGCGCCCGCCTGCTCAAGGATGTCGGGGTGCGACGCGAAACCGACGACCGCCTTCACATCCAGGGTGTCGCTGATCTTCTGGATCAACTCGGCCGACTGGTCGATGACCGTCACGTCATTGGCTTCGGACGCGAGATATCGCGCGATATTGCTGCCGACCTGCCCGGCGCCGCAGACGATAACCTTCATCGGGTTTGTCCCTCCCGGATCGCCGGAAGCTAGGCGCGCTCGCCAGCGACCTGTACGCCGAGGGCCTTCAGTTTGCGATGCAGCGCGGAACGCTCCATGCCGACGAACACGGCTGTCCTGGAAATGTTGCCCCCGAATCGATTCACTTGCGCCAGCAGATACTCTCGCTCGAAAACTTCACGCGCCTCCCGGAGCGGGAGCCGCATCATTTCTTCGCCCTTGTCGAGGTGGAGCATGCTGGGCGTGACGGCGCTGATGTCCGGCGGCAGCATGTCGGCGCGGATGGGGTCGCGCGGATCGCCGGTCGCCATGATGAGCAGCCAGTCCATCACGTTACGGAGCTGACGGACATTGCCAGGCCAGTCGTACGCCTGTAGGACCGCAAGCGCGTCGTCGCCGATCTCCCGAAGCGGCAAGCCCGCCACGGATGCCGAATGCTTCAGGAAATGCGCCGCAAGCAGCGGAATATCTTCGCGTCGATGACGCAAGGGCGGAACCTGTAGCGGCACGACGTTCAATCGATAGAGAAGATCCTCGCGGAACCGGCCCGCTCCCGTCTCCTCCATAAGATCCCGATTGGACGAAGCGATCACTCTCACGTCGACCTGAACGCGCTGGGTGCCGCCGACGCGCTGAAAGGTCTGTTCCTGCAGGACACGCACGATCTTCCCCTGGGTCTGCAGGGGCATGTCGGCAACCTCGTCCAGCAGAAGGGTCCCGCCGTGCGCCTGTTCGAACAAGCCGACGCGCCCGGGAGATCCGGCGCCGTCCGCGCCGCTCTCGACGCCGAACAGCTCGATCTCCATCCGATCCGGACTCATGGTTGCGCAGTTGACCACGACGAACGGGCCGCTCGAACGCCGCGACTGCCTGTGCAGCAGCCGCGCCGCAACCTCCTTGCCCGAGCCGGCGGGACCGCTGATCAGCACGCGGCTGCCCGTGGGGGCCACGCGCTCGATCGCCTGGCGCACGGCGGAGATGGCACTCGATACGCCGATGAGCTCGGTCGGCCCGCCTGCCCGCAGGCGAAGCTCCTCGTTCTCCCGCCGGAGCGCTGCCGCCTCGATCGCCCGGGCGATGACCAGCAGCAGCCGATCCGCCTTGAACGGCTTCTCGATGAAGTCGTAGGCGCCCTCCTGGATGGCGGCGACAGCTGTCTCGATGGTTCCGTGACCGCTGATCATCACCACCGGCACCAATGGATGCTCCTGCTTGAGCACACGAAGCAGCTCGAGCCCGTCCAGCTCGCTCTTCTCAAGCCATACGTCCAGGATGATCAAGCTCGGTTGCCGCGCGCGCACCGCTTCGAGCGCTTCCTGGCTGTCCTTGGCGGAGCGAGTCTCGTACCCCTCGTCGCCGAGGATGCCGGCGATGAGCATGCGGATATCCGCCTCGTCATCGACTATGAGAATGTCACCCGCCATCAAACAGCTGTCATCAAATCCGAGTTCTATCCGCTATGCGCGGTCTTCGGAGCCTCGCTCGCGCCCGACGCCTCGAAGGCAACGGATTCGGGTGGCGGGAACGAGACGCACACGCGGGCACCGCCGTCAGGCCGATCGGAGAAGGCGATCTCACCCCCATGGTCCTCCATGATCTTCTTGACAATGGCAAGCCCCAGGCCCGTTCCTTTCGTACGTGTGGTCACATAGGGCTCGGTCAGCTTGTCCAACAGGGCGTGCGGCAAGCCGACGCCATTGTCTTCTACGGTGAGCGATATCGAGCCCTCCGTTTCCTCGATCGCCACTCCGACCCAGCCGCTCGGGCCATCCGGCTCGGCTTCCAGTCTCGCGGCGACGGCATCCGAGGCATTCTGAAGCAAATTGGTCAGAACCTGACCTATCTGCCGGCGATCGCACATTACCGAGGTACGCCCGCGCGGCTCCTTCAGTTCAAAGGTGATCTCGGGCTGAGCCTGCCTCTGCAGAAACACCGATTGCCGGGCGAGCTCGAACAGGTCGGTCGGCTTCATGACCGGCACCGGCATCCGCGCGAAGGAGGAGAACTCGTCCACCATCCGCCGAAGATCGTCCACCTGCCGCACGATGGTGTCGGTGCACTCCCGGAACGTATCCGGGTCCGATTCGATCTCCTTGAGGTACTTGCGCCGGAGTCGCTCTGCCGACAGCTGGATCGGCGTCAGCGGATTCTTGATTTCGTGCGCAATGCGCCGCGCGATGTCCGACCACGCCGCCTTCCGCTGGGCGGAGAGCAACTCGGTGATGTCGGTGAATGTAACGACATGGCCGCTCACGACGTTGTTCTCGCCCTCGGCGGTAACCCTGACGAGAAGAGTACGAACCCGGCCGTCCGGCGCGAGATCCACCTGATGCTCCACCGTCCGCCAGGGACGGCGCTGCGCGTCCTCGAGTGCCGGAGCCATCTCAGGCACCACGTCCGCGAGCTTTTTCCCGACGTGATCCTGAAGGTCCAGAAGAAGCAGCTCTGAAGCCACGCGGTTGGGCAGCTTTATGTGCCCCTCCGCGTCCAGGCCGATGACGCCCGAAGCCACTCCGGACAGAACCGCTTCGGTGAAGCGCCGGCGCTCGTCCAGTTGGCGGTTTGCTTCGACCAGCTCGTGCCGCTGTGCCTCGAGCTGGCTTGTCATGCGATTGAACGCCCGGCTGAGCGTGTCGAGCTCGTTGCTGGTGTCCGCCGCCTGCACCCGCACCGTGAGATCCCCCGCCCGTACGCGCTCTGCCGCCTCGACGAGGCGGGTCACCGGCCGTGCGAGCGATGACGCAAACTGGAAGCCGACCCAGACGGCCGCCAGGAGGAAAAGGAGCGCTACAGTCGCAAACAGGATCGCGAACGTGATTTCAATCCGGACGCGCTGGCCCTCGGCGCTCTCGTACGCCGAAACGGCTTCACGGACACGCTCCAGGTGATTGAGGACCCGCCGCTCGACATAGCGCCCGACATAGAGGAAGCCGCCGTCGAAGCTTTGCAGCCGCACGAGCGCGCGAATGCGGTCGTCGTCGTCGCTCGTGAGCGTCGGAACACCACCTCGGAGCGCCTCTTCGAGCGCCCACTCAGGCACCGGCTCGAAACTGAGACCGAACGTCAGCCCCGATCGCGCGAGGACCCTGCCCTCCGAATCGAACACGACAGCCTCGGTCAGCGCGCGGATGCGGGCCTGTGTATCGACGAACTGCTGCAACCGCCTGGGATTGGCGAACAGAACCGGCCCCTCGCGATTGAGGTCGTTCGCCATTGCCAGAACGTCCCCCACGATCACTTGCTTATGTTCGGTGAGGTAGGCTTCGGCAACGGCGACCGATTCATCTAGGGCGGTTCGCACCCGATCGCTGAACCAGCTTTGCAGCCCGAAGTGAAAGAACAGAACCGAGAAGCACGCCACGACGATCGCCGGAACAACCGCGATGACGCTGAACAGGACCACCAGCCGCACATGAAGCCGGGACCCCGCCTGTTGTCGGCGTCGCCCGGCCCAGAGAACCACGATGCTGCGAGCGATGATTGCGCCGAGGCTCAGAAGGCAGATCAGGTCGACGAGCAGCAGCGTGAGAACGTTACGGGAATCGGGCCGGATGAAAGGGACGCCGCCCGTCATGACGGCATAGGTGAGTATGCCGCTGAGGATCGCGATTACGGCGAGCCCGATCGCGACCTTCTGCCCGATGCGGCGTCCTTCCAGCCGATCCTTGAGATGGCGACGGACTCGACCGCCCATGGTCGAACTATCGACAGCCATGTGCGTGGTCTGCAATGAGCCTCAGCCGTTTCGGGGCCGAACACCGGCCCCGATCGGCCTTACCCTATCTGACGCCGCGCACGACAGGAATATCCAAGTCGCGGATCTTCTTCCGCAGGGTGTTCCGGTTCAGCCCGAGCAACTGTGCCGCCTTGATCTGGTTCCCGCGGGTGGCACCCAGAGTCAGGGTGATGAGCGGACGCTCCAGTTCATGCAGTACCCGATCGTACAAGCCCGGCGGCGGTAGCGCACCGTTGTGTGCCTCGAAATACTCCCGCAGATGGCGCTCGATGGCGCCACTCAGCGAACCGTCCTGATCCTCGTCCTCTTCACCTTCCTTCTGGGGTGCAGGCGCGGCCTCGACCAGTTCGCTCTCTATGATGTCGATGCCGATCACCTCTTCCGAATAGAGAGCGGCCAGACGACGAACCAGATTCTCGAGCTCGCGAACGTTTCCAGGCCAGCGATAGGTCTGGAGGCGTTGCACCGCTGCGGCATCAAGGCGCTTGGCTGGAAGGCCCTCCTCAACCACCCGCGCCAGGAAGTGCCGAACGAGCTCGGGAATGTCTTCGGTCCGTTCGCGCAGCGGTGGCAGCCGGATGGGAACGACGTTGAGCCGGTAGAAAAGGTCCTCGCGAAAGAGCCCCTGGCGGATCAGCAATCTGAGGTCGCGGTGCGTAGCGGCGACGATGCGAACGTTCGCGCGGATCGGCACCCGGCCCCCCACCGTCGTGTACTCGCCCTGTTGCAGCACACGAAGGAGCCGCGTCTGCGCCTCGATCGGCATGTCACCGATCTCGTCGAGAAAGAGGGTGCCGCCATCCGCCTGCTCGAAGCGGCCGGGCGAGCGCGCCGTAGCGCCGGTGAATGCGCCCTTCTCGTGTCCGAACAGCTCGCTCTCGATCAACTCCCGTGGGATCGCCGCCATGTTCACGGCTACGAACGGCCCGTTACGACGGCGGCCGTAGTCGTGGAGCGCGCGCGCGACGAGCTCCTTGCCGGTGCCGGATTCACCGACGATCATTACCGACAGGTCCGTACCCATCAGCCTTGCGAGGGTGCGGTAAATCTCCTGCATGGCCGGTGACCGCCCGATCAGCGGCAGTTGCTCCTCATCGGCGTCTCGGGCCGCGACGGTCGAGCGCTCGACCGGTTCGCTGAGCGCCCGTTGCACGACGGCCAGCAGCTCCTTCAGATCGAACGGCTTTGGGAGATATTCGAACGCGCCTCGCTCCGTCGCACGGACAGCCGTCATCAGCGTGCTGTGGGCACTCATGACGATAATCCGCAGACCCGGGCGCAACTTGCGGATACGGGGGATCAGGTCGAGCCCGTTCTCATCCGGCATGACGACGTCGGTGATCACGAGATCGCCGATCCCGTCCGAGATCCACTGCCACAACGTCGCGGCGTTTCCAGTGCTTCGGACCTCATGGCCGGCGCGCCCGAGTGCCTGGGTGAGGACGGTGCGAACGCTGCGATCGTCATCGGCTACCAGTATCGTAGCGCCACTCATCTATCGGGCCTCCTCGTCGCGGGACATCGGCAACATGACGCGAAACACTGTCCGCCGGGGCTCGGAATCGAACTCGATGATCCCGCCATGCTCACCGACAATCTTCGCTACCAATGCAAGGCCCAGGCCGTGACCGCCGGGCTTGGTCGTCACGAACGGATCGAACAGGTGCTGTTTCAGATCCTCGGGGATACCGTCACCATTGTCCTGGATGGAAATGGCGATCGGAACGGCCACGCTCTCCCCGCCCCCGCGGAGGGACAAACGCACGCCATGTCGGAAGGCCGTGGATACCTGGATTTCGCCTCCTTCTTCCGGAGCGGCATCGGCCGCGTTCTTCACGAGGTTCATGAACACCTGCACCAGTTGGTCGCGGTCGGCCAGAACCGGTGGAAGCGAGGGGTCGTAGTTCTGTACGAGCTCGAGATGACGGGCGAAACTGGTTCTTGCGACCTTGAGCACATGATCTAGCACCTCGTGAATGTTCACCGATCGTCTCGGCGCCGGCCGAGGATCGGAGAACACGTCCATCCGGTCGACCAGGCCGCAGATCCTGTCCGCCTCGTCGCAGATCAGTTGGGTGAGCTCCCTGTCTCCCGCACTCGCGCCGTCCTCGAGCAACTGCGCCGCGGCTCGAATGCCTGCCAGCGGGTTCTTGACCTCATGCGCCAGGATAGCCGCCATCCCGGAGACCGAGCGGGCGGCATTGCGGTGCGTGAGCTGCTGATCGATCCGATGGGCGATCGAGAGTTGCGTGATCGCGATCACCACCGTGCCGGGAGGTGCTGCGCCCTCGCCGGAGGGGTCGCCCAGAGGCGATGCTTGCACGTTGACGGTCTGTGCCGGAAACCTTGGGGAGTCCAGCACCACCTCGTACTCCGTCAGACTGTAGCCTTTCGCGCGAACCCGCCGCACCATGTCGAGAACGGGATGGTTTGGCGCGACGAGGTCGTTCAGGCTCATCCCGACCAGATAGGCCGCACTCAACTGCAAGAGTTCCTCTGCAGCCGAGTTGACGTATTGCACCGCGTCGTGCCGGTCGACAACGATGACGGCTCCTGCCAGTGCATTGAGCACGTGCCTCAGGTCGAGATCCGCGGGGCGAGAGAGTGTCGCCTGCGTCGGTTGAGCCGTCGGCGTGCTCATGCCAATTTCCCGAGCGGGCGGAGTGAATTGCAGCACATATTTTAGGCACTTCCTTTTATGCCCATATCGTGAGCAGAAACTAAACCTGACACCTGCAGATGGCAAGATGTTGGTGCAGCCGATGTGCGACCGGCACCTTGGCTTGCCGCCCTGCGCCGGTTACGTTGGCGCACGCCTCTGGGCTAGGTTCGCTGCCCCTCGAAGAAAGGACATCGGTGTGAAGGCTGCAGCCCTGATCGTTGCTGCCGGCCGCGGGACCCGTGTAGGCGGGGGCCCGAAGCAGTACAGACTGCTCGGCGGCAAGCCGGTGCTCCGGCGGACGGTCGAGGCGTTTCTACGGCACCCCGAGATCGATACGGTTCGTTGTGTCATCCACCCCGATGATGCGTCGGAGTATGCTGCTGCCGTCGACGGGTTCGTGCTTCTCGATCCGGTATCAGGTGGGCGATCGCGGCAAGATTCCGTCCGGATGGGCCTGGAAAGTCTGGAGGGTATGGCCCCCGATATCGTGCTCATCCATGACGCGGCGAGGCCTTTCGTGTCTGCCGCCGTCATCGATGCCTGCCTGAAGGGCCTGGATGCCGCGGAAGGCGCCATCGCCGCGATGCAGGTCCACGACACGCTGAAACGCGGCGACCAGCAAGGAGCCATCGCGGCAACGATCGACCGAACGAACTTGTGGCACGCGCAGACACCCCAGGCGTTCCGCTTTGATGCTATTCTCCGCGCCCATCGTAGCGCACTCGGCCACGAGCTCACCGACGACGCCGCCGTCGCCGAGCGTGCGGGTCTGCGCGTCGTGCTCACGCCGGGCAGCCACGAGAACGTCAAGATCACCACGATCGCAGATCTGGTCGATGCGGAGAGTAGAGTGAGCGAAGGGCAGCGAATTTGCCGGACTGGCATAGGCTTCGACGTGCATCGTCTAGGTCCGGGAGACCGGGTCATCATTTGCGGAGTCGAGATTCCGCATGATGGCGCGCTGGTCGGTCATTCCGACGCCGACGTCGGATTGCACGCGATTACCGACGCGGTCCTGGGGGCGATTGCCGCCGGTGACATCGGAACCCACTTCCCGCCGAGCGACCATCGTTGGCGTGGTGCGGACTCGTCCGTGTTCGCCCGGCACGCGGCGGAACTCGTCCACGCTCGCGGCGGGCGTATCGAGAACATCGACGTCACCATAATCTGCGAGCGTCCGAAGATCGGCCCTCACCGCCCGGCGATGGTAGCCAAGTTGGCGGACATCTTCGGCCTGCAGGTGGAGTGCGTAAGCGTCAAGGCGACCACTACCGAAGGTCTGGGATTCACCGGCCGCGGCCAGGGAATCGCTGCTCAGGCCGCAACCTCGATAAGCTTCGCCCTTTCGTCTTGAAAGCTCCGTTTCGCCGGCCGCGGCTCCCGGCACCGCCCCTCTATCATCCAAGCAGCCTGATTGCGACCTGGTTCGGATCGGGGCACCTGCCGTGGGTGCCGGGAACCTGGGGTTCGCTGGTGGCGCTGCCGATTGCCTGGCTTCTGGTCGAGGCGGGCGGACGTCAGGTGCTCGCCGTGGCCGCCGTGCTCGCCTTCCTGCTGGGCTGCTGGGCTGCGGGCGCATACGAGCGGGCGACCGGAGGTCACGATCCCGGTCCGGTAGTGATCGACGAGGTGGCCGCGCAGTGGTGCGTCCTGCTAGTCGTTCCCACCGATATCGTGCTCTATATCGTCGGCTTCTTCCTGTTTCGGGCCGCCGACATTGTGAAGCCGTGGCCGGCCAGCGTGATCGATCGGCGTATGCAAGGTGGCATCGGCGTCATGCTCGACGACGTCATTGCCGCGGCCTATGCAGCCGCAGCGTTGTATGCAATTTGGTGGGTGATCGGCACATGAAGCTGTTTCCCGATGCACTGTTCGACCTCGCGCAGGAAACCATTCGGGATCTATTGCGCTCGCGCCGACGAATCACGACCGCTGAATCATGCACCGGTGGCCTGATCGCGGCCCTCCTGACCGAGGTGCCCGGCTCATCGGACGTGCTCGGCCGCGGGTTCGTCACCTACTCGAACGAGGCGAAGGAGAAGGTGCTCGGCGTCTCGGGCAAGACTCTCCGCCAGTTCGGGGCGGTTAGCGTACAGACGGTTCGCGAGATGGCGGAAGGTGCGCTCGTCGCCGCGGATCACGATGCCAACATCGCGGTCGCGGTAAGTGGCGTCGCGGGTCCGGGCGGGGGCTCCGAGGAGAAGCCGGTCGGGACGGTGCACATCGCCGTCGCCGTGCGGGGCGCACGCACGACCGACGAGAAATTTCTGTTTTCTGGCGGCCGCACCGAGGTGCGGGTGGCGACGGTGCAGGAAGCGCTTCGGATGGTGCGAGAGCGAGCCTCGGAGGTCTGACGGCCGTACTCTTAGCGAGACGCCTCGACCTTCCGCCAGTCGACCAGATCATGGAGACCGGTCGAAGGTGGAAGCGTCACGTGCCCGCTTGCGACCGCCAATGGAGCGGTGACGTACTCCTCGGCGAACTGGAAGTAGAACGTCTCTTCGCAAGGGAGATCGATGGCCCCGGAGGGGAGAGCACTCGCGAGCGAAAGGGCCACGACTGCGCCGAGCGAGGTGGTGGCTCCGAGGCCGACACAAACGCTGACTCCGGCCTCCTCGGCAGCGGCTGCGATATCGAGCGATTCCGTGATTCCGGACTTCGGCACCTTGACCGATATCGCCTCAGCCCCGGCATCGATGAAAAGTCGTGCCTGCTCGATGCTGCGGCAGGCGCCATCGACGAGAATCGGTACGGCGGAAGCTTCCTTGATGTGTCGGAACTCGCTCGAGGGCGAGAGCGGACAAGGATCTTCCGCGACCTCGACCCCGAACTCCGCAAGCATCTGCGTCGCACGGCCGACCTCGGCGGGCTCGCAAGCGCCGTTGAAGTCCGCATAGAGACGCAGGTCCGGCCCTACCGCGGCGCGGATTGCTCCGAGCGCGGCGCGATCCGTCGCCAGCCCCTGCCCCGTCTTCACCTTGAATGTCTCGAAGCCGTAGCGGACGCGCATGTCCTCCGCTTCGTGTGCCATGACGCGAGGCTCTGCCCGCGTGAGCGTCCAGGAAACCGGCACCGAATCGCCGCCGCCGCCGAGGTGCTGCCAGAGCGGGCGACCCGAGGCCTGGGCGCGGAGGTCCCAGCAGGCGGTATCGATCACCGATTTTGCGAGCGCATGCTCCGGCACCACGCGCAACGCGCGCGCCACCGCCTTCGGGTCGGCGAGATCGACCCCCTGCAAACGGGGCAGGAAAATCTCCTCCAGAACTACCGGCAGTGTCTTGGCGGTGGCGCCGGTCCAGTTGAGACGCAGCACTGCTTCGCCGACACCCATGAATCCGGCATCGGTCTCAAGAACGAGGAGGAGAAGGTCGACACCGTCTTCGGCGTGGTTGACCCATTGCACCGCGCGTCGGTAATGCAGGCGGATCGTGTGGATGCGGTGGCCGGTGAGCTTCAAGGAGGTCATCCCAGGCCAGGGTGATTTTGTGCCTGGCTCTCCTGGCCTTCGGGTGCCGGCAGCGGCTCGTACATCTGATGCGCTCTCGCCTCGAATGCCGCGACCATGCGCCGGACGGCTTCGTTGAACAGCGCGCCGATGAGCTTCTGCAGGATGGCGGAGCGAAACTCGAAATCGACGTAAAAGTCGATAACGCATCCGCCCGGAACAGCCTCGAAAATCCAGTGATTATTCAGATAGCGAAGCGGCCCTTGGGTATAGGCCACATCGACTCGGTGGGGCCTGCTCAACTCGACGCGAGACGTGAACCGCTCGCGAATCATCTTGAAGCCGATGATCAGGTCGGCGATCAGAACATTGCCTTCCCGGCTCCTCACTCTGGCGCCTACGCACCAGGGCAGAAACTCCGGATAGCGCTCGACATCCGCCACCAGGTCGAACAACTGCTCGGGCTTGTAGGGAAGAAAGCGACGTTCTGCGTGTGTGGGCATGAAAGATCCTGAAGGTCACCCGGCGGCCGCCAGCCGCGCCTCTCGGGCCGCACGCAGCTTCTCGAAGTCTTCGCCGGCATGATAGGAGGAGCGGGTGAGCGGCGAGGACGAAACCATCAGGAAGCCTTTGCCGTACGCCATCTTCTCGTATGACCTGAACTCTTCCGGCGTGACGAACCGGTCCACCGGATGGTGCTTGCGGGTCGGCTGCAGGTATTGCCCGATCGTCAGAAAATCGACATCGGCCGCCCGCAGATCATCCATTACCTGCTGCAGATCCTGACGGGTTTCGCCGAGCCCCACCATCAGCCCCGACTTGGTGAAGAGCGACGGATCGAGCTCCTTCGCCCGGTCGAGCAACCTCAGGCTGGCGTAATACCGCGCGCCGGGCCGTACTTCCGGATAGAGCTTCGGTACCGTCTCCAGATTGTGGTTGAAAACGTCAGGCCGGGCCTCCACGACGGTTTCGAGTGCGCCCGGCTTGCGCAGGAAATCCGGCGTCAGTACCTCGATCGTGGTCTGTGGCGATTGCGCCCTGATCTTCCTGATCACCTTCGCGAACTGTCCGGCGCCGCCGTCTTCGAGGTCGTCCCGGTCGACGGAGGTGATCACGACATGCTCGAGACCGAGCTCAGCGACCGCCCGTGCGACATTGTCCGGCTCGTGCGGGTCGAGCCGGTCCGGCCGGCCGGTCGCGACGTTGCAAAATGCGCACGCCCGGGTACAAACGGAGCCCAGGATCATCATGGTGGCGTGCCGCTTCGCCCAACACTCGCCGATGTTGGGGCAGCCCGCCTCTTCACACACGGTCGCGAGCTTGTTTTCGCGGACGATCCGGCGCGTCTCCTGATATTCACGCGACGTGGGGGCCTTTACCCGGATCCAGGGCGGCTTGCGCATTACCGGACTTTCGGGGCGGTTCACCTTCTCGGGATGGCGAACGCTGCGCAAGTGGGCGGACCCGACGGTTTGTAATGTAGACCGTACGTCCGCCTCGTCTGGATCGACTGAAATCATCCGTTCCGTCATGGCCTAGAAATGTATGGCCCGGCCATAAGCGTCAAGCACGGACTCGTGCATCATCTCTGACAGTGTCGGGTGCGGGAACACCGTGTGCATCAGCTCGGCTTCGGTGGTTTCCAGATTCCTGGCGATGACGTATCCCTGGATCAGCTCCGTCACCTCGGCACCGACCATGTGCGCGCCGAGGAACTCTCCGGTCTCAGCATCGAATACTGTCTTGACCATGCCCTCGGGCTCACCGAGCGCAATGGCTTTGCCGTTGCCGATATAGGGGAAGCGACCGACCTTCACTTCATGTCCGGCTTCTTTGGCGGCTGCTTCGGTGAGCCCGACGCTCGCGATCTGCGGCCGGCAGTAGGTGCAGCCGGGAATCCGGGTGACGTCCAGCGGGTGGACACCCTTTATCCCTGCGATCCGCTCGACGCACAGGACGCCCTCGTGGCTCGCCTTGTGGGCCAGCCACGGCGGCCCGACCACGTCACCGATTGCGTAGATACCGTCCTCGCCGGTGCGCAGCCACTCGTCGACCTCGATGTGGCCGCGGTCGAGCTTTATCTTCGTGTTCTCGATGCCGATATCCTCGACGTTGGCGGTGATTCCGACAGCGAGGATCACGCGATCAACTGTGATTTGCTCCGCTTTGTCGCCGGTGACGATCTCGGCGGAGACACTATCGCCGTTCGCTTTCACCTTCCGGACTTCGGCGCCCGTACGGATCTGTATCCCCTGCTTCTCGAAGGCCTTGCGGGCGAATGCCGAAATTTCTTCATCCTCGGCGGGAAGGATGCGGTCGACGACTTCGGCAACCGTTACCTCGGCTCCCATGTCACGATAGAAGCTGGCGAACTCCATGCCGATTGCGCCGGAGCCGATCACGAGCAGTGACGCCGGCATGCTTTCCGGGACCATGGCCTCCCGGTAGGTCCACACGAGCTTCCCGTCGGGCTCGATGCCCGGGAGCGTGCGCGCTCGGGCGCCGGTCGCCAGAATGATGTGGCCGGCGCTGAGTTCCTCGGACTTGCCGCTCTTGTCCTCGACCGTGACCTTGCCCTTCCCCCCGAGCCGGCCGTGCCCCTTGTGGACCGTCACCTTGTTCTTCCTGAGAAGGTGCTCGACGCCGGCCGAGAGCTGCTTGGCTACATTCCTCGACCGCTTCACCACTTTCGCAATATCGAACGATATGTCCTTGGCCGATAGGCCAAAGGCGTCGAGCTCGTTCAGAATGTGGCGGATTTCGGAGGTGCGAAGCAGCGCCTTCGTCGGGATGCATCCCCAGTTGAGGCAGATCCCGCCGAGATGCTCGCGCTCGATAACGGCCGTCTTCATGCCGAGCTGTGCAGCTCGGATCGCCGCGACGTAGCCGCCCGGCCCCCCTCCGACGACGATCAGATCATAGCTCGTGTCCGCCACAGGGCCTCCGAACTGTCCGGGTTGCGAGCCGCCGCTGTCGGCTCAGAAGAGCATCGCCGCGGGAAACTCGATTAGCGACTTGAAAGCACCGAGAAGCTCCGCGCCGATCGCACCATCGACCACGCGATGATCGCAGGAAAGCGTACAGGTCATCAGGTTTGCTACCTCCAGCTTGCCTTCTCTCACGATCGGCCGCTGCTCGCTAGCACCGATCGCGAGGATGCACGACTGAGGCGGATTGATGACGGCGTCGAACTGCTTGATTCCGTACATCCCGAGGTTGGAGATGCTGACGGTGCCGCCCTGATACTCCTCCGGCTTCAGCTTCCCGTCCCTCGCGCGCGCCGCCAGGTCCCGCATCTCCGCCGATATGGCTGCCAACCCCTTCTGGTCGGCATTGCGGACCACAGGTGTGATCAAACCGCCCTCGATCGCGACCGCGACCGAGACGTCGACCGATCGATATTTGAGAAGGCCTTCTTCGCTCCACGAGGCATTGGCGGCGGGAACCCTCCGCATCGCCAGAGCGAGAGCCTTGATGACGAAATCATTGATCGACAGCTTTACACCTTCTGGCGCCCGCGAGTTCATTTCCGCACGAACGCGAACGAGTTCGTCTACCTCGCAATCGACCGTCAGATAGAAATGCGGGATCGTCTGTTTCGCCTCGGTCAGGCGCCGCGCGATGATCTTCCGCATCGAGGAATGCGGCACGAGGTCGTATTCCGGCAGCCCCGGCTGCTCCGTCGGCGCGATTGCAGGTTGCGCCGTCGGGGAAGCCGCTCGCTCCGCCTCCTTGGGAACGCGCACGCCCTCCTTCTTCGCCTTCTCGACATCGCTCTTGACGATCCTGCCGTGCGGACCGCTTCCCTCGATCGCTTCAAGCGGGATACCCGCCTCGGTCGCCAGCCGGCGCGCGAGCGGACTCGCGAAGATCCTGCCATTACCGCCTGTCGCAGACGCCCCATTCCCACGAGATGCCGCCTGGGGTTCGCCGCTGCCGCTTCTGAGGGCTTCGATGTCCGCCTTCACGATTTTACCGCCGGGCCCGGAACCGGCGACGCCCGACAGATCGATACCGGCCTGGCGCGCCATCCGGGCCGCCAGCGGGGTTGCCTTGGCATCCGAAGTAGCCCCAGTCGGATCTGGCGCTTCTCCACCAGATGGCTTTGCTCTTGCCGGTGACTCGTCGCTTTCCCGACCCTCCGGTTCATCCGGCTCCTCGGCTGTCTCGGTCGGCTGCGGCCCCTTCTCCTGATCGACTGCCGCGTCATCCAACGCGCTCGAATCTTCCCCTTCTTCGAGAAGGATCGCGATCACGGAGTTTACCGCCACGCCTTCGGTGCCTTCGGGCACCACGATCTTGCCGACGACGCCCTCGTCGACAGCCTCGACCTCCATCGTCGCCTTGTCCGTTTCGATTTCCGCGACGACATCGCCGGCGCGCACCTCGTCTCCCTCCTTCACATTCCACTTCACGAGGGTGCCCTCGGTCATGGTGGGAGACAGAGCCGGCATCAGGATATTGGTCGACATCGGCGGGTCCTCGGAGATCGTCGTGGAAGGAAAGCCGGCTCCGTAGCTCGGGTCACCGATAGCAGACGGCTTTGGCTGCGTTGACGATCGTTTCCGGTTGCGGAAGCGCGAGCTTCTCGAGGTTGGCCGCGTAGGGCAACGGAACGTCCACACCGGTCACGCGCGTTACCGGTGCGTCGAGATAATCGAACGCTTCTTCCATCATCACGGCCGCAAGCTCGGAGCCGATTCCGGCAAAGGGCCACCCTTCCTCGACGCTGACGAGCCGATTGGTCTTCTTCACGGACTCCACCACCGTTTCCCGGTCCAGCGGCCGGATGGTCCGGAGGTCTATTACCTCGGCTTCTATGCCTTCTTTCGCCAGTTCCTCGGCGGCGGCAAGCGCATGGTGGCACATCAGCGAAAATGCAGTGATGGTGACGTCCGTGCCTTCGCGGAGAACCCGTGCCCGGCCGATCGGAACGGTGAAGTCCGGGTCGGTCGGAACCTCGAAGCTGTAGCCGTAGAGAATCTCGTTCTCGAGGAAGATCACCGGGTTCGGGTCGCGAATCGCCGATTTCAGCAGTCCCTTGGCATCCGCCGCCGAGTAGGGGGCCACGACAATCAGTCCCGGGCAGTGCGCATACCAGCTGGCATAGCACTGAGAGTGCTGGGCCGCGACGCGTGCCGCTGCGCCATTCGGGCCACGAAACACGATCGGGCAGCCCATCTGCCCGCCTGACATATAAAGGGTCTTCGCGGCGGAATTGACGATCTGGTCGATCGCCTGCATGGCGAAGTTGAACGTCATGAACTCGATGATCGGGCGCAGTCCGGCGAATGCCGCGCCGACGCCCAGCCCGGCGAACGCATGCTCGGTGATAGGCGTGTCCACCACGCGACGCGCCCCGAACTCGTCCAGCAAGCCCTGACTGACCTTGTACGCGCCCTGATACTCGGCAACCTCTTCCCCCATGAGGAATACCGATTCGTCCCGGCGCATCTCCTCGGCCATGGCATCACGCAACGCTTCGCGAACCGTGATCTTCGTCGTTTCGCCCCAAGCCGCTTCGTCTTCCGCCGGCGCTCGCCGTTGCGGCGGAGGCGCCACCGCCGCCTGGCGCGCGGGCCTCTCGCGCTCTTTTGCGCTCTCTTCCTGCGCGTCGGCCGATTGATCCGGTTGAGAGGCGCCGTTGCCCCGGTCTCGTTTCGGCTCCGCGTCCGGGGCTGCCTTGTCGACGGCCTCGTCGAGGGCGCTGGCATCTTCATCCTCACCGAGGAGAAGCGCGATCGGCGTGTTCACCGCCACGCCTTCGCTGCCCTCTTCGACCAGCAGCCGACCGAGACGACCCTCGTCGACCGCTTCGACCTCCATCGTCGCCTTGTCGGTCTCGATCTCGGCGATCACATCGCCCGCTCGTACCTCGTCGCCCTCCTTCTTCAGCCACTTGGCGAGCTTACCTTCCGTCATGGTCGGCGACAGGGCCGGCATGAGCACTTCGATCGGCATGGTGAGTTCCGTCCCTGAGATCGCCGCGGCTTCAGGCTTCCGCGAGCACGTCGGTGTAGAGCTCGGACGGATCCGGCTCGGGGCTGTTGCGGGCGAACTCCTCCGCTTCGGAGACGATCTGCTTGATGTTGCCGTCGATCTCCTTCAACGCGGCTTCGTCCACGACCCCGGCCTCCAGAAGGCGTTCCCGGTAATGGTCGATCGGATCGCGTTCCGCCCTCATCTTGTTCACCTCGTCGCGCGAACGGTATTTGGCCGGGTCGGACATGGAATGGCCGCGATAGCGGTAGGTTTCCATCTCAAGGATGATCGGCCCCTTGGTGCGCGCGTGCTCGACCGCGGCGTCGCCGGCCTTTCGCACCGCCAGAACATCCATGCCGTCGACAGCTTCGCCAGGAATGCCATAGCCGGCGCCGCGCTTGTGCAGCCCCTCGCCGGCCGCGGCACGCGCAACTGACGTCCCCATGCCGTACCTGTTATTCTCGATGATGAAGACGATCGGCAGCGACCAGAGCGCTGCCATGTTCATCGTTTCGGCCACCTGCCCCTGATTCGCGGCGCCGTCCCCATAATAGGTGAGGCTGACATTGTCGGTGCCGTTGTATTTATGAGCAAAGGCGAGCCCCGCCCCGATCGGCACCTGGGCGCCGACGATGCCGTGCCCGCCGAAGAAGTTCTTCTCGCGGCTGAACATGTGCATCGAGCCGCCCTTCCCCTTCGAGTACCCGCCGCGCCGGCCGGTCAACTCAGCCATTACTCCTTTCGGATCCATACCGGTGGCCAGCATATGCCCATGGTCGCGATACCCGGTGATAACGGTGTCGCCCTCCCGGATCGCCGCCTGCATGCCGACCACAACCGCTTCCTGGCCGATGTAGAGATGGCAGAAGCCGCCGATGAGGCCCATTCCGTAGAGCTGTCCGGCCTTCTCCTCGAATCGCCGGATCAGAAGCATGTCACGGTAGTAGCCGATCAGCTCGTCCCGGTCGCCGGAGAGCGCATCGTCTCGCCGCTTTCGGCCTTTCGGCTTCGTAGCTGCCGCTCCAGACGCCTTGCTCGAAGCACTGGCGGACCGCTTCGATGCGGTTCTCGTCCGCGTCGCCATGATCTCTCCCCGCTGTGCCGGATCCCAGCCGATGGCTGAAACACGAACGCTCTGATTGGTACCGCGTTCCTGACGCGGATTCAACACTGGCTAATATATTGAAACAGCGACAGAAATCGTCTATTAACTAGATTATGGTTATTCCCCGGGGCGCGTGACGCGGACAGGACGCTCCCGACCCTCGTCCTTTGACCTATACAGGATAATTCTATCGTTCGGATGCGCCATATCGAGCAGCAGGCGCGTGCGCTCCTCGAGTAGGTCCGGGTCCAGGCTCTCCGCCTTCAGCAGGGCCACCCGGGCCTCCAGTCCCGCTTTCCGCTCGGCCACGTGAGCACGGATCTGCTCCGCTTCCGCTATCCGTTCGTTAAGCGTGACGACAGCGAAAAAGCCACGGTCCCCGTAGGTCGCGTGATAGATGAAATAGGCGGCGACGCTGCACATCACCAGCGGGCCGAGCATGACCCGGATCCGCCGCCTGATCTCCAACCAAAGCATCATGTGCCGAGAATCCCAGCGATTCGCGGTCCGTCAATCGAATTCTTTAGCTGCTCCCGCCGCGAAGCACCGAACGGCCGGCAAATTTCGCTGCGGCACCCAACTCCTCTTCGATCCGGAGAAGCTGGTTGTACTTCGCGGTCCGGTCGGCGCGAGCGAGCGAGCCGGTCTTGATCTGGCCGCAATTCGTCGCGACTGCGAGATCGGCGATCGTCACGTCTTCGGTCTCGCCCGAGCGATGTGACATGACCGCGGTATAGGACGCTCGATGCGCCGTTTCGACCGCCTCCAGCGTCTCCGAAAGCGAGCCGATCTGATTGACTTTGACGAGGATGGAGTTGGCGACCCCCTTCGCTATCCCATCCCGCAGGCGCTGCGGATTTGTGACGAATAGGTCGTCCCCGACCAGCTGGACCTTGGCACCGAGCCGGTTCGTCAGGAGGTGCCACCCGTCCCAGTCGTCTTCCGCCATGCCATCCTCGATCGAGGCAATCGGGAAGCGCCCTACCAGATCGGCGAGCCAGTCGACCATCTGTCCGCTGTCGAGCGCGCGTCCTTCACCGGACAGCTCGTAGCGGCCGTCCCGATAGAACTCGGTGGAAGCGGCGTCGAGCGCCAGCATCACGTCTTCACCGGGCTTGTAGCCCGCTACCTCGATTGCCCGCATGATAAAGCCGAGTGCCTCGTCGGTACTTGCGAGCGCCGGTGCAAAGCCGCCTTCGTCGCCCACATTGGTGTTGTGCCCGGCCTCTTTCAGCAGGCCCTTCAGGGTCTGGAAGACCTCGGCGCCGCAACGCAATGCTTCCGCGAAGGTCGGGGCGCCGACCGGCATGACCATGAATTCCTGGATGTCGATCGGATTGTCCGCGTGCGCACCACCGTTGACGATGTTCATCATTGGCACCGGAAGTACGCGCGCATACAGGCCGCCGACATATCGGTAGAGGGGCAGACCAAGCTCCGCCGCCGCAGCTTTCGCGAGCGCGAGGCTCACACCCAGAATTGCGTTGGCGCCGAGCCTGCTCTTGTTGGGCGTGCCGTCGAGCTCGGCCAGAGTCCGGTCGATCGCGATCTGATCTTCGGCGTCCATGCCGGAGAGGGCATCGAAGATCTCGCCGTTGACCGCGTCGACGGCGCCCTGGACGCCCTTACCGCCATAGCGCCCCTTGTCGCCATCCCGCCTCTCATGCGCCTCGTGAGCGCCAGTGGAAGCACCCGACGGCACCGCGGCCCGGCCGGTCGCTCCTGTATCCAGCAGGACATCGACCTCGACCGTCGGGTTGCCGCGGCTGTCGAGGATCTCGCGGGCACGAATATCGGCGATCGCGGTCATGGTGCAGGCAGCCTCTCAAGGTTTCGGAGCATCGGACGAAGAAGAGTTGGGGCTCGGCCGCTTGGCGATCTGGTCGAGAGCGGCGAGAACCTGAACGATCTGCTCGATCTGCGCGAGCGGAATCATGTTGGGGCCATCGCTCGGCGCGCTGTCCGGATCCTGATGCGTCTCCATGAAGACGGCCGCGACGCCCACCGCCACCGCCGCCCGAGCCAGCACCGGCACGAACTCACGCTGTCCCCCGCTGCTGGTGCCCTGCCCGCCGGGCTGCTGCACAGAATGCGTCGCGTCGAAGACCACCGGGAACCCGGTCTCGGCCATGATCGGGAGCGAGCGTATGTCGGAGACGAGGGTGTTGTAGCCGAAACTGACGCCGCGTTCCGTCAGGAGAACGTTCTCGTTGCCGGCGGAGACCAGCTTCGCAGCCACGTTCTTCATGTCCCATGGCGCCAGAAACTGCCCCTTTTTCACATTGACCGCCCGGCCGGTGCGCGCCGCTGCGACCAGAAGATCGGTCTGCCGGCACAGGAACGCGGGAATCTGCAGCACATCGACGGCTTCGGCCACGGGGGCGCACTGCTCTTCGGTATGGACATCCGTCAGTACCGGGCAATTCCACCGCTCCCGGACTTCAGCCAGGATGGGCAGGGCCTTCTTCATTCCGATGCCGCGCGGGCTGTTGAGGCTCGTCCGGTTCGCCTTGTCGAACGAGGTCTTGTAGATCAGACCGATCCCGCACCGCCGCGCGATCTCGACCAATGCCTGCGAGGTCTCGAGTGCATGCTCGCGGCTCTCGAGCGCACACGGGCCCGCGATCAGCGCAAACGGCAAGTCGTTGCCGACCTCGATGCCGCCGATGCGGATATGGCGGGTCACTGTCATGCGCAGAGTCCTAAACGAGCCTGGATTGTTTAACGGCAGCGGCGATGAACGACACGAACAGCGGATGCGGATCAAGCGGTTTCGAGCGCAGCTCCGGATGGAACTGAACGCCGATAAACCAGGGGTGGTCAGGGTACTCGACGATCTCCGGCAGTATGCCGTCCGGCGACATTCCCGAAAACACCAGCCCCGCCCCCTCGAGCTCCGCCCGGTGATGGATGTTCACCTCGAAGCGGTGCCGGTGACGCTCGGAGATCGTGGTGGTGCCATAAATTTCGGCCACCTTGCTCCCTGGCTTCAACTGCGCTTCGTATGCGCCGAGGCGCATGGTGCCGCCGAGCTCGCTGGACGCATCCCGTCGCTCGACTTCGTTTCCGCGGACCCACTCGGTGAGGAGCCCCACGACGGGCACCTCGCAGGGGCCGAACTCGGTGGAGCTGGCGCCTTCTATGCCGAGGAGATTACGCGCAGCCTCGACGACCGCCATCTGCATGCCGAAGCAGATGCCGAAATATGGCACGTGGTGCTCCCGCGCAAATCGCGCCGCCTGGATCTTGCCGAGCGAACCCCGTTCGCCGAAACCGCCGGGCACGAGGATCCCGTGCACCCCATCGAGCCTCTCCACCGCATTCTGCTGTTCGAAAACCTCGGCCTCGACCCAGTCGAAATTCACCCGGACGTCGTTCGCGATGCCGCCGTGGTTCAACGCCTCGATCAGCGACTTGTAGGCGTCCTTCAGCTCCGTGTACTTGCCGACGACCGCAATCGTCACCTCGCCTTCCGGCTCGCGGACCCGATCGACGATATCCTGCCAGCGGCGGAGATCGGGTTCGCCCACAACCTCGATCCCGAAGTGCCGATAAACCTGCACGTCGAAGCCGGCGGCATGATAGGTGAGCGGCGTCGCATAGACGGTGTCCACGTCGAGCGCCGGTATGACGCACTCCTCGCGGATGTTGCAGAACAGCGCGATCTTGCGCCTGGAATCGGCGGGAATTTCGCGATCGCAGCGACATAGTAGGATGTTCGGCTGGATGCCGACGTTCAGCAACTCCTTGACCGAGTGCTGGGTCGGCTTCGTCTTCAGTTCGCCCGCCGAAGGGATGAACGGCACTAGGGTGAGATGGACGAACAGCGTCCGCTCCGGCCCCAGTTCGTGGCGAAGCTGCCTGATCGCTTCGAGAAAGGGCAGACTCTCGATATCCCCGACGGTGCCGCCGATCTCACACAGCACGAAATCCTCATCGTCGAGATCGGCCTGGATGTACTCCTTGATCATGTCGGTCACGTGCGGGATCACCTGCACGGTGGCGCCGAGATAGTCTCCTCGACGCTCGCGCTGCAGCACCGTCGAATAAATGCGGCCGGTGGTGACGCTGTCGCTCCGGCGGCACGCGACGCCCGTATAGCGCTCGTAATGACCCAGATCGAGGTCCGTCTCGGCCCCGTCGTCGGTCACGTAGACCTCGCCGTGCTGGTACGGGCTCATGGTGCCGGGGTCGATGTTGAGATAGGGGTCCAGCTTTCGCATCCGCACACGAAAGCCGCGCGCCTGAAGCAGCGCGCCGAGGGCTGCCGAGGCGAGGCCTTTCCCCAATGAAGAGGCCACGCCACCGGTGATGAAAACGAAGCGGGTCATCGAGCAGTTTTGGCGGCTGGAGCCGCAGCAAAAATGAAAACGGTGCGGCGAAGCGGCCGCGTGCGGGGCACGTTCTGAAGTGGCGCCTCTGGCGTGGCGACCGGCGCGGGGAGGCGCACCGGCTCCGCCATATCAGCGGGCCAACGGCACGCTGGGTTCGGCAGGCGGCGCCGGCTCACTCTGCACGGGAGCTGGCTGCCCCTGGTCGAGGATCGAAGTCGGCGTGCCGGTTCCGGCCGATAGCCAGGCGAGGCTCAGACTGGTCGCGAAGAAGAGCGCGCCGAGCACGCTCGTGGTGCGCGTCAGCAGATTGGCGCTGGAACGGCCGGTCATCAGGCCGCCGCCCCCACCGCCACCGATCCCGAGCCCGCCGCCCTCGCTCCGCTGGATGAGAACGCTACCGACGAGCCCGACCGCGATGAGCAGATGGATCACCAACAGGACCGTGCTCATTTATGAATCGCTCCATGCCAGCCCTGCGGCCGGCGCCAACTGTCCGATCTGATCGACGAGCCGCCTTTTACCTTCTTCGGCGTTCGACGGCTAGCCGCAACTTCGGGCGATTGCCAGGAAATCCTCCGCCTTCAGGCTGGCTCCTCCGACGAGCGCACCGCCGACGTCCTTCACTGCAAGCAGCTCTCGAGCGTTTTCCGGCTTCACCGACCCGCCATAGAGAATGGGGACATCGGTGCCGTTCGCAACCCGTTCGCTCAACAACTCCCGAATTGCCGCATGCATGGCGCCGACATCTTCCGGCCGAGCCGTCCTGCCGGTCCCGATCGCCCACACTGGTTCGTACGCCACGACGAGGCGATCGGCGTCGATTCCCTCCGGAAGGGACTCCGCGAGTTGGGATCTCACGACCTGGTCCGCCTTTCCTGCATCGCGCTCTGCCTCGGTTTCGCCGACGCAGATGATCGGCACGAGGCCGGCACGAAGCGCTGCCGCCGCTTTGCTCCTGACGACGGTGCTGCTCTCGCCATGATTCGCACGCCGCTCGGAGTGACCGACGATGACATAGCGGCAGCCGAGATCGGCGAGCATCTCCGCGCTCACGTCGCCGGTGTGAGCACCCTTGGCTTCGGCATGACAATCCTGCCCGCCGATTGCGACGGTCGAGGTCCCGAGCTGTTGCGAGATCTCGCCTATCAGGGTGAACGGAGGGCAAATCAGGAGATCGCAGCGCAGATCCGAACCGCCGCTCTCCCGCGCGATCTCTCCGGCGAGGGCGAGGCCCTCCTGGCGCAGACCATTCATTTTCCAGTTTCCGGCAATGAGCGGGCGTCTGGAGCTCATGAAGCTGGTTTCCCTTTGGCTGCGGTGAACAGTGACCTCGATGACAGCGAGAGTAAGGTTCGGTGCGGCCGAGGCCAAGCGCTTCCGCCCCTTCGAACAGCACACCCGCGTTTGTTGCCGCTCGAACCTTCCCTGCCTATGATGCCGCGCTCCCCGGCCCGCCCACTCCGCGGGCGGGTGAATCCGGCTGACCTGGATCGTATTGATGCTCAATGCTCTTCGCCGAAGCGCCGGCTCATGGCTTGCGAAGCTTCTGTTCATTCTGCTGGTCATCAGCTTCGCGGCGTGGGGAATCGGCGACTATCTGGGGCCGAGCACGGATACGACGGTGGCGCGCGTCGGCGACACCGAAATCTCCGAGCGGGAGTTTACGAACGAGTTCAATCGACAGCTGGAGCAGCTGCGACAGCGCTTCGGCGGGCGCCTCGATCGAGAGACGGCGATCGGTCTCGGTCTGGCCGATCAGGTACTCTCGCGTCTGGTTTCGCGCCGATTGGTGGCTCTCGAAGCCGAAGAGCTTGGGATCCGGATCGGAGACGATCTGGTCCGGCGCGTGATCCTCGAGGAACAGGCTTTCCACGACGCGACGGGGCGCTTCGATCGACAGCGCTTCGAACAGGTGCTCTTTACGAACGGCCTCACGGAAGAAGGTTATGTCGAGCGGCTCAGGAACGAGCTGTCCCGTGGCGAAGTGATAGACGCGGTCGTCGCGGGCGCCATTGCTCCCGCTCAGCTGGTACAATCCATCTATCGACACCGCCAGGAAGAGCGGATTGCCGAAATCCTGTATCTCCCGTTGACGAAGATCGAGACAGTTCCCGAACCGGACGACCAGACACTCGCCACATTCTATGAAGAAAACAACGAGCGATTCGAGCGGCCGGAGCTCCGTCGCCTTACCGCGATCGCCCTCAGCCCGCAGGAGATCGCAAAGGACATCCCTGTGCCCGAGGAGAGGGTACGAGAAGCCTACGAAGCGCGGATTGGGCAATTCCAGGTACCAGAGCGCCGGCGCGTCGCTCAGCTCCTGTTCGCGGCCGATGCCGAGGAAAAAGCCCGGGCCGCCGCGGAGCGCCTTTCCACCGGAGCGGCCTTCGACGACGTAGCCGAGGAAGCAACCGCTACAGGCGCCGAGATGACGGACATCGGCGAAGTCACCCGTGGCGATCTGTTCCCTGCAGTCGTGGAAGAGGCTGCATTCGGGCTGGAGGGTCCCGGGACCACGAAACCGGTCAAGAGCCCGCTGGGCTGGCACATACTTCGAGTCACCGAAATCGTGCCCGGGTCGACCAAGCCTTTCGAGGAGGTGGCTCCGGAGATTCGCCAGGAGATAGCTGTCGAGCTCGCCGTCGAGGATCTGTTCGAGCTGGGCAATCAGGTGCAGGACGCTCTTGCCGGAGGAAGCTCCCTCGAAGAGGTGGCAGAAAGCCTGAACCTGCCCCTCTTGCAAGTAGACGCCATCAACCGCCAAGGGTTGGCACCGGATGGAAGCCGTGTAAGCGATATTCCTGATGGCGGCTTTCTGAACGAGGCATTCTCCCTTCCCGAAGGCGAAGAGAGCCTGCTCGAGGAGACACCCGAGGGCGGCTATTACGTTCTGCGCGTCGACGAGATCATGCCTCCGGCCGTGCCTCCGCTCGACGAGATCCGGGACGAAGTGGCAATGGCCTGGCGCGGGGAGAAGCTGACGGAACTCGCGGAACAGGCCGCCCAGAACATCGCTGCTAGCATCAGTGGAGGAGCGACCTTCGAAAGCATTGCCGCAGAGATGGGCCTGGAACACCGCACAAGCTCCCCCTTTACACGGGACACCCACAGACCGGGAGACTGGTTGCCGAGTGGCCTCGTCGGGAGGCTGTTCAACGCCACATCCGAGGAAGTCGTCGTGCAAAGGGGTGGAGAAGGCTTCTATGTAGCGCGCGTGACCGAGGTCCGTGATGCGGATCCCTCTTCGGCCAGCGAGGCTGTCGACGGGATCCGCACACAGCTCGAGGACGCCATCAGAGCCGACCTGGAAATGCAGTACATACAGGCGTTGCAGAACCGGCACGGCGTCGAGGTGAGGCAGGAGACGCTGCGTCGCCTTCTCTGACGCCTCGCCATTGAATGTGCGGCGCCGACTCGCCCGAACCCCGATCAGGATTCGATCATGACCGTGTTACCGAGCTTCGAGGAGTTTTCCCGCAGGTACGAATCGGGACGGCCCCAGCTCGTCTGGACGCGGACCGTCGCTGATCTGGAGACTCCCGTCTCGGCGATGCTCAAGGTCGCGGGCGGGCGGCGCAACAGTTTCCTGCTCGAATCGGTCGAAGGCGGGGCGGTGCGCGGTCGCTACTCCTTCATCGGCCTCAAGCCGGACCTGATCTGGCGGTGTCGCGGCGACGAGGCCGAAATCAATCGGGACGCGCTCAGCAATCCGGACGCCTTCGAGCGCTGCGACCAGGGAGCGCTCGATTCGCTCCGCTCCCTGATCGCCGAGTGCAGGATCGACGACCTGCCGCCCGAGCTGCCCCCCATGGCATCGAGCCTGGTCGGCTATATGGGCTACGACATGGTCCGGCTGATGGAGCACTTGCCGAATGTTCCACCGGACCCGATCGGTGTGCCCGACGGAATGTTCCTGCGGCCGACGATCATGCTCGTTTTCGACACGATCGGTGACCACATCACCGTCGTCACCCCGGTCTGGCCAAAGCCGGGCCTCTCGGCAAGAGGTGCCTTCGAGGCGGCCGTCGAACGGATCGGTGACGTCCTCGGCGATCTGGAGCGGAGCCTGCCCCACTCCAGCGCTGCGGCAAGCGAGATCGAAGAGCTGCCGCCCGCCAGCTCGAACGTCTCGCGCGAACGGTTCGAAGAGATGGTGCGCAAGGCGAAGGAGTACATCCATGCCGGCGACGCATTTCAGATCGTTCCATCGCAGCGTTTCTACGTTCCGTTCGAGCTGCCACCGTTCTCGCTCTACAGGGCGCTGCGACGTCTGAATCCCTCGCCCTTCCTCTTCTTCCTCGAATTCGGCGATTTCGCGGTCGTCGGTTCTAGCCCGGAGATCCTGGTACGTGTCCGCGAAGGCAAGGTCACGATCCGGCCGCTTGCCGGCACACGCCGCCGCGGCAAGGACGCAGCCGAAGACAGGCTGCTTTCGCAGGAACTGCTTTCCGATCCCAAAGAGATCGCCGAGCACCTGATGCTGCTCGATCTCGCCCGGAACGATGTCGGGCGCGTCAGCAAGATCGGCACCGTCAAGGTGGTCGAACAGTTCGAGATCGAGCTGTATTCGCACGTCATGCATATCAGCTCGACCGTCGAAGGCGAGCTCGATCCGAAGTATGACGCGATCGGTGCTCTCATCGCGGGGTTCCCGGCGGGTACCGTTTCCGGAGCGCCGAAGGTCCGGGCGATGGAGATCATCGACGAACTCGAGCCCGAGAAGCGTGGCATCTACGCTGGTTGCATCGGCTATTTCGCCGCCAATGGCACCATGGACACCTGTATCGGGCTACGGACGGCGGTCGTGAAGGACGGCGTTCTCTACGCGCAGGCCGGCGTGGGGGTCGTCGCGGACAGTGATCCTGCGGCGGAATATCAGGAGAGCCAGGACAAGGCGCGGGCGTTGTTCCGCTCCGCGGAAGAAGCGGTGCGCTTCTCCCGTCGGAAAGGTCCGCGGAACGAGATAGTCTGAGGTTAGGCGTTCTCCTGAAGCGGTTCGGAGGGCGGCATGATCATCCGCCGGTAGAGGTGCCAGGTTGCATGACCGAGGACCGGCAAAACTACGATCAAGCCGACGAAGAATGGTATGGATCCAAGCGCCAGACTGACGGCGACGATCAGCCCCCAAGCCGCTGTGGGCATCGGGTTGATCCGCACCGCACGGATCGATGTCCGAACCGCGGCACCGAGCCCGATATCCCGGTCGAGCAGTAGCGGGAACGACACGATGCTGATCGCGAGGACGAGAGCGGCGAAGAGGAACCCGACGCCCATGCCTATCACGATCATCGCCCATCCGGCACCGGTGGTGATGACGTCGGCGAGAAACGTACCTACCGAAGCCGGCGGTTCGGGTCCGAGCGTCATGTCGTAGATCAGCTGCGCAGCCATAAGCCAGAGCAGAAAGATCCCGACCAGAACCAGGCCGAGAACGAGGATAGAGCCAAAAGCGGGCGACCGGATTACGCCGAAGGCGTCGATCCAGGTGATTTCTCGCCCTTCCTCCCGCCGGCGACTCATCTCATACAGACCGACCGCGGCTATCGGTCCCAGTAGGGCAAAACCGGCTGCGAGCGGAAATATCAGGGGCAGCATTCCGTAGCCGAATGCCAAGTGCGCCAGCACCAGTCCGGCGATCGGATAGACTAGGCAGAGGAAAATCACATCGGTCCGATACGCTCCGAAATCGCGGAGGCCGTTGATCAGTACTTCACGCAGATCGGAGACTTCGATCCGCCGTATCGTCGGATGTCCATCCCGGGCCTCCCTCCCCCGCCGGGCGGCCCGGTCCATCCAGTCGACGAAATGGTCGGTCTCCCGAACGTGATCCCACGTCCATTGAACGGGGTTTCGAATGTCACGCACGGCCATGTCATCCACTCCTCAGACGTTGACCGAAGGAGCTGCGGGCCGTCGATGGCCGAATTACCCGTTTGTATCGGTCACGAGCGAACCCGTAACCCCACCACATCAGCGTAAACGCCGATCCAAACCTGAAGTTGCTCGGATGGATCCTTCCACAAGCAGCCGAGCTTAGCCTGAGGGTTTCCGAGGGGCGGCGCTCAACTTGCTTTCTGCCGCGGCGTTCCGCCGGATGAGCGCGGTCAGCGGAACGAGAACAAAGCCGCGGTCCCGGACGCCGTTCACCCAGCGCCGGATTTCTTCGATCGTCTCTTCATACGGATGACCGATGCCGATCGCTTGGCCATATCGGCGTGCCCGTTCCTCCAACAACGCGAGACTCGACCGAATGGCCTCACGATCTTTCGAGTTGTCGAGGAATACGTCTCTGACAGCGTGCGGCACGTCCAGCTCGCGAGACATCCGCGCGCCCACGCTCGCGGGAGAGGTTGCCGAATCGAGGAACAGGAGCCCGCGCGCCTTTAGTTCGCTCAGGACCACGCTCATCTGGGCCTCTGCGGTTGTGAAACGGCTCCCCATGTGGTTGTTGATGCCGACATAGCCGTCGAAGCGCGAAAGGCCCCAGCGCAGTCGCTTCGCTATCTCCGCCTCGTCCAGCCCCGTCAAAAGCGCGTTCGGTCCGGGGTCGACGGCCGGATCGAGCGGTTCCATCGGAAAATGCACGAGCAGTTCATGACCGGCCGCTCGCGCCTCGGCCGTTTGCTGCGAGAGGTGCTCCGCATAGGTCAGGAACGCCAGCGTGACGGGAGCCGGGAGCGAAACCACCTGGCGGGTTCGTGTCACGTTGAGTCCGACGTCGTCGATGACGATGGCGATCGCCGGCCGTCCGCCGGACTCGGGCGCGGGCACCGCGTTTCGCATCCAGGCGTGTTCGACGGTGGGGACCGGTGGAGGGGCCGGCGGGGTTTTGGCCTCGGTCGGAGGCGATTTCTCGAGCGCCGCCTTATCGGCCGGAGCCCTGGCCTTGCGGACCTGGTGCTGCGGCCGCTGCGGCTGTGATCGTGTCGGGTACACCGACGGCTGCTTCGGGGCCGTGGCGATGGTGCCCTTCGGCGGCTCCCGATTGAGCAGACCGAGGCCGTAGCCGAGCGCAGCCCCGACCACAATGGCGAGGCACACCGTCGTCAGCACCCCTGCCCGTGTCGACAATCGCCGTAGAAATGGGGTGAAACGTAGCCTGACGCCGGCCCGACGGCCACTTCTCCGAGACTGGCGCTTACGCGGCTTCCGGGCCATATATACCCTGTGCTTTCATGACGGGATGTGTGGGCGACGATGGGGCTCGACGGCCGTACATCGCGGAAACCCGATCGAATCCGCCGGCATCCTCGCATACACTGCATTGTCTTGGAAGCCGACGGGAGCTGCCGCGACTAAATTCGGACTTTCTCGAGGGATGGCTGCGAGCTGACTCATGTTCTTGTTGATCGATAATTACGATAGTTTCGTCTACAACCTGCAGCACTTCATTGGCGAGCTGGGGGCGGAAGTTCTCGTCACGAGAAATGACAGGATCAGCGTGTCGGAAGCGCTCGATCTCGAGCCGGAAGGCATTGTTATTTCGCCTGGTCCCTGCGATCCCGATCGTGCGGGAATCTGCCTCGAGCTGGTCAAGGCTGCCGCGGGCCGGGTGCCTCTGCTCGGCGTGTGTCTTGGCCATCAGGCGATTGGACAGGCCTTCGGAGGGCGCATCGTGCGTGCGCCCGTGCCCATGCACGGCAAGCTCAGCCGCATCCGTCACGACGGCCGTAGCGTCTTTGCCTCGCTACCGAGCCCGTTTGAAGCGACCCGATACCATTCGCTGGTGGTCGATCGTGAGACTCTGCCAAACGATCTGGAGGTCACCGCCGAGACTGAAGATGGCGTGATTATGGGCCTGGCGCACCGGGAACTCCCTGTTCATGGCGTGCAGTTCCACCCGGAGAGCATCGCTTCCCAGAATGGTCACGCTCTTCTCGGCAACTTCCTTGCCATGGCGACCGATGGCCGCCTCCCGTCTCGGACGCCGGCCCCCCTGCCCGAACGGCGCGTCGTGGCATGACCGGCGAACTGTCGGATTTCCGCTCGCTCCTCGCCCATCTTGCTGCGGGCGAGGCCCTTACCGAGTCGCAGTCGGAGCGGGCGTTCGAGATCATGATGTCCGGCGACGCGACGCCGTCACAGATGGGCGCCTTCCTCATGGCTCTGCGTGTCCGCGGAGAGACGGTGGAGGAGATCACAGGCGCCGCCCGCGTCA